>JANXUV010000221.1 GCA_025356085.1 Betaproteobacteria bacterium
GCGATATCACGCTCGAGTCCCAGTTTTCGCCCTGCGCCGAGCGCACCGCGGCGTCGCCCTGCAGGCCTCCGTTCGCGCGCGTCCAGCGCGCAGCCTCGACTACTTCGGTCGGATAGGTCGCGGCCATCAGTACCTGCGACAGCAGCGCGTCGGGATAGAGCGCGATGGGCGCGAGCATCTGGTCGAGCTCGGGCTGCGAGTAGTTGGGAGATCCCGCACGCGGCGCCTGCGCTTGCGCGAAAAGCGGTAAAGCGAACAGCAGTGCGGCAAGGAACTTGAGTGCTTTCGTCATGGCGCCTCCTTTTGCCTATGACGATTGGACTCCTTTCAGCGCCGCGTCGTTGCTACCAATTGAAACAGGATGTAAGGCCTGCTACTCGACCTTGGCGCCCGATTCGCGGATCGAGCGCTCGATGCCCGGCGCCTCGGCGCGGATCTCGGCGGCAAAGGCTTCCGGCGACGCCGACGGCGCGGCGTCCATGCCCTGCAGGGCGACCTTGTCGCGAACCTCGGGCTTGGACAGGCCCTTCGCCGCGGCGGCGTGGATGCGCCTCACGATCTCCGCCGGCGCTCCGGCCGGCACGTACAGGCCGAACCAGAAGCTCGATTCGTAGCCCGGCAGGCCGGCTTCCTCCGCGCCGGGAATGCCCGGGATCGCGGGCGAGGCCTTGGGCATGCTGATCGCAAGCGGCCGCATGCGGCCGCCCTTGATGAATCCCATCACGGTGGGCGAAGTGGCGAACATCACCTGCGTGTCTCCGGCGACCAGCGACTGCGCCGCCGGGCCGCCGCCCTTGAACTGCACCGTGCTGAACTTGATGCCGGCGGCAGATTCGAAAGCGACCGACGCCAGGTGCGGCGCCGAGCCGAATCCGGCAGACGCCATGAACAGCTTGCCCGGGTTGGCCTTCGCGTAGGCGATCAGGTCGCGCATATTCTTGAAGGGCGTGTCGTTGTTCACCACCAGCACCGTTGCCCCGTTGGCGACCCGGCATACCGGGATGAAATCCTTCTCATCGTATCCCAGCGTCTTGTACAGGCTCTTGTTGATCTGGTGGTTGCCCTGGTTGAGGATGGTGTAGCCGTCGGGTGCCGACTTGGCGACGAATTCCGAGGCAATGGAGCCGCCCGCGCCGGGCTTGTTCTCCACCACGACGGCGACGCCGAGTTCCTTCGACAACTCGTCGCCGATCAACCGCGTCGTGAAATCGCCCGAACCGCCCGGTGGATAGCCGACGATGAGCCGGATCGGTTTTACGGGATAGGTTTGCGCATTCGCCCAGGTGCAAAGGCAAATGAACGCAAACCCCCAAAGCGCTTTCATTTTCCCTTGAACTCCGGAGTGCGCTTTTCCATGAACGCCTTGCGGCCTTCCTTGTGGTCTTCGCTGGCGAAGCAGGCTTCGACCATTTTCATCGCCTTGGCGAGGTCGCGGTCCTTCTCGTCCTTGAGCCACTGTTGCACCGCGTACTTGGCGGCGGCCACCGTCAGCGGCGCGTTCTCCGCCACCTGCCTGCAGTAGTCGGCCACCGTCTTCTCGAGCTCGGCGGCGGGCACCACCTTGCTCACGAAGCCCATGCGCAGCGCCTCCTTCGCGTCGAACTTGCGCGCCGAGATGAAAATGTCGGTGGTGTTGGAAGCGCCCAGCACGTTCATGAAGCGGCGCACGCCCACCGGGCTGTAGCCCAGGCCGAGGCGCGCGGCCGGCATCCGGAAGATGGAGTCGTCGGAGCAGATGCGCAAGTCGCAGGCCGCGGCGAAACCGAGGCCGCCCCCGATGCAGATGCCGCGGATGCGCGCGACCACCGGCTTGGTGGTGTTCATCGGCGCCTGGTAGGCGGCTTCGACCGCCTGGTTGTAGACGATCTGCGCTTCCACGGTGCCGCGCAGCTTCTCGAACTGCGAGATGTCGGCGCCGGAGATGAAGGCCTTGTCGCCGTCGCCGGCGCAGACGATCAGGCGCACCTCCGGGTCGGCGTCCAGTTCCGCGAACGTCTTCGGCACCGCGTTCCACATGTCGAAGCTCATCGCATTCATCTTCGGCAGGTTTGAGAAAAGAACGGTCGCAACGCCGTTCGCGATGGAGGTTTTGAGCTCGGCCATTACACGATTCCTTTGCTTTTGAAATTTTCCACTTCAGTTTTATCAAAACCGATTTCCAGCAATACCTCTTCCGTGTGCTCGCCGCGCTCGGGGCTCGCGGCGAGGAGTTTCGCCGGCGTGCGCGAAAGCTTGACAGGCTGGTTGATGAGCTTCAGCTTGCCGAGTTTTTTGCTCTGCACTTCGGCCGCCGCCTGCATGTGCCTTACCTGCGGATCGGCGAACACCTGGTCCATGCTGTAGATCGGGCCGCAGGGCACGCCCGCCTTGTTCATGATCTCCACCCACTCGGCGCTGGGCTTCGCGAGGAAGCCCTTGTTGAGCGCCTCGTTGAGCGGTTTGCGGTTCTTCGCGCGCGCTTCGGCGGTCTTGAAGTCCGGGTGCTCGAAGAGATCCATTCGCCCGACCGCCTCGCAGACGCGCTGCCACATCTTGGTGCCGGTGGCCGCGACGTTCATGTGACCGTCGGCGGTGGTGTAGGCGGAGGTCGGCATGCTGGTCGGATGGTCGTTGCCGACCTGCTGCGGCACGTCGCCCGACATGGTGTAGCGCGCCGCCTGGAAATCGAGCAGCTGCAGACCGGCCTGCAGCAGGCTGGATTGCACCCACTGGCCCTCGCCGGAAGATTCGCGCTCCAGCAGCGCTGTCATGATGCCGAGCGCGGCCAGCAGTCCGGCGCCGACGTCGGCCACCGCGCAGCCGACACGCATCGGGCCTTCACCGGGCTTGCCGGTCACCGACATGATTCCCGAGAGGCCCTGCGCGATCTGGTCGAAGCCCGGCCGCGCGCGGTAGGGGCCGTCCTGGCCGAAGCCGGAGATGCTGGCGAGGATGATGCGCTTGTTCACTTTTCTGAGCGATGCGTAATCGATGCCGAGGCGGTCCTTCACGTCGGGACGGTAGTTCTCGACCACCACGTCCGCGGTCTTCACCAGCTTCATGAAGATGTCCTTGCCCTGCGGCGATTTCAGGTCGAGGGTGAGGGAGCGCTTGTTGCGGTGCAGGTTCTGAAAATCCGGCCCTTCGCGCGGCCCGCCCATGTCTTCGGGCACAGTATTTTCAATTTTGATCACGTCGGCGCCGAAATCGGCGAACTGGCGCACGCAAGTCGGACCGGCGCGCACGCGCGTGAGGTCCAGGATGCGAAGCTTCGAGAGTGCGGAAGAGGCGGTGATGGCGGGCATGGGGGCGACATCATCGGATTTGCCCCGGAGCATGTCAATGCCGCCGGCTTGTAGAATCGCAGGCAGCCGATGAATGAAAACGAGCACAGCCCCCGCGGCGGCTTAGCCGAGCCGATCGTCGTCGCCTACCGCGAACGAGTCCTCTAGGCGCTGGCGATCATCGGCGCGGTCGTGGATCCATCAGGCGGCAACTTCCGTCAGTTCGCCGTTCTGGTAGTCGCGAATGGCCTGCTCGATTTCCTCGCGCGTGTTCATCACGAACGGGCCGTATTGCACGACCGGTTCCCCGATCGGCTTGGCCGCGAGCACCAGGAAGCGCGCGCCGTCCGCGCCGGCCTTGACCTCGACCGTATCGCCCGAGCCGAGCACGCCGCCCTGGTGCGTTTTGAGCGGACGATCCTCGATCTCGATGCTGCCTTCGAAGGGATACACATAGACAGCGTGGGTTGCGGGAATTTTTGCTTCAAATGCTTTTCCCTTTTCGAGAAGGACGTCCCAATACAAAGGCTCGGTCGCCCCCCCCTGCACGGGTCCGCTCGCAGCATCGAATTTCCCGGCGATGACTTTCACGCTGCCGCCGGGAAACGAGGCCGACGGAATCTCATTCGCCTGGATGTCCCGATAGCCCGCGGGCTTCATCTTTTCCTTCGCCGGCAGGTTGATCCAGAGCTGGAAGCCGCGCATGCGGCCGTTCTCCTGCTGCGGCATCTCGGAATGGATGATGCCGCGGCCCGCGGTCATCCATTGCACGCCGCCGCTCTTGAGGTTGCCTTTGTTGCCGAGATGGTCCTCATGCAGCATGTGGCCGTCGAGCAGGTAGGTCACCGTCTCGAAGCCGCGGTGCGGGTGCGAGGGAAAGCCGGCCACGTAATCGTCCGGGTTCTCGGAGGAGAACGCGTCGAGCATCAGGAACGGATCCGCACGGAGAGGGAGAGACCCGTGGTTCGCGGCTCCCAGGCTGCGGATCAGCTTCACGCCCGCGCCGTCGGAGGCCGGTTGCCCCTGGATGACCTGCTGGATTTTTCTGGTCGTCATGTGGTTCTCCTTACGCGGGAACAGGATTCAGGCGGTCGATGGATTCGCGCGCTTTGGCCAGCGAGGCGTTCTTGCTCGCTTCGCTGATCGCCAAGCCTTCAGCATAGACGAACTCCACGTCCGTGATGCCGAGGAAGGCGAGGAAATCACGCACGTAGACCGTCTGTGTGTGGCGCGGCGTGCCGAAGTAGGCCTTCAGCGGTCCATGCGCGAAGGCGGCGATAGTTTCGCCCAGCTTTACCTCGTGTCCGCAGATCGCGATGCCGCCGGACCCGGCACGCTGCGGCTTGCCGCTATCATCCGGGAGATGGCCGACGCGGCCTGCATCCAAGAGAGAGAAAAATGAAAGCCTGGTTCATCGTCAGCGGCAAGGACGCGACATCCGTGGAACTGCGGGACGTTCCCGTGCCCGAGCCCAAGGCGGGCGAACTGCTGGTGAAGGTTCATGCCGCGGGACTCAACCGCGGCGAATTCATCGCCGGACATGGCCTGAGCGGCGGCGCGGCCAAGGTCGGCGGCATCGAAGCCGCCGGTGAAGTGACGAAAGTCGGTGAGGGCGTTAAAGAATTCAAAGCCGGCGACCGCGTCATGGGGCGCGCGTACGGCGCTTACGCGGAATACACCATCCACCGCATCGGCGATGCGATGCCGGCGCCGGCCAAGCTGTCCTGGGAGGAAGCGGCGGGCGCGGCCATCGCCTATCTCACGGCCTACGACATGCTGTGGCCGGGCGGCGAGCTGAAAGCCTCCGAGTGGCTGTTGGTGGCCGGTGCGTCCGCGGGCGTTGGCGTTGCCTCGGTGCAGCTCGGCAAGCTGATCGGCGCCAAGGTAATCGGTACTTCCGGTTCGGCGGAGAAACTGAAGAAGCTATCCGCGCTCGGCCTCGATCTCGGCCTGCGGAACCGCAACGGCGGTTTCGAAAAAGCAGTGATGGAAGCGACAGGCGGCAAGGGAGTGAACCTGGTCGTCAACAATGTCGGTGGCAGCGTGTTCGCCGAATGCATCCGCGCGCTCGCCTACCGGGGGCGCCTGGCCACCGTCGGCTACGTGGATGGAGTGGTGAAGGCCGAGCTGGATATCCTCGCCCTGCATTCGAAACGGCTGAAGCTCTACGGCGTTTCCAACAAGATGCGCAGCGCGGCGGAAATCGCCGAAGGGGTGCGCGGTTTTTCGCGCGACGTGCTGCCGGCGTTGGCCAGCGGCCACTTGCAGCCGGTGATCGACAAGGTGTTCCCGTTCGCCGAGCTGCCGCAGGCCAAGGCGCACATGGAATCGAACGCCCACCTGGGAAAGATCATTCTGCGGATGTAGCAGAGCCGGATGCGGACGCGGCGTGCAGGCGATCGCGCACCATGGCGATCGCGCCGCGCAGCGCGTAGAGCTCGTCCGTGTAGGCGAGCGGCACGGCGATGCGCTCGACCTTGCCGTCCAGCTTGTCCAGCCGATCGAGCAGCGCTCTGCCGGAGGTTTTTGCCTGCGCGAGCTCTTCCTCGATCTGCCGCAGGTCGCGGTACCAGCGGAAGATGCGCGAGCGGATGCGGAACCTGTAAACCGGCGGTACCACCCGCGCAAGTGGAATCAGCACCACCATGATCGAAAACAGCGCCACCCACATGCGGTCGATAAAATTCGCCAGCCAGAACGGCAGGTAGCGCTGCATCACCGGCGGCCCGGTGCGGTAGTAGCGCTCGGCGTCGCTCGACAGCGGGAATTCCGAGTTCGATGCGGTCGGAAACTGGCCGGCGCGCGACATCCAGCCGCCGCCGCCGTGGATCCGGGTGGCGGCCTGCATGAACAGTTGCGCCAGCGCCGGGTGCAGGTCTTCGCGGGCGACCAGCGACGCCGTCGCCGCGACCAATTCGATATCCCGGGGTGGCACGTTGCGCGACACATCGACCACGCCGCGGGGCAGCGTTACCGCGTTGAGGAAGCGATAGCGCCGCGCGTAGGCCTCGGCCTGCGCGAATTCGAACATGCGGATGCCCGGCGTCTGGATCAGCATCTGGACCAGCGGCGACTCGGGCGCCGAGACTATCGCCACGGCGTCCAGCTCGCCGGCGAGCAGGGCCGCTACCGCCGGAGTGAGGTCGAGGTTGCTGCGCACGATGTCGTCGCGCTCCATCAGGTTCGCGGCCAGCATCCGGTTCATCACCCCCGGGATGCCGCTGCCGCGCGCGCCAAAGTTGACTTTCATTCCGCGCAGCTGCGCGAAATCGCGGATCACAGCTTCGCGATTGATCTTCTTCGCCGATTCGATGCGATAGAACAGCCACAGCGGCTCGTAGAACA
Source organism: Betaproteobacteria bacterium (assembly GCA_025356085.1). GTDB lineage: Bacteria > Pseudomonadota > Gammaproteobacteria > Burkholderiales > SG8-39 > RBG-16-66-20. The sequence goes on from JANXUV010000221.1 coordinate 6,609, forward strand.
TGCTGCCCAGCGAATTGACGTCGAGCCTGTCCTCGCCGTCCGCCTTGCCGGACTTGGCCGCGGCGTCGCGCTGCGATTCGCCGGAGCCGCCCTGTACAAAGGCGATCTGCACGTCCTCCTTCGGGTCCTGAAGCAGATGCAGGTTCTCGCGCGAGCCGGCCGTTGGCCGCAGCACGACCGTGATGCCGTGGCTCTTCAGTTCTTCCTGGTAGCGCTTGCCGAAAGCCGCGTAAGCGCCTTGCTCCGAGCCGGTAGCCAGCACCACCCGCTTGGGCGGCGTCGGCTTGAGGAAGTAGTAGGCACCTGCGAGCATCACGGCCGCCAGCAGGATGAAGGGGCCGGCAGTGAGCGCGAGGTCGCGCGCGGAAATCAAAGTGTCGCGGATGACGCGCGGCATGGGCTCAGTGTAGCCTTGGGCGGCAGATGACGAAATTCATTATCCCCGAAAGCGAAATCGATTTGACCGCCGTGCGTTCGGCCGGCGCGGGCGGGCAGAACGTCAACAAGGTCTCAAGCGCGGTCCACCTGCGCTTCGACGTGGCGGCTTCATCGCTGCCCGGCTGGCTGAAGGGGCGGCTGCTTGCGCTCAAGGACCATCGCCTGACGCGCGACGGCGTGCTGGTAATCAAGGCGCAGCAGCACCGCAGCCAGGAGATGAACCGGGACGAAGCTCTGCAACGCCTGCAGTCGGTGGTGGATGGCGCCGCGCACGTTCCGAAGGCCAGAAAAGCAACGAGGCCCTCGCGGGCCTCGAAGAAGAAACGCTTAGAGAGCAAGATCCGGCGCGGCCGGATCAAGCAGCTAAGAGGGAAAGTCGCCGAGGACTGAAGGCGCTTAGTCCTCGCCGCGGTTCACGGAAGGAATCGTGATGCCGGCCGGGATATCGTCGCGCGGCATCGCTGTGTGCACGTCCGTGACCGGTTGCGGCGGCGTGGCGCCTTTCTTCGGGCGGCCCGGGCGGTAGAACACCTGGAACGGCTTGAGCGGCGGCACCACCGGCGGCCGTTCGAGGTACCGGCAGTCCGACTCGGTCGGCATGCTGGCGGTCGCGCCGACACGCTTGCCGGAAACGAACACCGTGTAGCGCAGCATATGCGCCGACCCGGCGATGGGCTGGGCGATGATTTCGTACTTGCCGATCATGAAGCGCTTGCGCGCCTGACGGCCTGGATGTTCCCGCACCGCGTCGCGAACTTCTTCAGTCACCTTGGGCTTCCTTTGGGTTTTGCTGCTTTGGCTTTAACTTTGGCCGGGCCGGCCGCTTTGGCGGGCTTTGCCTTGCTGCTGCTGAGCACTTCGTCACATAACGCGACCACCTCGGGCTCCTGAAGCCGCTCCGCATTGGCGCGCAGCTGCTTCACCTCCGGTTTGCTCAACGTTTGGATTCGGTCCAGCGTCCAGTCCATCGCTTCTTCCCGCACCCGTCTTTATATCATGCTGGGAGGGTGCAGGTCTATGTTTTTTTTAGATTATTTCGCAGAACGTCGAGTTCCGGATAAGCCCGGAAGATGCCCAGTTGGTTGAAGGAAATGCGGCGTTTTGAGGCTAAATATGCGCGCAGGCGCGAATGCGCGGCGACGTTCACCTGCAAGCTGCTGACGCGCGGGTGCCGCCTTTCCAGCCCGGCCATGGCGCCCGGAAAGGCGTACCGCAGGCCTGTAACCATCTGAAATAGAGACAAATCGGGGTAGGCGAGGGTCCGGCCGAGCAAATACCCCTTTGCCGACGCCTCCAATACCCCTTCGAAATAGTCCAGATATTTGGGCAGGCGCGTCGCCAGGAAGTCGGCAGCGCGGCGTCTCGCCTCCTTTTTCTGCTCTTCGTAGTACAGGCCGGAACCGACCGGGTGATGGGTGTCGTGCACCTCGGTCAGCCAATCGGCGATGGTGAGTTGCAGTTGGTGCGCCCAGAGGCGGCCGGCTTCGTCCTTCGGCGCGAGGCGCAGGCGCGGGCCGAGATAGAGCAGGATATTCGCGGACTGCGAGATGATGCGCTTGCCGGCGACCAGGTAGGGCGGCGCGAAAGGGGGGTGTTTTTTCGGGAATGAGAAATCTCCACCACGGCGCATCACGTCCACATAGTCCGCACCCGCATACTCCAGCGCGAGGCGCACGAACTCGCCGCGTCCCTGGATCTCCGGCCAGTAGTAGAGGCGGTATTTCAATCGACCTTGCCGATGCTGCGGATGGCGGCCGCCATCTGCTTCGCCTGGCCTTCGAGCCAGGCCTGCAAGGCCGCGATCACCTCCGCGAGACCGCCCGGGGCGGAGGGCACGACGAGCGTGACGGGGCGCGATGGGTACGGTTGCGCCTGCAGTACGGAGGAGAAAAGGACCAGGCAGAAAAACCTGATCAAGCAGTACCCTCTTTGGCCAGGCTTTGCAGCACTGGCCGCGAGCCTTCCAGGGCGACGCGCTGCAGGTAGAACGACAACGCGCGCCGGCCGCCGAGTTCCTCGCCGCCGCCGGCGCGCCCCGGGCCGCCGTGCACCAGTTGCGGCAGTACTGTGCCCGGGCCGGGCGAGAGTTCGATCTTCGGATGGCCGAGGTAGATGCGCCCGTGCCAGGGCGCGAGGCCGGCGACCGCCTGTTCGATGAACGCGCTGTCCTCCGAGTACAGCGAGCACACCAGCCCGCCGTTGCCGCGCGCGACGATCGCGGCGGGGTTGTCGATATAGGGAAGCAAGGACGCGACCGGGCCGAATACTTCGTGCTCGTGCACGGCCTTTCCATCGTCAATTTCGAATAGTCCTGGCGAAACGAAATATCCCTTCTCGGAAATCCTCGTCGGATTTCCTGCGAGTCGTTCGCCTTCCGAGGCAAGTCTTTCCATGCCGGACAAGACATCCTTCAGTTGTGCTTCCGAGGCGAGGGGACCCATGCGCGTTTCCTCGTTCATGGGATCGCCGACTTTCGTCGCGCCCAGCATCTCGACCAGGTCTTCCCTGACCGCGCCGAGCAGCCCGCGCGGAACCAGGATGCGGCGGATGGCGGTGCATTTCTGCCCGGCCTTCTGGGTGATGTCGCGCACCACGTCCTTCACGAAGAGCTCGTACATGTCGCTGCGCGCTTCGACGTCGGGGCCGAGCACGGCCGCGTTCAGGCTGTCGGCTTCGACGTTCACGCGCACCGAATGGCGGATGACGTTCGGCAGCGCGCGGATGCGCTCGCCGGTGGCGCCCGAGCCGGTGAAGGCCAGCACATCCTGCGCGCCCAGCAGCGCCGGCAAATCGCGCGGGCTGCCGACCAGCATCTGCAACGCGCCCTCGGGCAGAATCTTCGCCTCGGCGATCACCTGCATCGCCCGGTGCGCCGCCATCGCGGTGGCGGTGGCGGGTTTGGAGAGCACCGGCATGCCGGCCAGCAGAGCGGCCGCGGCTTTCTCCGCCAGGCCCCAGGCCGGAAAGTTGAAGGCGTTGATGTGCACCGCGACACCGTGCCGCGGCACCGACAGGTGCTGGCCATGGAAGCGCGGTGAGCGCCCGAGCTGGATTCCTTCGCCGTCGACGAGGAACTTGCCAGCGCCCAGCGCCGCGCCCAGTTCGGCGTAGGCGAGCAGGGTGGCGATCGCGCCGTCGACGTCGAATTTCGCGTCCGAGCGCGTGTTGCCGCCGTTCTGCATGTTGAGCGCGAGCAGTTCGTCGCGCGCTTCCTGCAGCGCGTCGGCCATGCACTGCAGCAGCGCGCCGCGCTCGGCGAAGCTCAGCGCGCGCAGCGCGGGCCCGCCGGTATTGCGCGCGTACTCGAGGGCGGCGGCGAGGTCGAGACCTTCGCTGCTCGCGGCGGCGAGAGGCGCTTCGGTCGCGGGGTTGAGCAGCGCCTGTCCTTCGCCCGTGCCCCTGATCCAGCGGCCGGCGAGATAACTTTCCAGTATCTGCATTATTTCCCTCCGAAATTTCGCTTCCGAGGGGTGTTTATACTGCGGGGGAGAAGCTGCGTGTCAAAAGTCCCGCAACCGCAACCATATCGCCTCGCAGTTCCGGAGGCCGCGCTCGCCGATCTTCAGGCGCGGCTCGAGCGCACGCGCTGGCCGGACGAGCCGCCGCTGGAAACATGGTCTACCGGAACCAGCCTGGACTATCTGCAGGGCCTGGTCCGCTACTGGCGGGACGGCTTCGACTGGCGCGCCGCCGAGGCGAAGCTGAACGCCTTTCCCCAGTTCACCGCGCGTGTGAAGGGCATCGAGCTGCATTTCATCCATGCGCCGGGCAAGCGGCCGGATGCGATGCCGCTGCTGCTGTCGCACGGCTGGCCGGGATCGGTGTTCGAGTTCCTCGAGTTGATCCCGCTGCTGCAGGAGGATTTCACCGTCATCGCGCCGTCGCTGCCGGGCTACGGTCTTTCCTTCAAGCCGGGACAACCGCGCTTCGGCAGCGAGGACATGGCGGAGGCCTTCGCCGAACTGATGACCGATGTGCTCGGCTACCGGCGCTACGGCTGCCAGGGCGGCGACTGGGGCGCGTCCATCAGCACGCTGCTCGGCCATCGCTACCCGGAACGGTTGACCGGCATTCACCTGAATCTGCTGGTGGTGCGGCGCGATCCGAAACTCAGCACGGATGCCAAATACCTGGATCAGCTCAATCACTTCATCCGGGAAGAAACGGGCTACCAGGCGATCCAGGGAACCAAGCCGCAGACGCTGGCCTACGGCCTGACGGATTCGCCCGCAGGCCTGGCGGCGTGGATCGTCGAGAAGTTTCGAACCTGGAGCGATTGCGGCGGCAATCCGGAAAGCGCCATTTCGCGCGATGCGATGCTCGCCAACATCGCGCTGTACTGGTTCACCGGGGCGATCGGCTCGTCATTCTGGCCGTATTACGCGCGGCAGCACGGCGGCTGGCCGATCCCGGAGGGCGCGACCATCGGCGTGCCGATGGGCTATGCCGAGTTTCCGAAGGAAATCCTGATTCCGCCGCGAGCGCTGGCGGCAAAGACCTATACCGATATCCGGCGTTGGACGGTGATGGCGAAGGGCGGTCATTTCGCGGCGCTGGAGCAGCCCGCCGCGCTGGCGCGCGAAGTGAAGGCGTTCTTCGGCGCGCTGCGCTAGCCGGCCGGGGCGGCGGCCAGCGTGAAGAAGAAGGTGGTTCCCTTGCCGGGCGTGGATTCGATGTCCAGCTCGCCGCCGTGGCGCTCGGCGATGCGGCGGGCGCTCACGATGCCGACATCCACCGTGTCTTCCATGTTTTCGCGGCCGAAGGGACGGAACAGCCTGGCGCGCTGGGCGTCGTCCATGCCGGGGCCATTGTCGCGCACGAAAAACAGCGCGCGGCCCTCGAGCGAGCCGCTGCCGACGTGCACCACGGGTTCGGGTTCCGCGTCGCAAGCGGACGCCGCGCGCTTGATGAGGTGGTGCAGCAGCGCCGCAACCTGCGCTTTATCGGCCATCGCGCGCAGGCCGCCGTCGATGTCGAACACGATCCGGGCGTAGCGGGGGCGCGTGCGCAGTTCGCGCACATTGGCGTGGGCCAGCGTGGAGAGATCCACCGGCTCGAGCCGCAGGCCGGGTTCGCTGTCGCCGCCGATCTGGCCGAGCGCGGCGACCACGGTCTCGATGCGCGCAAATTCGCGCCGCAGCCTCGCTTCGGTTTGCTCGTCCGGGGCATCGAGCGCCGCGCGCAGCCTGGCCAGCGATTGCGGCACGTCCTTCGCCAGCACCTCGTGCGCGAGGTCGAAATCGCGCCGCGCGCGCACGGTCGCCAGCTCATGCAGGCGGCTGTGTTCCGCCAGTTTGGCGTTGAGCGCGTTCAGCTTGGCGTTGGCGGTCTCGAGCTGGGCTTGCGCGAGCTGAGCCTGCTCCATCGCCACCCGGCGCTGCTCGGCCTCGGCGATGACGCGCGATGTTTCACTCGCGACGCGCCGGTGGTAGGCCACGCCGACAAAGAAGGTACCGATGCAGGTGACGACGACTCCGATCAGGAAGCTCAGATTCGAACTGTTCTCGGCGAATGCGCGCAGGCCACCGATGCTGCCCCGTTCTTCGGCCCAATACATCAGCAGCAGCGCGGCAAGCGTGAGCGCGAGTTCGGCCGAGGCGATGGTGACTCCGAAGAACAGCACCGAGTACAGCATGCACGGCAGGTAGAGGTAGATCACCGACGAGTGCAGGCCGAACTGCGTGGCGAAGGCGAAGATCGTGGCCGCGGTCCAGATGGCGCCAATCAACAGCGCGGCCGCGGTGTCCTCCATGCCGCGCCGCGACAACGCATAGCAGACCAGGGCGACCGCGCCCAGCACCGCCGCCATCAGCAGTTGCGGACCCCAGGCCGTGCCGTGCGCCAGCCAGTTGGCGAGCGCGATCAGCGGCAGCGCTATGGCGGTGAGCGCGATGACCGACTTGTAGACCAGGGTGTCGCCGCCCCAGAGACTGAGCGGCGTGACCGCACGGGAAGGGCCGCGCAGAAATCCTGCGGTCGATTGAGATTTGGAAGCTGCGGACACCCCTTATTGCCTCCCTTACTGCGTTTCAGGTGATGATACTTGCGGTCGTGAAAGGTTTTGCAAGCCTTTGTCAGTAATGCCACTATCGCCCTTCATGAAAACAGATTCTTTCGAACTCGACAGCAACGGCGGGGTCGCCCACCTGGTGATGTCCCGCCCCGAGCGGCGCAATGCGATGACGGCCGGATTCTGGAAGGAATTGCCGCAAATCGTCCGCAACCTGGATACAAGAGTACTGGTGCTCTCGTCCACCGGGCCGCATTTTTGCGCGGGACTGGACCTGTCGACGTTTGGTTCCGGCGCATTGACGACGGAAACAGTCGAGGCGCGGAGAATATTCCGCTCGAAGCTCGAAGAATTGCAGGCCAGCCTGAATTGCCTGACCGAGGCGCCGTTCCCGGTAATCGCCGCGGTGCAGGGCGGCTGCATCGGCGGCGGCGTGGACATGGCCACCGCCTGCTGCCTGCGCTACGCCACGCGCGACGCGTACTTCGTGATCCAGGAAATCAACCTCGGCATGATGGCCGACGTCGGCACCTTCAACCGCATGCCGAAGCAGCTGCCCGAGGCGGTGGTGCGCGAACTGGGCTACACCGGCGAACGCCTGTCGGCGGAGCGCGCCGAGCGGCTGGGCTTCGTCAACGGCCTGTTCGACAGCCACGCGCAGCTGGTCGCCGGCGCGCTGGAAGTCGCGAAGCGCATCGCCTCCAAGGCGCCGGTGGCGATCGCGGCCACCAAGCAGATGATTTCCTTCACGCGCGACCATTCGGTCGCCGAGAGCTTCGACTACCTGAACGCGCTGCAGCCCGGGATTTTCGACATAGAGGAAATCAAGCGGGCGTTGAAGAACCCAAAGGGCTAGAACTTCAGCGCGCGCTGTACCGCCGGGCGCGCGGACAGTTCTTCGCCCCAGCGCGTCAGGTTCGGCATGCCTTCAACCAGCTCGGGCTGAGCGCCCTTGGTGCGCAGCCAGCCGGCCAGCAGCGACAGGTCGGCAACTGTGATTTCGCCGCCGGCCGCGTACTTCGTCTTCGCCAGCTGGCCGTCCCACACCTTGAAGAAGCTGCGCAGGCGGTCCTTGAAGATCTGCACCGTCGGCGGGTGCGGCTCTTTTGCGCGCACCGTAGCGGTCAGCGCGCCGAAGATCGGCGTGACATCGGTGGAGGCGCTCATCAGCGCCTGCAGCATCGCCGGCCGGGTGGCGGGATCCTTCGGCAGGAACTTGCCGGATTTCTCCGCGCAGTAGAGCAGGATCGCGGTGGACTGCGACAGGGTCACCGGCTTGCCGCCCGGGCCTTCATGGTCGACGATCACCGGGATCTGGCCGTTCGGATTCATCGCCAGGAACTGCGGTGTGCGGTTCTCGCCCTTGGCGAGGTCGATGAAGTTCAGCTTGTAGGGCAGGCCGCATTCCTCCAGCGCGATACGGGCGCGCATGCCGTTCGATGTGCCGGCGGCGTACAGGTCGATCATGGGGTTCCTCCAGAAATGTTCAGCGGCAGTCGGCCCGCAGCAAGCCGGCTGCAGTTCGGTGACGACGCAGGTATTGAGCTTGCCCCGCGCCTGCACCGCGAGCTGGCGCCAGGTGTCCGGGTACTGCGGCTCCAGCCTGGCGCGCAGCGGCGCGTTGTCGCGCAGTTTTTGCTTGAACTGCTCGGACGTGAGCAGTGCTGTCGGTTTTTTCAAGTCGACGGCGGTCGGCCGGCTGGTGGCGTCGTCCCGCACCGCCCAGCCGATGATGCCGGCCAGGCGCAGCGCGAGAAAGGCGACTTTCGTCATCGGCGCTCAGCGCGCGGTCAACCGGGGCGCTTGCAGTTGACGAACAGCGTTGGCGGGTCGGTCAGCGTCGCCTCGCTGCCGCTGATTTCCAGCAGCACGCGGCCGGTGCCGTAGCGTCCGTCGGCCTGCTTGTTGAGGCGGATTTCGCGGTCCGGGGCGATCAGCCAGACCGCGCCCGCGTCCAGGTTGCGCACGTAGAACACTTTCGCGTCGGCGCAGCGGTATTCGGCGGCATTGGCCGGCTTGCGGCTCTTCTCGCTGATCTCGGAATCGCCGAACGGCCACAGGTTCGGAACACTAATGCTGCCGCAGCCGGCGATCAGCAGGGCAAGCAGAGGAAAGGCAGTGCGGCCGTTCACGCCGCTATATTACCGGGCCCGGCCACCCGAAGAGGTAATCGGCTTCAGGACCGTGGACTTCTTGCGCGGCTTGCGCACCGGCGCCACGCCGCGCGGGCGGGCGAGCAGGATGTCGTTGCACATGGTCGCGATCTCGGTTTCCTGCAGGCGCTGCGCGTTGACGAACAGCTGGCGCAGTTCGATCGTGCTGAGCGTGTCGAGCTTCTCGCGGGTCCAGCGCGCGACCCGGCCTCGTTGCGTGATCTGCATCATTCAGTTTCTCCGGGGGAAACAAAAAAGCCCGGGAGAGTGTCCCGGGCTTTCCTGGTTAGGCCAGCGACTTAAGCAGGCCTGACGTTAGTGGCGTTGGGGCCTTTGGCGCCCTGGCCGATGTCGAACTGCACCTTGTCGTTTTCCTTGAGCGTCTTGAAGCCGCCGCCCTGGATCGCCGAGAAGTGCACGAACAGATCTTTGCCGCCGTCATCGGGGGTGATGAAGCCGAACCCTTTGGCGTCGTTGAACCACTTTACGGTACCTGTACTCATGACTGTTTCCTTGATATCAATTTAAAGTTAGGGCGCGAGCCCTGCGGATAGTCAAGGAAGGGAAAACGACCTGAAAGCCCACAACAGCCTTTTCACTACTTCTTGAACGTCCTGCCCGGACATTATACAGGTAATACCATGACCGGGCAGGAGATTCCCAGGGGGTGGCTTAGAGCTCCCGGATCTGCACCTTGCGGAATTTGATCACCCCGCGGCCCCACTGCAGCGCGATCGGGCCGCTCATGTGGTTGCGTGTGGTCATCACGTCGACGGTTTTCTTGCCGTTCATCACCACCACCAGGTGCGCGCCCTTGGCGGTGATGTCGAAGGTGTTCCACTTGCCGCCGGCGCGCTCGAAGTCGGCGGGCACCGGGGCGACCTTGACGATGGCGCCGGTGGCGTAGCTCGGGTCCGGGCGCTGGTCGAAGATGTTCGCCTCGAAGCAGTTCTCGTCGCCGACGTCCTTCGGGTTCTGGCAGCGCAGGAACACGCCGCTGTTGGCGTCGTGGCTGGCCCAGAACTCGACCCGCATCTCGAAGTCCCTGTACGACTTCTTCGACACCAGGTAGGCCGGATCCTTGCCGCCCATGTCGGCCTGGATCGCGCCGTCTTTCGCCTGCCAGTTGGCTTCGCGGAACTTGTCGAAATTCTCCATGCCGCTGGTGCCGTCGATCAGCGTGGTCCAGCCCATGCCGGAGCCGGCGCAGCCGGCGGCGATTGCCGCCACCACGGTCAATGCGAATACGTGTTTTTTCATTGGATCCTCCCTGATAATCGAGCCCCGGATACTACTCTTGGCCATGCGCAACGCTCAACTGAAAGCGCGCCTTTATCTCGCTTGCCTGATTGTCCTGGCGGCGGGATTGTGCAGTGCGGCGCTGATCTACGCGGTGGCGGAGGACGCACCGGAAAGCGGCATGAATTACATCGTTGTCGATGGCGTCGCCTATCCGGTGGCGCTGCGGCAGACCAAGCGTTATGTGCGCACGCTCGAGCAGTTCGGCGGCAAGGCCTCGGTGCTGTTCGACGAATTCGCCCGCTGGCTGCCGGATCGGGAATAGCCGCATGCACCTCCTGGTCCGCATCGCCATGATCGCCAGCCTGCTCGCGGCGGCGGCCTGCTGGTGGATGAAGGATGAGCTGCCGGACGCGAAGAAGCTGCACCAGGATCTGTTCACCGAGCCGAAGCAGGTGCGCGTGAACCGTCCGGCGATGGATGCCACCGTCAACGGCGTGAACTACCGCATCCAGCCGCGCTATTCCTACGACATGCGCGCCCTGGTGGTCAGCCTGCACGATTCCGACACCTGGTGGGACTACGCGCACAAGGCGTGGAGCGACTACGTCAACGTCGTTGACCTGTGCGTGGTGTGGGGCGAGAACGCGCAAAGCGGCATCTATCGCCACATCAACTTCTCGAACGACCAGTGGACCTGCAGCTTTTCCACCAAGTCGCGCGAAACCTGGGACGCCTTCGACATGACCGGCGCCTCGAACAACCACATGGTGACCGACGATCCGGCAGTGGCGAAGCAGCTGCGAAGCGTGCGCATCGGCGACCAGGTCCGCGTGCAGGGCTTTCTCGTCGACTACACCGTCTACAAGGACGGCAAGCCCGCCGGCACGCGCATCAGCAGCGAGGTGCGCACCGACACCGGCAACGGCGCCTGCGAAGTGCTCTACATCGAATCGTTCGAGGTCATTGGCTCCGCGGGACGCGGCTGGCGCCTCGGGCTTAAGATTGCGCTCGCCATCTTCGCGCTCAGCGTGATCGCCTGGATGTTCCTACCGGTGAAATTCAATGACTGAAGCCAAGAGGCGGAAACCCGGACTCAAGCGCGCTCCGGCCAAGAAGCGCGCGCGCAAGGCATCCGCCGGTTCGAGAGGATTGAGCCCGCGGGAATGTCTTATCGACGACCCTGGTTTCGAAAAAGAAATCCGGCAAAGAATCGAAAAGGAAGGCGGTGTTGTGCTCGCCGCCTATCGCGATCCGCTCGGCAAGAATCCGTTGTTCGTGGCTATCCTGCCGCTGGACAAGGTCGAGCCCACGCCGTTCCAGCGCGACGTCTCGGACATGCACCACAAGCGGCTGGCCGACGTGATCGACAAGACCGGCTTTTTTCTCGACCCGATCATCGCCATCACCGCGCCCGAGCAAGGCTTCTGGACGCCGAACGGCGGCCACCGCCTGGCGGCGATGCGGCGGCTGGGCGCGAAATCGCTCACGGCGCTGGTGGTGCCCAAGCGCGAACTCGCCTGGCAGATCCTCGCCCTCAACACCGAGAAGGCGCACAACCTGAAGGAAAAGTCGCTTGAGGTGATCAGGATTTATCGCGGCTTGCTGGAGGAAGATGGTGGGCGAAAGGAATCCCAGTTTTCGTTCTATCTGGAAGAGGCTTCTTTCGTGACGCTCGGACTCTGTTACGAAAAACTGCCGCGCTTCAGCGGTGGTGCTTACAACTCGATTGTTCGCAGGCTCTCAAGCTTTTCAGACGAGTCTTTGAATAAAAGCGTGAAGGCAAGAGAAAAGCACGCCGAACAATTGATGGACCTCGATGCGAAAGTCGCCGAGGTCATCGCCAAGTTGAAAGCGAAAGGGTTCGTCAGCCCTTACCTGAGGGCTTTCGTGGTCGGGCGCATCAACCCGCTGCGCTGGATCCAGGGCGAGCCGCCGCCGCTGGAAGAAGTGTTCAAGACCATGCGCGAGCGCGTCGGCAAGTTCAACGTGGACAAGATCAAGCAGGAAGACCTCGCCTCGACCGGAGGCTCGGCGGACGATTCGGACTAGTTCTTCAGCGCCTCTCGCACGAACAAGAATTCGACCTGCCTTGTCATGGGGGCTGGTCCTCCATATGGGTCTATGATCGTTCGCATGAGGCGGCGGGCGCTCCTGCAGGCCGGCGCGGGATTCCTGTTGGGTCCGGTCCTCGCGCGCGCGCGGGATACGGCGGCGAACTGGCCCGCCAAGCCGGTGCGGCTGATTTTGCCGTTCACGCCCGGCGGCAGCACCGATTTCCAGGGCCGGCTGATCGCCGAATGGCTGAGCCGCCATTTCGGCCAGCAGTTTTTCATCGACTACAAGCCCGGCGCCGGCAGCAACCTCGGCGTCGCCGAGCTCGCGCGCAGCGCGCCCGACGGCTACACGCTGGGCTGGATCACCGTCGCCTCGCACGCCATCAACCCGACCTTGTACGTGAAGATGCCGTTCGACCACGTGAGGGATTTTGCGCCGGTGTCGATGACTGGAATTTTTCCGAACTTGCTGGTGGTCAACAACCAGCTGCCGGTAAAAAACATTCCCGAATTGATTGCTCTGGCGAAAAAGGAACCCGGCAAGCTGACTTTCGCTTCATCCGGGCAGGGCACGTCGCTGCACTTGTCGGGCGAGATGTTCAAGGTGATGTCCGGGACCGAGATGGTTCACGTGCCCTACAAGGGCGGCGGCCCGGCGCTGCAGGATGTGATGGGCGGCCAGGTGGACATGACCTTCGGCAACATGCCAACCGTGCTCGCGCAGGCGAGGGGCGGCAAGGTGCGCGCGCTCGGCGTGACCTCGCTCGAGCGCTGGTTCACCGCGCCGGAGATTCCCGCCATCGCCGAAACCGTGCCGGGCTTCCTGGCGATGTCCTGGCACGGCGTGGCGTTTCCCGCCGCCACGCCGCCGGCGATCGTGGAGAAACTTTCCGCCGCCATCCAGCGCGCCATGGCGACACCGGAGATGCAGGAGAAATACGCCAAAGGCGGATCCAAGGCCACCGCCATGACACCTCAGCAGTTCACCAGCTTCATCAAGGAAGACACCGAGCGATGGGCGCCGGCGATAAAAGCTTCAGGCGCGAAAGTCGAGTAGGCATCCGGACAGCGCTGCTGCTGTCCCTGGTCCTGCACGCGCTGCTGCTGCTGAACTGGGCGCCGGACCTGCTGCTGGAGCTGCGCCGGCCGTCCGAGGACGAAACCAAGGACGGCAAGCCGGCCGGCTCGCTGGCGGTGCGCCTCGCGCCGCCGACCAGCAGGCACGCCGACGAGGCGCCGATGATTCCGCGCGCGCCGACGATGCAGGCGCCGCGCATGACCGCCGACGCCCACAGACTTTCGGCGCAACCGCCGGCACCGCGCGTGCTCGCGCGCGAGAATTCTGCCGCACCGCCGACCGTCGCGGAGCCCCCGCGCATGCAGGGAGACCTTGCCGCCTATATCGAGGCACGCCGCCGCGAGCGCGCGCCGTCGCCCGCTTCCCAGCCGTCGTCCGCGTCGCCGCCCGCGGAGACCGAGCAGGAGCGCGACAACCGGCAAGTCGCCGAGAACCTGGGCTTCAACCGCGTGCCGACCTTCGGCACCGGGCGCATGGCGGGCGGCGGCGTGTTCCAGATGGCGGGTCTGCGCAGCGACAGCGCGGAGTTCCTGTTCTTCGGCTGGAACAAGCTGATCCGCCGCAACGCGCAGCAGATGATCGACGTGCGCCGTGGCGAAAACGCCACGATCCAGCTCGCCGTGGTGCGGCGGATGATCGCCATCATCCGCGAGCAATCGCCGACCGACTTCGTCTGGGAATCGGTGCGGCTGCGCCGGGAAATCACGCTGTCGGCGCGCCCGGACGACAACGCCGGGCTGGAAGAGTTCATGCTGAAGGAATTCTTCCCGGACTACCGCCGCTGAGGCGAGTGGAGTAGGCTGCTGCTGATGAAAATACTCTTCGCCCTGGTGCTGTCGGGGTTCTGCGCGGCGGCCGCTGCGCAGGGCATGTACAAGTGCAAGGACGCCGACGGCAAGATCACCTATGCCGGCAACGAATGCCACCTGCTCGGCCTGACTTCCGCCGGCGAGGTGAAGGGCGAGGCCAGCGTGGTGCCGGCGATCGCCGTGCCTTCGCAGCGATCGCAGCCGTACTCGCCGCCGCCAGCGGCCGTCCCGAGCGTGCCGGCGCCTGAAGTCAGCGCCGAGAAGCCGGATCGCAGGTGCTTCGTGGTGAAGACCGCCAAGGGCACGGCGACCCGCTGCAACGACGATACGGACAAGAAAGACGACTAGCTAGGCGAGCAGGGCGGGCGAGGGTTTGAGCTCGCCGCGTTCCACCCGCGTCACGATCTCCGTCAGCTTCAAGTGGCTGGGCGCCGGCACGCCGGCCTCGGCGCCCTTGCGCGCGATGAAGCCGTTCATGGCGTCGATCTCGGTGCGCCGTCCCTTGAGGATGTCCTGCGCCATGGACGGGCGCTGGATGCCGGCGCGCGGATTGTCGCCGTCGCTGCCGCCGGATTTCGGCGCCAGCGCCCCCTCCACTTC
>JANXUV010000226.1 GCA_025356085.1 Betaproteobacteria bacterium
AGTCCCGCATCCTCCAGGCTCATATCCAGGAACCAGCGAAACAGCAGGTTGTAGTCGAGCATCTGGCAAAACAACCGATCCGAGCGCACCGTGTACAGCGCCATCAGCAACTGAGCCTTGAGCAACTGCTCGGGCGGAATCGAGGGGCGACCGCTCGTGGCATACAGCGCATCCACCTCCCCCGACAACTCCTTCAGTACCCGATCCGTATGGGCCTTGATGCTTCGCAGCGGATGCTCCGCCGGTACTCGCGACTCGGGCGACAAGTAGCTGAACATCTGGCTTTGGGGGTTCACTTCGCCGCGCATCGGATCAATCTCCGCGTCCACTCACTGCACGCGATTTTACTCGGATATCTTCCATCCATGTCTTTTGCATCAGGCTGCTAGGGTCAGGGGAAGGGGATTGCCCGCTACAGCGTGGTGCTCTTCTTCCTTGGATTTGGCGTGGTGAAATTCACCGCTGGCGAGGCCACCTCTGGCACCTAACTGGGGGTAGACTTGTTTTTGCTGCGAGATTGAGTAACCGCCTAGCAAACACACCTTCCCAAAGCGTGCGGGTGCCCGGAAGCTGAGCGGTCATGGGTTCGGAAAAGCCGACACGATTGCATCGTACTGTTCCCGCGAGATGGCGATCATGGAACCGTGGCGAAGACCCGCGGGCATCTCGAAGCGGTTCCACTCCGGCACACCGGAGTTTCCCGAGACTTGATACCACGGACCCTCGAGGCGTGGCGCCATCGACAAGCCATAGCTGGTGCCGGCATATTGTTCGTAGTAGAGCAGCCAGTCAGCGCCATTGGGGGCGCGTATGAGCGTGGGTGCTTCGCGAAAATTCGGGCTGATGGGAGCCCCTGGCAACGGGTAGGGTCCGAGCAACGAGGCCGCGCAACTGATTCGAATGGTCTTGCCTGTAGTCCAATTGTACGATGGATACCGTTCGTCTTTGATAATTGCACAATAGCCACCGTCGTCGTTCGGACGAATGATGGTGTCGATGGTTGCCATGTCCCAATCGAACAATCTCTTCGGCACGCCCTCGAAATTTCGCAAGTCTTTGGAGAGCACATAGAGCGTCCGCTGACTCGCCCAGTACCGTTCTGGATCATCAGGTGTTCCAGGAACACTGGGCGTATGCCAGGTCAAAAGAAACTGCGCCGATGGCGTGTCGTAGTAGAGCTTGGGCGCACCAATTCTCTGTAAGGTGTGTGGATAGCCAGGAACACGCGTCACGTTAGGCTGATATGAGCCAAACGGCGTCCAGCGGATCAAGTCATCAGACACCCAAAAGCGGATCAGCGGATCGTCATCCCCTTTGTTGCCGACCAGATAGTAGTGCCCGTTCGCTCCCCGAGCGATCGAGGCATGTCCGTGGTAGTCCTGGGACACCGGCCGGCCGCCATTCACCTGGTGCCAGTGTAGGCCATCAAGGCTGAGGGAATAATAGAGCACACCGTATTGCGCTTTCGTCATGTGCGCAAACAGATAGGCCTTCGCCGGATCGATGATGGGGGTCGAAGGGGCTCCCGGCGGGGTCTCGGAATGCGCCTCGCACGCAAACACCGTTGCGACCGCCACTCCCAGCGCAAGCAATTTACCGACAGAATTCATGCCGCCCTCATTCTCGCTACTGTTGTTTAACCGTTGCAGCTTGCGGGAATACTATATCTCATACAATTTAGTTGGGTGCCACTTTGCGCCCGCACGACAGCTGCGCAGGGCATGGCTTTCGGGAGCGTGTCGCTCGTCGTTTCGGGCACAGCAAGGAGAACGAGTTTGGGACTGTCTTCGCTTTCCCCGGAATTCAATGAGCCTCAAGAGTACACTACATCGTTGGATCAATGCATTGCGATTGGCGTGGTCGGAATCGGTAAGATCGCGAGGGACCAGCATCTTCCCGCGCTCGCGCGCATTCCTGCGGTCCGCTTGGTCGCGACCGCCAGCCGGCATGGCAGCGTGGACGGGGTTACCAGTTTTCCGGACATAGAACGGATGATCGCTGAAACGCCAAAGCTCGACGCGGTGTCGCTCTGCGCGCCGGCGACGGTGCGCGCCGCCATGGCGCGAGCGGCGATTGCTGCCGGGTTGGCGGTCATGCTCGAAAGGCCCCGGGTCTTAGCGTTTCCGAGGTCCTTGATTTGGTGGCGTGCGCAAAACGTAAGGGCGTGACGCTGTTTGCGAAATGGCATTCCCGCGAGGCACCGGCTGTGGACCGCGCCCGTCAGTGGCTGCAGGAGCGCACCGTAACCGCCGTCCGCGTGCACTGGCACGAGGATGTACGAATATGGCACCCGGGGCAGGAGTGGATTTGGCAGGCGGGCGGTTTCGGGGTATTTGATCCCGGCGTGAATGCGCTCTCGATCCTCACTCGCATTCTTCCCGGTAGCCTCGTGTTGACGGCAGCCACTCTGTCATTCCCGCGCCATCGGGACGCCCCCATCGAAGCGCAACTGACGTTGACTCATGATCATTGCGCGAGCGTTGAGGTCTCACTAAACTTTCGCCATGTGGGGCATCAGCGCTGGGATATCGAGGTGGAAACCACCGATGGCGCGATTCTTCTGCAGGAAGGTGGCGCGAAGCTGGAAATGCTCGGCGCTGCAACGCCCGTGCCAGAGAGCACGGAGTACCCGAGACTGTACCAGCGCTTCGCGGCCCTGATACAAGATCGGCAGAGCGAGGTCGATTTAACGCCCCTGCATTTGGTCGCCGATGCATTTCTGTGCGGCCGGCGGACCGAGGTCGAACCCTTTTCATTCTGATTTGCTTCAAAGAAGCATCCGGCAAATCGGTGCGGTACCAGGCCTCTCGCACGCGGATCGACCTCAAAGAGCTGTCCTGCAAGTGGATCGTCCTCGCGGCCGACCGCTGCGGAGGTCACGAACAGACGATCAAGGTCCGGTCCCGCAAAGGCGCAACTCGTGATTTGCGGAGTCGGAAGCGAAATGGAGCGCTGTAAGACGCCCTGCGGCGTGAAACGACTGACTCGCGAACCGCCCCAATGCGCGACCCACAAATGATTCTCTGCATCGACGGTCATACCGTCCGGTTTCCCCCATTCCTTGGGAAACTGAATAAATACCGTGCGCGGTCCGAGTGCTCCGTTGGACTCTAAGGGATAGCGGAAGATCACCTGCTGATCGCTATCGGTATGATAGAGCCAGCGCTCATCGATGCTAAACGCCGGCCCGTTGGCAATGACATAGCCGGAATCGAGGCACGTGACGTTGTGGTCGGCGTCAAGCCGGTAGAAGCTGCCGCTGGCCTGATCGCAAGCAATCGACATCGTTCCTGCATAGATGCGCCCCTGAGAATCGGCCTTGGCGTCGTTGAACCGGTTGTTCGGCAGTGCAGATTCCGGGTTCGCAATGGGACGAATGGCAAAGGGCTCGAGGTGGAGTTCCACGAATCCGCTTCGCAGCCCCGCGATAAAGCCGCGATGCCCTCGGCGCTCTATCACCCAGCCGATCATTTCGGGTAACTGCCACGATACGACGCGCTCAGCATCATCGAGTCGCAATCGATGTAGTTTCTGGCCCAGAATATCAACCCAGTACAGCGCTTGGGTAGTTGCGGACCAAATCGGTCCCTCACCCAATTCGTCGCGAACGCAACGGTCAATAACTCGCCAGTGGGACACGGATGGGCAGGCCGGCGTCTAATGGGTCACGGTTAGAGTGAAAGCGCCCTTGGCCGTGATGGTGGCGTCGCTCACGTCGACAGCGTTGACCGATCCGGTGTACGTTGCAGTCGTTGGCATGGAGGGCGAAGACGAGCCACCACCGCCGCAGTCAGCCAGAGCGACGATAAGAAGGATGCTCGCGCCAAGCATGGCAAACGGCCGCCGCCTCATGAATCCCACCGCACTTATTAGCATCGCAAGACGGACACTCGCCAGCGCCGTCCCGCCACCGCCCGCGTGCAGGCTTTCGCGCAGTACGGGTTCGCCCGCGTGAAGTGGGCTTAAGCTCGCCGGGGCGGCCTGAGCGGCCGTGGTCGCAAGAGTGGCGTTGAGAGTCGCCGTCGCCGGGCTGTCCGAGACAAAGGTGACGGAGGCAGGCGCCACCGTGACCATCCCCGGAAAACCGGGTACCGCGACGCCGAGCGCAACCGTTCCCCGGTAACCGGCATTCGGCGTTACCACGACGGTTGCCATCGCGCTACCCGCTGCGCCGGTCGTGATGTTCGGGACCGACAAGGTGAGCCCCGCCACGCTGGTTGGCCCAGTGGCAAAGAAAGTCGTGCAGACGGGCGTGCCGCTGGATGAATCGTAATCACTAGCCAGCTCGAGGAGCGAGGAGCCATCGGCGGAGGGCAGGAGCGGCGAGGAATAATTCTGACAAACATTCGATGTCGCCGGAGGATTTAAGATGTTGACGGGCGCGGGCAATAGAGTCCACGGCAAGGAGCCGTCAAGACTATCGTTGACGAAGACGGCCCGACCGTTGTCGGGATCGATACCGCCATCGTGGATGAGCAATTGCCCCACAACAAAGAGCCGGCCATTGGAGAAACCGGTAGCCGGCGCCCAGGCATTCATCGGCGTATGTTCAAACCACTGATTGCTGGCCGTTTGAATGCGGTTCCCGAGATTACTCGCGAGTGTCCAGTTAACGCCGTCGGGCGAAGTTTTGCTATTGACGGCGCACGCCGCTGCACCGCACAGTTCATACGTCATGAAGAACTGGCCGTTGGGCAAGGCAGTCACCACGGCCATCCCCGGGCGGTCCGCGGCAACGGTACTCGCCACAGCCGGGGCAGGGGTGGACCAATGGATTCCGTCTGAAGAACGGACGGCCTGAATCAGTTGAGAGAAACCGGCAAGCGTTTCGTCGGAGTAGAAACACACCAGTTCGCCGCTGTTCGCCACCGTGAATTGCGGTTCCCATAGACCCCCGACGCTGCGGTTCACCGTCCCGGTGGCACAATTCGATAGATAGGTCCAAGTCACGCCTTGATCGGTGCTTTGATAGATTCTAATTTGCATCGGGATGGAAGGGGTATCCCCGCCCACCGATCCGGCCCAGAGCAGCGTCCCGCGGGGTAGCGCGCCGATGGGACTCGGCAGCTCGTACAAGGTTCCACAGCACAATCCGCTGCCAAATGCGGCATCGGTAACGCTTCCCACTGGCGCAAAGGCGATCCCGTTCGAACTCTGGAAAATGTCCTCCTGGCCGCTGCCGCCTGGAAACGCCGTGACACTCGATACCAGAATGCCGTTGTTCGACGTCAGCGCATTGTGGGTTAGTCGCACGACGCGCGGGTACAATGCCTCGTGCGCGCTCAAGGCCGTTCGCGCTTGCGCGATGGCCGCGGGAACCGCACTCAACCAAGTCACCCACACCGCAAGGGCCGCGATTTTTTTCACCAATGTCCTTTTGTCTGATATATATTCTTTATAGGCCACGCATGGCTCGGAATCAAGTGGCCCACGAGAAGCCTGCGAGAAGCTACTTTTTGGGCGGTCGGCCGGCGCAAAGCACAACTTCAAGAAGGTTCAGCGATGAGAACGTTTCTGACGCGCGGCATACAACTGATACACCGTGGCAGGCGGCATCATGAGCGACAGTAAGAAAACTCCGCCGCTACGGTCTCGAGCCTGGTTCGACAACCCGGCCAATCCCAACATGACCGCTCTCTATGTCGAGCGGTATCTGAATTTCGGCTTGTCGCTCGAGGAACTGCAGTCGCACCGCCCCATCATCGGCATCGCGCAGACGGGGAGTGATTTGGCGCCCTGCAATCGGCACCACCTTGTGCTGGCCGACCGGGTCAAGGAGGGCATACGAGATGCGGGAGGTATTGCACTAGAATTTCCGACTCATCCCATCCAGGAGACAGGCAAGCGACCGGCACCGCTCTTGGATCGCAATTTAGCGTATTTGAGCTTGGTGGAAGTGCTGTTCGGTTACCCACTTGATGGCGTGGTGCTCACCATTGGTTGCGACAAGACTACTCCGGCGTGTCTGATGGCGGCGGCGACGGTCAACATCCCGGCTATCGCACTCTCCGTCGGACCCATGCTCAACGGCTGGTACAAGGGCGAGCGCGCGGGATCGGGTACTATCGTTTGGAAAGCCCGGGAACTGATGGCCTGCGGCCTGATAGATCAAAAGCGCTTTATTGAGATGGTGGCCTCCTCCGCGCCATCGACCGGTTTTTGCAACACCATGGGCACCGCGACGACCATGAACTCCTTGACCGAAGCGTTGGGAATGTCGCTACCCGGCTCGGCCGCCATTCCGGCGCCCTACCGGGACCGGCAGCAATGCGCGTGGCAGACGGGGCGGCAGATTGTCGAGATGGTGCGTGCCGATCGCAAACCCTCCGACATTTTAACGCGCGAGGCATTCTTGAATGCGATCCGCGTCAACTCGGCATTGGGCGGATCGACGAACGCCCCCATTCATCTGAACGCGATCGCGCGACACGCCGGCGCGGAACTCACGCTAGAGGATTGGGAAATCTACGGGCAAGGTGTGCCGTTGCTCGTAAACTTACAGCCCGCCGGCGAATACCTCGGCGAGGATTTCTATCGAGCCGGTGGGGTGCCTGCGGTCATCGGAGAACTACTCCGCCATCGGATTCTCTCGGGCGATGTACTCACCGCGAACGGCCGGACGCTGCGCGACAATTGTGCTGAAGCGCACACGGCCGATGAAGCCGTCATTCGACGCTTCGAGAATCCTCTGCTGCCTTCGGCGGGGCTGACGGTGCTGCGCGGCAATCTCTTCGATGCGGCCGTGATGAAGACCAGCGTCATTTCAGCGCAGTTCCGCGAGCGCTTCCTCTGTAATCCTGCCGACCCTGAGGCGTTCGAAGGACGTGCCGTGGTGTTCGACGGGCCCGAGGACTATCACGCGCGCATTGACGATCCGGCGCTGGGGATTGATGAGCGCACGTTTCTGGTGATTCGGGGCGCCGGGCCCATTGGCTACCCCGGCGGCGCCGAAGTCGTGAATATGAGCCCGCCGGCCGCGTTGATCCGCGCCGGGGTTGATGCCCTGCCGTGTATTGGCGATGGGCGTCAATCCGGCACCTCGGGCTCGCCGTCAATTCTAAATGCATCGCCGGAGGCTGCGGTCGGGGGTGGCTTGGGGTTGCTACGTACGGGCGATCGAATCCGCGTTGACTTGCGCCGTCGTGAAGTCAATGTGCTGCTCGGCGAGGACGAGCTGGCGCGCCGTCGCGAAGAACTCGAAGCCCAGGGGGGATACCCATATCCCAAGTCTCAAACGCCCTGGCAAGAAATTCAGCGTGGCCTCACCGGACAATTCGATGGCGGAGCGGTGCTTGAGTCCGCAATAAAATATCAACGACTCGCGCAGACGGCGGGTACACCACGTGACAGTCACTAACGCAATAACGACTGGAGTCAACGAGGTCATGATGTCAACTCTTCACTTCACTTTCGCGATCCGCATGGGCGCTCTGGCGATGTTACTGAGCACGATTGCCTCGGCGGCCGAGGTTACGCGCACGCCCTTTGGTATGCTGCCGGATGCGCGCGCCGTCGAAGCGGTCACACTGCGTAACCACCACGGCATCACGGCAACCGTGATCTCGTATGGGGCGGCACTTCAGGGATTGACGATGCCCGATAGAGCAGGGAAGAGCGCCGATGTAATCCTCGGCTACGCGTCGCTTGATGGATACTTAAAAAAGCCTGAATACTTTGGCGGTACCGTAGGTCGCTTCGCCAATCGCCTCGCCAAAGGCCGTTTCGTGCTAGATGGCAAGCCCTATCAAACCCCCCAAAATAACAATGGCAACGCCTTGCATGGTGGGGAGCGGGGTTTCGATAAGGTGCTGTGGGAGATCCTCGAAGTCCATGGCGGCCTCACGGCGAGCGTGGTGATGCGCTACGTGAGTCCTGACGGCGACCAGGGTTATCCCGGCGCACTCACCGTGAAGGCCACATATTCGCTCGATGAAGCGAATGCGCTGACCATCGAATACACGGCGACGACGGATCGGCCAACGATCGCCAATATCAGCAATCATGCGTACTGGAATCTGGCCGGGGAAGGATCTGTGGGCGGCGCGATGGGGCATATTCTCATGATTCCGGCCGAGACCTTCACGCCGGTCGACGCGACGTTGATTCCCACCGGCGAATTCAGACCGGTTGCCGGTACGGTCTTTGATTTTAGGCAGCCGATTGAGATCGGCGCCCGGGTCCGTGATGCGCGTGAGCCACAGATCGTTTTTGGCCGAGGATATGATCACAATTTTGTGATTGCGCACGAGCTCTCATTAGCGCCACGGTTACTTGCGCGGGTTCAAGAGCCCGCATCGGGTCGGGGCTTCGAATTGTGGTCCAACCAACCGGGCCTGCAGTTTTATTCGGGAAATTTCTTGGACGGCACAGTGGTGGGCAAATCACAGCGCCTCTATCGAGAAGGCGATGCCATCGTGTTGGAGCCCCAACTGTTTCCTGACACACCCAATCATCCGCAATTCGGATCCGCCCGATTGGCGCCCGACGCGACCTATCGCAACCTCATGATCTATCGACTGAAGATTGGTCAACAAAAGTAGTCAAACGACAATGACACCGGAATGCGGCGCAATTTCACCTGCCAAGCGTTGCACCGCGTAATTTTAAGGAGCTCTGCAATGAGACAGCTAAGGTCGTTCTGCATGATCGCCACAATGATGGCGTTGATCGGCGCACCAGCGCATGCCCGCGAGCGGTGGACCGAGCCGCAAGCCACGAATTGGTATGCGCAGCAGCCTTGGCGGGTCGGCAGTAACTACGTGCCGGCGACGGCGATCAACCAGCTCGAGATGTGGCAAGCCGAGACGTTTGACCCGGCGAGCATCGATCGGGAACTCGGCTGGGCGCAAGCACTGGGTATGAACACCATGCGCGTGTTCCTGCACAACCTGCTTTGGGAACAGGATGCTGCGGGGTTTCTCAAGCGCATGGATGAGTTTTTGGCTATCGCGGCGCGTCACGACATCAAACCGCTGTTTGTACTGTTCGACAGCTGCTGGGATCCGAACCCGCGCTTGGGCCCTCAACACCCGCCCATCCCGGGTGTACACAATTCAGGGTGGGTACAATCACCGGGCCGAGCGCGTCTCGAAGCCACGGCCGGGTACGCGCAGCTTCGCGAGTATGTGCAAGCTGTGGTCGGTGCGTTCGCACATGACGAACGAGTCTTTGGATGGGATGTGTGGAACGAGCCGGACAACGAGGGAGGTGGCGACTATCCCCGGCATGAAGGCAAACAACACTATCTGGAACACCTGCTCCCTGAGGCCTTCGCGTGGGCGCGTAGCCGAGACCCTATCCAGCCGCTCACCAGTGGCGTGTGGCAGCACGATGACTGGTCGGCGGCAAAGCTTTCTGTGATCGAGCGCATTCAGATTGAGCAATCAGACGTAGTCTCCTTCCACGACTACAACTGGCCGGAGACCTTTGAACGGCGGATACGGCAGTTGCAGGCTTACCGCCGACCCATTTTATGCACCGAATATATGGCACGAGGTAACGGGTCGACCTTCGACGGATCGCTGCCCATCGGCAAACGCTACAACGTTGCGATGTACAACTGGGGATTCGTCGACGGCCGCACGCAAACGCGGCTGCCCTGGGACTCCTGGCAGAGACCGTACACGCTTCAGCCGCCGACACTGTGGTTTCACGAAGTGCTGCGGGCGGATGGCACGCCCTATCGGGATTCGGAAGCCGCCCTTATTCGGCGATTGGCACGCTCGCCGCGCGGAGTGGTTCCAGAGAACTAAGGCAGAGCTCAAGAAAAACGTAGCGTTTCTGCCACAACGCTATTTGTCGTACAAATAATACTTGTAAGATATAGGGCTTGAGGTTATCGTTGCCGCAGCTTGGCAATCTTCGCGGCTACGCGGCCGGCTAAAACGTTGAATCTTCTAAATAAGGGGAGGGGTCGAATGAACTCAAAAAGAACGCAGCTGCAGGGTCTGTCCACGGCCGTGGCATTGGCACTCGCGGCCTCTCAACTGGCCCAAGCGCAGTCTGCTGCTGACAACACGAAGCCAGGCGGGGCGATCACACTGGAGGAGGTGGTCGTGACCGGTCAGCGGGCCAGCCTGGAAAAAGCCGCAGAAATCAAGCGCAATGCCGCCCAAGTAGTCGAGGCAGTAGTGGCGGATGATATTGGAAAGTTCCCCGACAACACGGTTGCGGAAGCGTTGCAACGCGTACCTGGAATTCAGACCGTCAACAATTTCAACAACGAAATCGTCAACCCGCTGATTCGCGGCATCGGGGATATTCTCACGACCGTCAATGGCCGGGAGATGTTTACGGGTGTCGGGCGCGGGTTCGCATTCCAGGATTTGCCCTCCGAAGCACTCGCGCGCGCGGATGTTTACAAGTCAAGCTCGGCGGATCTGATCGAAGGCGGCGTGGCTGGCGTCATCGACCTGAAATTGCACAAGCCGTTTGATTTCAAGCAAGGCTTGTCACTGGCGACCAACGCCCGTGCCTACTACGGTCAGGAAGTCAGCAAACCCAGCTACAAAGTCGGTCTGCTGGCCTCGGAACGCCACGAGACCTCCGTTGGTCAGATGGGTTTTCTCATCGACCTGTCCTATTCGGACAACAAATTCAATCGTCCGATCTCCTTTAACTGTGACCCGCGATCCTCCAACAACGGACCACCTGGGGCCGCCAACCTCGCACTGCCGACCTGCGTAGGCGGGTTGAACGATACGGGCTACTATGAGCGCCCGCAGGTCAATGCAGCCTTTCAATGGCGCCCGACCGATGCCCTGGAGGTGTATGCGGATGGGCTGTTCGCAGGCTATCGGGCCAAATTTCAGACCGATTTCATCTTCTCGGATATCTTTGGTGCACAAGGCATCAGTAACGCCACCGCCACCCCGGACTGCTTCTCAGCGCACGTAAACGGAGCGGGATTTCTGGGCAGTGCCACCGATCCGACCCAGTCGCTGTGCTATGGATCCACTGCTACCTTCAACAACGTCGCAGGGCTCACTAGCACCCAGGCGAAAACAGGGCGGACTGATCAGTATCAGCTTGCAACGGGCCTGCGATTCAACCGGGATGCCCTGCATCTGAATGCAGACCTTTCGCATCTCATCTCGGAGAACAAGAACCGAAACATCATTGTGGATATCGGCAAGCAGATTCCCCTAGTCAACATCGCCGTGGATAACGCTGGCCACGGCACAACCGACATGCCGGGCAATCCCTTGGGGGTCGCCAACGACTTCCGCTTTGCCAACGGCCTGTTCCAGGATCTGAATCGCGCCGACAGCCGCCTGACGGCGTTCGCGTTGAGTGGCGCTTATGACTTGAGTAGTTTCATCAAGCAACTGCAGTTTGGCTTCCGCTTGGGCGACCGCTCCTCAGAATACCGGGCCGTACAGGCCAATCCGGGCGCTCCCGGTGGTAACCGCGTGACCTTGATCACCGCCGGCGGTCTGCCGTCAAACTTTCTGGTGTCTTCGCCGAATGACATCCCACAAATCAACGGCGGTCAACATTGGTTGACCCCTGATGCGGAGTACCTGCGGACCCACACAGACGTGTTGCGCACGCTCTATGGTGCCCCTACTGGAGATCCAGCTTACGATCCGACGCAAAGCTACGACGCGAAAGAGAAGACGTATTCGGCCTATGTCCAGTCAGCCTACGCGGTCGAGCTGGGTGGCAACCGAACTCTCGACGGATTGCTGGGAGGGCGCCTGACCAGTACCAATCGTGACCTGACAGGTACCGGCAGGGTCAACGGCGCGCTGGCTTCCGTAACAACTCATACCAGCGACACTGACTTTCTGCCGAGCTTCAGCGCTCGCTTACACCTCACAGCCGCCACTCAACTGCGATTGACGGTTGCGAGCGCGATCTCAAGGCCGAATTTCGGCGACTTGAATCCTGGGTTGACTTACAACGTGCCGTTGAACGCCAACGTTCAGCCCAGCGGCAATGCTGGAAACCCGAATCTCAAGCCGCAGAAGTCCAACGCCTATGATATGACCCTGGAGCACTACTTCAGCAGCGCCAGTTACGTCGAAGCAGCCGTGTACTATCGGACGCTGAAAGACCGCGTGGGCACGGCAATCAATCGCGAAGTCATTGACGGCATTACCTACAACATCACGCGGCCTCGAAACCTCGGGAGTGCGACGCTCAAGGGATTTGAGCTCAGTGTGCAGTACTTCTTCGATGCCCTACCGGGAGCGTGGTCGGGCTTGGGGGCATTCGGCAATTACACCTTCGCCGATAGCAAGATCAACACACCGGGAGATCCCTTGAATGGCTTTCCGCTTTTGGGTGTTTCGAAATACAGTTATAACGTGGGCGCACTGTACGAGAAATTCGGACTGACCGGTCGGCTGGTGTACACATGGCGCGATAAATACAACGAGTTCCAGTTCGGATGCGAGTTGGTTTCCGGGCAGACCTTCTGCGGCGATCCCACCGCGCCGGCGGCGTTCAACGAGGTCAAGGCCTATGGCCGTCTGGATGCCAGCATCGGGTACGATGTGACCCCGCAGCTAACTGTCAGTGTCGATGCCAACAACCTGACGGGGGCGAAGTACTACAGTTACTACAACACGACGATTTTCCCTCACGACATCCGATCCGATGATCGGTTTTACGGCGTGAGCGTTCGCGCCAAGTTTTAATAGGCGGCTATGGTTAATTACAGCAAGGCCGGTTTGCTCGGTGAGTCCGCGCGATCGCAGCGCACTCTGACGCGCCGTGCCGCGCTCGGATGGACGCTCAGCGCAGTGTGCGTGTCCAGTGTACGGGCAACGGCGGCCGACACCAGTAAGCCTTCGTTAAATGAGAACCTGAACGGCTACCTCACCGGATTGCACGATCCGGTGATCATCCGCGAGGGAGACCGCTATCATGTGTTTGGCTCCGGGGGTTGGGCGGGCAAGCCAGGTCCCACGTGGCGAGTGTCCGAGGACCTGAAGACTTGGCGAGACAACGGCTCGCCGCTTGAGGAGGTGCCGCCTTGGGCTGCCCGGCTGATTCCCCAGGCCAACAGCGTGTGGGCACCCGATATTTCTTACGTCGACGGACTGTATCGGCTCTATTACTCGGTGTCGACGGGTGGCAGCATGCATTCGGTAACGGGTTTCGCAACCACGCCCACCCTCGACCGCTCCTCCTCTCACTATGGATGGACCGATCATGGGCTCGTCATTCAGACAGTCGAGGGCGGAACGTACAATGCGATCGATTCGAACTTCGTAGTTGATTTCAACGGCAATCACTGGCTCGCCTTCGGCAGCTACTGGAGTGGGATCAAGCTGATCGCGCTGGATCGAAAGACCGGCAAGCCTGCCACTACGAATCCGCACCTCTATTCGATCGCCTACCGGCCCGCACCCACCGGCGGCGATAACCCCATTGAAGGCGCATTCATTTTTGTTCGCGGCCACTACCACTACCTGTTTGCCAGCTATGACTATTGCTGCAAAAAGGAACAGAGCAACTATTACGTCGCGGTGGGTCGATCGCGGGATGTGCGCGGCCCGTACCTTGCCCGGGACGGCCACTCCATGCTCGACGGCTACGGCACGGCGCTCATCGTTGAGCGGCCCTGGGGTTCAACGCGTTGGCGCGGACCCGGCCACTGCGGTTTGATGCACGACCGCGATCGCGACTTGATCGTCTATCACGCCTACGATGTGGAACACGACGCGGCGCCGACGCTGCGGCTTGCAGAGCTGAACTGGACGCACGATGGCTGGCCTGTTGCGCTCGTTTGATTACAATTTAGACGATTGCTTTTTGACGCCCGCCTTTTCAATCAGGGCGAGCACATCTGAGATGATGCGCTGCATAGCCACGCGCGCGCCCTCCTCGTGATGTCGCAGAATGGCATCCCGGACTGCGGCATGGTCGGCCACATTCGCCGAGCGTCCCGCGATCCGATTGGTAAATCGGATTGAATTGCGCAACGCCGTCGAGACCACATCCCGAAATTGCAGAAAGAAAGGATTGTTGGATGCGCGCAGCACGGCCACGTGAAAAGCGATATCGGCATCCAGCGTGTTGTCTTGCCCCTTGTCGGCCGCTGCCATTCGAGCGAGTCCCGCACTGATCGCCTGGCACTGCGTGGTGTCCGCATGGACCGCAGCTAGCGCGGCAGCCGCCGGTTCGATCGCAATACGCAGTTGGTTGAAGTGTCGCAGCAACTCGGGAGAGAACTTGCGTTCCAGAGTCCAGCGCAACACGTCAGCATCAAACAGGTTCCAATTCGTGGTGGGCTGAATAATCGTACCTTGGCGCGGACGGGCACTGAGCAGACCTTTGGCTGTCAACATTTTTACCGCCTCCCGAGTCACCGAGCGGCTGACGGCATATTGCTGTGCCAACTCGGCTTCGGTGGGAAAGTCGACCTTGCCATAGTAGCCCGTTACGATCGAGTGACCGAGCGCGTCCAGCAAGCCGTAAGTCAAATTGCGCCCCAAATGCGAACGGACCTGCTCCGGATCGTTCTCCCGGTTTGGCGGACGCCCCATTGAACTGCTGCCTCCCCGAATGACCCGCGCCTACGGTAGTCGTAGACAGCGCGCGAAACGGATTGATAATATAAATGAACATTACCATCATTGCCCGCGGCATCGCAGACGTCAAGGTCGAAGAACTCAACATAATTGATAATTGCCCGTGAATTAGTAACTCATGAGTACCGCGTGTGCGTCAGGCGGCCGCGCGGAATAACGCGACTTGATCGGGGTCTTGGCGATCGAGGATGAATTTCGTGAAGAGATGGGTTTGGGGAGTATTCAAGAAAAATTCAGGTCGTCGCTGACGCAACGCGGTGGCGACAACCAACTCGGAGGGCGGGATACCGGGTCGGATGGTTCGCAACCAGGAACCGAAGGACTGCCACACGAGCGTGGGGAAGGCGGCGGCGAGATATTGCAGCAGGCCTTGAGCGATGAGGCCCGCCTGGATGAATTAGATGATAGGCGTTGAGTTTTCGTTTGACGAGGTTGCGATAGTCGAGAGTTTCTTGATGCAGATGTTGGTTGCCGTTTCGTCGGCGCAGCGGTCTCATCTTTTGCATCCAGAAGTGATAGGCCAAAGTGCCGATGTGGTTCACGGCTTGTTTGAACGTGTGTTCGATCTTGAAGCGCAGTCCATACAGGCGGATGATCTCAGCGGCGCTCAACTCGGTGTCGGTGCACATGAGTAGGCAGCGGCCGCGCGTGGGATGGATCACCAGGACGAAGCGGACGATACGCCCCGCCGGGCGCCACAGCAGATCACACACTCGGTATTGCAGCGTGACGTCCTTCTCGCCATAGACGGGGCTGGGCATGGTTTGCAGCGCGGCCGGGTCGCTGAAGAGGGATTTGAGGAGAATCGTTTTGCCGTATTTTTTGGGCCGGCCTCGTCTCTTGGGGCCGCGCGCTGGGATCGGCCGGTAGGCGACGGCGTTGGAGCGCATCCGGGTCACCAGATGCTGGCACCATGGGAAGATTCCTTCGAGATCGGTCATAGTGGGGCTGATGGCCGGCTAAATTGCAAAACTCGAGGCCCGGCATGAC
>JANXUV010000239.1 GCA_025356085.1 Betaproteobacteria bacterium
ACAATATGGCGCGGATAATTCGGCGTTGATCCAAATTCGTTTTCTTGGAGTCAGTGGATCATCTCATCAAATGTACGTTGCAGTACTTGGAAAGCAGAATGCGATCCGAACAGCCATTGTTCAAGACACCGCGCTTATTCCGTACAGTAAGAAATGCGAACTTGAGCAGTGGACAAGCAGGTAGGCAAGAACGTAGGGAAAACGTAGGGAAAACGTAGGAAACCCTACGGTTCTAGGCGAGCTTTGGCGAGTGAGGACGGGCCGTTAGCACAGCAAATTAAGGCTTTAGCTCCGCTGAAAATCCGCGTGTCAACGCTCTCCGTGGCTGACAGCGGATGTTCAATCCGCAGGTCCCTGAGTGAAATTGAGCAGGCTTCCGAGCGAAATCGAGCGTGACGTAAACGTGACGTAACCAGCGGGTTTTGGCACAGCTTGGCGAGTGAGGGCGGGCCAATATACAATCACTTACAGTAATCGACTCCCCCTGTTAATCCGCAGGTCCCTGGTTCGAGTCCAGGTCGAGGAGCCACTAACGTTAAAGCCTCCTGGAAAGGTCGCCTCATGGATATGAGCGCAGAGGAAATCAAGCAGTTCTGGCACGGCTTCTGCCAGCGCCGCAAGATCGGCGCGGAAATGATCGCCAAGGGCGACGCGGAAATCGACAAGGATCCCGAGTACTGGGCCGACCAGACCATGGGAGACCTGCTCGACAAGCTCTCAGGCAAGAAACCGAGCTGAGCGCGCCCGCGCCGGCTTTTACTCGGCCTTGAAGCCGATCGTCTTCACCACCTTGCCCCACTTGGCCTGGTCCTGCACCAGGTAGACGGCGAATTCCTCCGGCGATGAGGGCATCGCCACGCCACTCACCTTCGCATACTGCTCGATCAGTTCGGCCGAGTTGAGCGCAGCGATCGCGGCTGCATGGATGCGCTTGAGGATCGCCTGCGGCATCCCCACGGGCCCGACCAGCCCGTACCAATTGTCGGACAGCACCCTCGGGTAACCCTCTTCGGCAGTCGTCTTTACCTCGGGCAAGTTCGGCGAGCGCTTGAAGCTGGTGATCGCGAGCGCCTTCAGCTTCCCCGTGCGGATATGCGGCAGCACCACGGGCACATCGAAAATCCCCATCTGCACCTGGCCGCCCACCAGATCGGTGACCGCAGGCGCCGCGCCTTTGTACGGTACGTGCACGATGTCGATGCCCGCCTCGACTTTCAGCAGTTCACCCGCCAGGTGCGTGATGCTGCCCGGGCCGGCCGAACCATAGTTGACCCTTCCGGGGTTCGTTTTCGCGTGCGCAATCAATTCAGCCAGCGTGTTCACGGGCAGCGACGCATTGACCACGATCACTTCGGGCACGCGCACCAGGGTGGTGATCAGCGTCAGGTCCTTACCTGGATCGAAAGGCATCTTCGCGATGGCAAAGGGACCGATGGAAGCCGCGGAGGAACTGATCAGGGAAAGCGTGTAGCCATCGGGCGGTGACTTCGCCGCGCGATCGACGCCAAGCGCGCCGCTCATGCCACTGACGTTTTCGATAACCACCGCCTGGCCGAACTGCGCGGCCATGCCCTGCGCGACGAAGCGGCCGAAGATATCGGCCGGGCCGCCCGCCGGAAACGGCACGATGAGGCGCACCGGCCTGGAGGGATAGGTTTGCGCGCCCAGCGAAGATAGCGCACAGGCCGCAACCACGAAGACCAGCCACCGAATCAGTATTTTCATGCGTGCTATCGTGCTCCCGAGGATGAAAACGTGCAATTGAAAGTCGAAGTCGCGGTTCCCGGCGCCGACATCCTCGGCGAATGCCCGCTCTGGGATGAGCGCGGCCGGGCGCTCTGGTGGGTCGACAGCCGCGCTCCGGTGGGCACGCTCTACCGTCTCGACACGGATTTCGCCTGCGAGCCGCTGGCCGGCAGCGTGCTGGTGCTTAAGCCCGGCGTTTCCGGGCTGCCGGAATCCCGCTTCGGGGGTTGAAAGCCCGCCCGGTAGAATCTGCGCATGCAAGGGAATCCGATCAGCACTGGACGGCGCCGCTCGCGGCTGGCGCTTGGCGCCCTGGTGGCAGCGGCGCTGAGCCTTGCGCTGGCCGCGGGTCTCGGCCTGGTCAGCGCCGCCGTGGCCATCGACGGCTGCCTCGCGCTGGCGCTGCTGGGCGCGCTCTCCTACGCCTTCGTCGCATCCGGCATCGGCGCCCGCTACTCCGAGGCGGTCTTTGTCAGCGGGCAGATGACAGCGGTGTTCCTGCTGCTGGCGTGGCTCACGTTCCGCGCCGGCGACACGGCGCTGCCGATCCCGCTCTTCTACCTGCTCGCGATGCTCTATGGCGTGCTGCAGCTCCAGCGCACGCGCCTGGCGATCCTTGCCGCCTTCGCCCTGGTGACGCACGGCACGGCGCTTTTCATGCTGATCGACCATGGCGGCAAGCTCGGCCTGCCGGCTGCAATGCTGCAAATCGCGGCGCTGCTTCTCGCGTGCGCCTGGCTGATCTACGCCGCGGGCCTCGTGCAGCGCCTGCGCGCGCGCCTGGCCGGCGCCCGCAGCCGGCTGCACGACCTAGAGCTGGACGCGAACGAGCGCGCCAGCCGCGACGCGCTCACCGGGGTCTACCACCAGCGCCACCTGATCGAAGCACTGGAGCGCGAAATCGCC
Organism: Betaproteobacteria bacterium; assembly: GCA_025356085.1. Lineage (GTDB taxonomy): Bacteria > Pseudomonadota > Gammaproteobacteria > Burkholderiales > SG8-39 > RBG-16-66-20. The sequence continues at coordinate 2,653 of JANXUV010000239.1, forward strand.
CGCGCCGAGCGCATCGGCAAGCCGCTTGCCGTTGCGCGCGTGGACCTCGACTGGCTGGGCGATCTTAACCAGGCCCACGGCGACATCGCCGGCGATGTCGCGCTGAAGAAATTCACCGCCGCCGCACTGGACGCGCTGCGCGACGTGGATGTTTTCGGCCGCAACGGCGGCAAGGAATTCCTCGCCATCATGCCGGACACCGCCCTCAAGGGCGCGGTGATCGCCGCCGAGCGGCTGCGCGTGCGGGTCGGACGCGAACCCGCGCCAGAAGTGCTGGGCCGGCGGCACCTGAGCTGCACCCTGGGCGTCGCGGAGCTCCGCAGGGGCGAGAACACGCGCCTGCTGATCGGCCGCGCCGAAGCCGGGCTGAATTATGCAAAAGCGGCGGGCCGCGACCGCGTCGTGGCGCTGGATACGGACGGCAAGCCGATCCTCATCGAGTCCGCCGAATGACGCTCGACAGCGAAACCTTCGATATCCATGCCGAGACCGTGTTCCGCGGCAAGCCGATGCGCGTGATGGGCCGGATGCGGCTGGAGGGCGCGAGCGGCCAGATCAGCATCCGGTATTTCCTGTCCGACGGCGAAGGTGCGCCGGTCCTGCTGGAGCAGGTGGCGGGCGCCCGCTACGCGCTGCTGCGCCCCTTCCCGCCCGCGGCCCGGCCGCACACGAAGGGAAACACAATCACCGTGGGCGTCGAGCGCTATACGCTGGTCGGCGTACGCCGTCTGAAGGTTCTGGAGGTGCTGGGCCAGGCGCCAGGATCGCCGGCCCGAGCCGCGATGCTGGTGTCCGGAATGTTCGAGGGGCTGATGGGCACTCTGATGCGCGAACTGGTGCTGGGATCAGACCAGCAGGTCTATTACCTGGTCCGGCCCGTCGCGACGGGCGAAATGCTTTCAGCTCCGGCGCATGCCGCCGCCCGCGAAGCCGAGAGCCGCGCCGCCGGCGCTGGCGACGCCGACGACGACTAGTTTTTTTCCGCCGCCGCGGGGCGAAACCGCTCGCGCAACTTCAATTTCCAGAATTTTCCGGTCGCGGTGCGCGGGATGGCATCGAGAAATTCGAAGCGGTCGGGCAGCTGCCACTTTGCAAAGTGCGAGGAGAGGTGCGCCCGCAGTTCTTCTGGTGTTGTTTTTTTATTCAATTTAAAAACAACGCAGGCAAGCGGCCGCTCGGTCCACTTGGGATCCGGAATCGCGATCACCGCCGCTTCCAGCACCGCCGGGTGCGCCATCAGCAGGTTTTCCATGTCCACGGAACTGATCCACTCCCCGCCCGACTTGATGAGGTCCTTGGTGCGGTCCGTGATGCGGATGTAGCCGTGCGCATCGATCGAGGCCACATCGCCGGTGCGCAGCCAGCCGTCGTCGGTGAAGCGTTCGGGTTCCTGCGGCACGTTGTGATAGCTGCCGGTGATGAACGGGCCGCGCACCTGCAGTTCGCCCACCGAGGCGCCGTCCCACTCGCATTCCTTGCCGTTCTCGTCGATCAGCCTCAAGTCCATGACCGGCACCGGAACGCCCGCGGACGCGAAGCGGCGGTAGCGCTCATCTTCCGCGACATCGCGCAGTTCAGGCTTCAGGTAGGCGATGGAAGCGACCGGGCTGGTTTCGGTCATGCCCCAGCCCTGGCGGATTTCGGCGCCGAGCTTCGCGAACGAGCGGATCAGCGATTCCGGCACCGCCGCCCCGCCCACCAGCATTTTCATGCCGGCATGCAGCTTGTAGCGCGCCGGATCGTTTTCCAGGAGCTGCAGCATGGCGAGCCAGATGGTGGGCACGCCGAGCACGAAATTCGGTTTTTCCGCCTGGAACAGCGCCAGCAGGTCTTCCGGATGCAGGTGCGGCCCGGGAAAAACCAGTTTGATGCCCATCATCACGCACCCGTAGGGAATGCCCCAGCAGTTGGCGTGGAACATCGGCGTCACCGGGCAGACGCTGTCTCCCGCGGCCAGCCCCCAGTAATCCGGCTGGTTGGCCATCAGGGTATGGATGATGGTCGAACGGTGCGAATACACCACTCCCTTCGGCCGCCCCGTGGTGCCCGAGGTGTAGCACATGGAAATCGGATCGTCTTCCTCGTGGGGAACATAGCTGAATGCTTCTGCGCTCTTTTGTATGAATTCCTCGTAGTTCAAAAAAGCGGAGTCGACCGGAGCCCCGCTGAAGGGCACCACAATGACTTTTTCGAATCCCACCTTCAGTTGCCGAAATAGCGGCAACAGAATGTCGTCCACAATCAGGAACCGGTCCTGCGCATGCTCTGCGATCCAGCTGATTTCATCGGGCGCCAGGCGCAGGTTGAGCGTGTGCATCACGCCGCCCGCGGCCGGAATGCCGAAATAGCACTCGAGATGCGCGTGGTGGTTCCAGCACAGCGTGGCGACGCGGTCGCCCTTCTTCAGGCCCGCGGCGAGCAGCGCGGCGGCGAGCTGGCGCGTGCGCCGGCGGAAATCCGCGAAGGTGTGGCGCCGAAGCGACTTGTCGGGAAGGCGGCTGACGATCTCGACCTGCGGAAACAGCTTGCCAGCGCGCTCGACCAGTGAATTGATCGATAGAGGCACTCGCTGCATCGTGGAACGGATCATGTCAGTCGGCCGGTGTTTCCTCTTTCACCAGGGACTGAAGGTATATCTTGTCGATCGGCTGGTCCAGATCGTTGCCGGCGCGCTCGAAGCCCTTGCGCCAGTCGTTGATGTGGCGGCGCGCCCACAGCCGCGCCGCTTCTTTGTCGCGGCGCATGATCGCATCCAGCATTTTGCGGTGCGCCTCGAGCAGGCGCGACGGCCCGACCTTGATCTGGCTCAGCACCATCCGCGTGGTCGGGAAGATCAGCAGGTCCGAGGGTTCACGCGCGAGTTGCAGCACCCGGTTTCCCGAGGCCCTGCCGATCAGCGTGTGGAATTCGGTATCTAGCTCGGCCACCGCCGCCGCATCGCCCAGGACCCGTTCGGTGCGGGCGATGTTCTCTTCCATGGCGATCATCATCGCCGGCGTGGCGCGCTCGGCGGCGCTTTCAATGGTCGCGATCTGCAGCGCCAGCGCGGCTTCATACAATTCGCGGAACGTCACTTCGCTGAGGATCAGCGCGCGCGTGGAGCGCGTCGCCAGCCGCTCGTAGTGCGGCAGGCCGACCGACAGGCGCCGGTTGGACTCGCGCCGGATCAGCCCGTCATGCTCGAGCAGCCGGATGCCTTCGCGCACGGTCGAGCGGTTGACGCCGAATTGCTTCACCAGCTCGGCTTCGGTGCCGATCGGCTCGCCCGGCCGTATGCGGCCCGACATAATCTGCCGCTCGATCGCTTCGGCGACGAGACGGTACGCAGGCGTCGAACTGATGCGGCGGAATTTTTCGGGGAGGCTAGACAAGAGAAAGAATCCAGCTTGACGGCAAAAACGTATCGTCCGACAATCCGACACGATACGCAACAGTCCTCGCGTCGCGCGGACTGAATCGGTTTCTGATGGAGGAGGGTCTATCGGAACGAGTGTTGCAGGGGCGTTGCTGCGCGTGCAGAACGTCGGCGTGCGCTTTGGCGGCATCGTCGCGCTCGACGATGTCTCCTTCGACGTGCCGTCGGGCTGCATCGTCGGGCTGATCGGCCCGAACGGCGCCGGCAAGACCACGCTTTTCAACTGCCTGTCGCGCCTCTACCAGTGCGGCAGCGGCGACATTCTTTTCGACGGCGGCTCCCTGCTGCAGATTCCGCGCCACCGCATCGCCGCGGCGGGCATCGGCCGCACGTTCCAGAACCTGGCGCTGTTCCGCACCATGACCGTCCTCGACAACGTCATGGTCGGCCGCCATAGCCGCACCGGCACCGGCTTTTTCATGAATTCGCTGCGCCTGCCCGCGGTCGCGCGCGAAGAAACGGCCACGCTTGAAAAAGCGCAGGCGCTGATCCGCCTGCTCGAACTCGAATCCGTGGCGCACATGCGCGTGGCCGACCTGCCCTTCGGCACGCAAAAGCGCGTCGAACTCGCCCGCGCGCTCGCCAGCGAGCCGCGCCTGCTGCTGCTGGACGAGCCCGCGAGCGGCCTGAACCACGAGGAAGTGGGCCTGCTCGGCAAGCTGATCCGCGACATCCGCGATCGCCTCAAGCTGACGGTGCTGCTGGTCGAGCACCACATGAGCCTGGTGATGAGCATCTCGGATCGCGTGGTGGCCCTCAATTTCGGCCGCAAGATCGCCGAAGGCACGCCGGCCGAAGTCCGGCAGCATCCCGAAGTGATCCAGGCCTACCTGGGGGGCGCCGCCTGATGGCCTGGCTGGAAGCCGCCAATCTGCACGCCGCCTACGGGCAGACGCGCGTGCTGCATGGCATGAGCTTCGGCATGGAGGAAGGCACCATCACCACGCTGCTCGGCGCGAACGGCGCGGGCAAGACGACGACGCTGCGCGCGCTATGCGGCATGGTGCGCACGCAGGGCGAGATCCGCTTCGGCGGCCAGCGCATCGACGGCCGCGCCACCGAAGACATCGTCCGCCTTGGCATCGCGCACGTCCCCGACGGCCGCGGCACGTTCGCCAACCTGACCACGGAAGAAAATCTTCGTCTCGGCGCCTATACGCGCAAGGACAAGGCCGCCGTGGAAACGGACCTCGAGCGCATGTATGGCTACTTCCCGCGCCTGAAGGAAAGGCGCGCGCAGCAGGCCGGCACGCTCTCGGGCGGCGAACAGCAGATGCTCGCGGTGTCGCGCGCGCTGATGCTGCGGCCGAAGCTGATGCTGCTCGACGAGCCCTCCTTCGGCCTCGCGCCGCTGATCGTAAAGGAACTGTTCGGCATCCTGCGCGCGGTCAACGAGAAGGAGCACGTGAGCATGCTGGTAGTGGAGCAGAACG
>JANXUV010000177.1 GCA_025356085.1 Betaproteobacteria bacterium
TGCGCGGCTTCGAAGATCTGCTTCTCGTCGAGGCCGGCGGCGCGCAGCGCGCCGATCCAGGTCTCGTCGGCCTCCGCGGGCCGCACGGTGAGCTTCCAGGCGAACTCGGCCAGCGCGCGCTGGCGCCTCGGCAGGCCGGCGCGTCGCCAGGAGATCATGATTTCATCGACCATCACGCCGTCCATGCCGTGCTTGCGCAGGGCCGCCGAGTGCGCGTTCACGCAGGGTTCGCAGCGGTTCTCGACGCTGACCACCAGCGCCAGCAGCTCGCGCTCGATGCCGGGCAGGTAGGCGTCGTCGCTGCGCATCAGGCGGTCGAGGAAGCGCTGGTACAACTCCAGGCGGCCGGGCGCGAAGGGCAGCTTGAGGAAATTGCGCACATAGCCGAGGCGCTGGACGCTTTCCTTGTGCAGCTGCCGCACGTCGGGGGCGAAGGATTTCGGCACCGGCAGGCGGAGCCAGGAGATGGTTTTTTTCATTTGAGAGGCCCCGCGGTGCCGAGGCCGGTGCGCGTGGCCTCGGTGTCGATGATGGAGGAGGGCGGCACGTTGGCGAGGTTGATGTCGGGGCCGAGCGCATTGACCAGCGCTTTCTTCATGTCTTCGATGTCGCAGCTGCGCACGTCGCTGATCCAGGGGCCGGGCAGCTCGATCATCACGCGCGACATGTCGAGCGATTTCGTCAGCAGGTCGAGGGTTTTCTTGCGCAGCTTGCCCTTCTCGACCAGTTCCGCCGCTTCCACCAATACCAGCGCGGCACCGGCCTCGAAGCAGATATCGGCCTGGCCGATCAGCAGGGCCGGGTTGCTCAGGGTGTCTTTGGAGCCGACTTCGCCGTAGACGATGAGGCCTGCCTTGACGGCGGCGCGGATCTGGCTGCGCCGCTCTTTGTCGGTAAGCGGCACTGTGTTGTCGGAGATCTCGATCGCCTCGAAGCCGAGCGCGAGGGATTCCTCGTAGTACTTCGGCAGTGCCTTGGCGCCCTGGGTGGCAAAGACATACTCGTGGAACTGACCGCCGAGGAAGGGCTGGATGCCGTTCTTCTGGTACAGCTTCAGCTTCTTCACGAGCTGCTTGCGCGGGTAGAAGCGCGCGGTGCCGGTCTTGATCTTGGCGAGGTCGATGTAGGCGCCGCCGAGCGCGACGAGGTCCTTGGCGTAGGCGAGCGGCAAGCCGTCGTCGACGATCATGGTGCGGCCGTTCGCGCGCGGCTTCTGCATTGTGCGCGCTTTGGTGATCGGGATGAAGTGAAACGGAAGTTTTTTCATTGGATGTTGGGATAGTATCAGGACGATGAAGCCCGCATCTCGCCCTCACAATTTGTTGATCTTCATGTCGGACGAGCACAACCCGAAAGTGCTCGGCTGCGCGGGTCATCCGGTCATCCAGACGCCGAACCTCGACGCGCTGGCCGCGCGCGGCACGCACTTCGCTTCTTGCTACACCACCAGCCCGGTGTGCATCCCGGCGCGCGCGGGCTTTGCCTGCGGCAAGTACGTCCACCAGATCGGCTACTGGGACAACGCCGACGCCTACGACGGCAAGGCGCCGTCCTGGCATCACCTGCTGCGCGAGAGCGGCCACCGCGTGGCCTCGGTCGGCAAGTTGCACTTCCATCTCGTAGACGAAGACCACGGCTTCAGCGAAGAAATCATCCCGATGCATATCTACCAGGGCAAGGGCGACCTGCTCGGTCTGATCCGCGACGACATGCCGCAGCGGGGCAACTCGAAGAAGATGATCGCCATGGCGGGGCCGGGCGAATCTACCTATACCTTCTACGACAAGGATATCTGCTCGCGCGCGCAGGTCTGGCTGAGGGAGGAGGCGCCGAAGAGAAGCGACAAGCCCTGGGTGCTGTTCGTTTCCTTCGTCGCGCCGCATTTCCCGCTCACCGCGCCGCCGGAGCATTACTACAAGTACTGGGGCCGCGATCTGCCGATGCCGAAGCTGTACGCGCGCGAACAACGTCCGCGGCATCCCTACCTCGTCGACTACGGCAACAACTTCAACTACGACGACTATTTCGAATCGCCCGAGGACGTGAAGAAAGCGCTGTCGGGCTACTTCGGCCTGGTGTCCTACCTGGACGAGAACATCGGCAAGGTGCTCGGCGCCCTCAAGGATTCCGGCATGTTGGATGACACCGTGGTGATGTACACCAGCGATCACGGCGACAACCTGGGCGCGCGCGGCCTGTGGGGCAAGTCCACCATGTACGAGGAAATTGCGGGCGTGCCGATGCTGCTCGCCGGCCCGGGCATTCCCGCGGGCAAGCGCATCGACACGCCGGTGAGCCACGTCGACGCCTTCCCGACGATCCTGGAAGTCGCAGGCGAGAAAATGCCGTCCGGTTTTCCCGGCGTTTCTCTCGTTGGCATTGCCGAAGGCGCCGAACCCGTCCGCAATGTCATGTCCGAGTACCACGGCATGGGCTCCTCCACCGGCGCCTTCGCGGTGCGCGTCGGCAAGTGGAAATACGTGTACTACGCCAAGTACGGTCCGCAGCTCTTTAACCTGGAGACGGATCCCGACGAGACAATCGACCTCGCGACCGATCCGGCACACGCAAAAGTTCTGGAGCAATGCCGCGGCGCGCTGTACGCCATTTGCGACCCGCAGGAAGTGGACCGCCGCGCGCGCAAGCACCAGGCGGAAATGCTCGCGGCCAATGGCGGACGTGAAGCGGTCATCAAACGCGGGGACTTCGGCTTCACGCCGGCCCCCGGAACCGTGGCGGACTTCAAATGAAAAAA
>JANXUV010000010.1 GCA_025356085.1 Betaproteobacteria bacterium
CGCACCGCGCCAGCACCGATGACGGAATCAGCGACGGGTAGAGCTGTTCCTCGGCGGAAAACTGCTCGCGCGCGATGCGCAGGCAGGAGCGGTCGACCGCCCGTGCGGCACCCAGCGCGGGCCCGGCGTCGTAGAGCAGCGCGCGATTGGCGGTGCGCACCAGCACCGCGAGACCCTGCCCGACATCCAGGGTGGTGATCCAGGCTTCGCCCGGCGCGGGCGCGGGCGGAGGCAGCGCGACCGCGGGCAGCATCAGCGCGAGCCCCGCTACGCGCCACGGCAGCCCGCGCGGCGCGAGCAGCCAGGCGACACCGGCGAGCGCCAGCAGCATTGCCCATAGCGGCGGCGCGTGCTGCTGCCAGACCGCGACCGGCAGCGCTGCGCACCACTCGAGGAATTGCAGCAGCCATTCGGTCAGCCAGGCGGCGAACTCCAGCAGACCGTCCCAGGGCACCAGGGCCGCAAGCAGTACCAGCGGTGTCACCACCACCGACACCAGTGGAATCGCCACCGCGTTCGCCAGCGGCCCCACCACCGAGAATTGCGCGAACAGGAACAGCGCCGCCGGCGCGAGGCCGAGCGTGATCGCCCATTGCACGCGCAACCACTGCGTTACCTTTGACTCTCTATTATTTGAAACGACAAAGATGAGCGCAACCGCGCCGAACGACAGCCAGAATCCCGGCGCCAGCATCGCCCAGGGGTCGAGCGCCAGCACCACCGCCAGCGCCAGCGCGAGCACGCGCGTCGGGGAAGCGATGCGCCCGGACCACAGCGCGAGCGCCACCATGGTCACCATCAGGAACGTGCGCTGCGCCGGCACCGCGAAGCCGGCGATCAGCGTGTAGCCGAGCGCGCCCACGATGGCCGCGGCCGCGGCCGCCTTGCGCGCGGGCAGCCGCAGCATCAGCGACGCCGAACGGCGCCACAGCCAGCTCGCGAGCCAGGCGAACAATCCCGACACCAGCGTCACGTGCAGGCCGGAGATCGACATCAAATGCGTGACGCCGGTGCGATTGAAAAGACGCCACTCCTCGGCGCTGATCGAGCGCTGGTCGCCGACCGCGAGAGCCGCAAGGATGCCGCTCGCCGGCGTTTCACCGAGCACGCGCTTGAAGCGGTCGCGCACAACCTCCCGAATCTGCTCGATGCGATCGGAGAAATTATTTCGCCCGCCAATTTTTTCCGGAAAATATTTTTTCCCAGGCCGTACGTATCCGGTTGCTCCCACGCCTCGCTCCAGCAGCCAGCCCTCGTAGTCGAAGCCGTGCGGATTGAACACGCCATGCGGCCGGCGCAGCCGCACGGTGAAGCGCCAGCGCTCGCCCGGATGGACCGGCGAAGACAGGATGGCCGGCTGCTCTTCATAGGACGGGCTGCGGTACCAGGACAGCAGGATCCTGCCGGGCAGCTTCGCTTCCGACGACTCCGGCTCGAACTCGAAGCGCAGGCCGCGCTCGCCGGCGGCCGGCAGGCTCGAAATCACGCCGACCAACTCGATGTCTTTGCCCTCCAACTCCGGCGCCAGCCGGTCGGCGAGTTTGAGGTGGGCCATGCCCAGGGCCCAGCAGAAGCCGAGCGCGAAGGCAGCCGCGACGCGGAGCGCCCTCAGCTTTGCAAAAGGGAGCAGCGCCAGCAGCCCGAACCAGGCCATTCCTGGCAGTTCAGGCTGCAACTGCAGAAATAGAACGCCCGAGGCGAAACTTAGGATGACAAGCGTCATCTAATATCAAACGCAGCACGCGGCACCGCCGCCGACCATGCCCAGAAAATTTTTCCGCAGATACCTGCCCGACAGCGACACGGTGCGCGAGAGCAAGTACTTGTCGCGGTTCGGCTCGTGGCTGCACCACCCGAACCTGTGGCACCTGAATCGCCACTCCGTGGCCGGCGGCTTCGCCATCGGCCTGTTCGCCGGACTGGTGCCCGGGCCGTTCCAGATGCTCACCGCCGCCCTGATGGCCGTGCCGCTGAAGAAGAACCTGCCCGTCGCGCTGGCGACGACGCTCTACACCAACCCCTTCACCATCGCGCCGCTGTACCTGCTCGCCTACGGCTACGGGCGCCTGCTGATGGGCAGCCACCACCGTTACATGGAAGTGCGGCCCTTCGAATGGGATTGGGCACACTTGTTCGACTCCTGCGAAGCGATGTTCCACTGGATGCTCTCGCTCGGCCCGCCGCTCGCCATCGGCCTGGTCGCGCTCGCGGTCACGCTGGCAGTGGTCGGCTACGCGGCAGTGCAGATCGGCTGGCGCATCTACGTCACCCTCGCCTGGCGCGCCCGTGCCAGCAAGCGAGCTGGTGGTTAGAAGCGCTGTTCCTCGTAGTCCAGCTCTTCCTCGAGGTGGTGCAGGATCTCGTCGCTGATTTCACCCTCGCGCCAGATGCGGATCAGTTCCTGGCGCTCGGCACGCACCGCGGCCAGGCGCAGGTCGCGGCCGAAGGCGAAGCTGCTTTGCTGTCCATCCGGCATCGCCGCGCCGATGCGGTCGTTGAACTCGGCGCGCACGCGCGACACCAGGTCGCGCGGCATGCTGTCCTTCGCGGCCAGCTCGTCGATCGCGGCCAGCGCCGCCTTGCCAAGGGCGACGCGCGCGCGCATGTGCTCAGCGCGCGCGGCCGGATCGGTGCCAAGCTTGAGCCAGCGGATCAGGGAGGTGAGCGTCAGGCCCTGCAGCACCAGCGTCGCCGCGATTACGATGAAGGTGAGGAAGATCAGCAGGTCGCGGTAGGGAAACGGCTCGCCGCTTTCGATTTCCGTCGGCAGCGCCAGCGCAGCGGCCAGCGACACGATGCCGCGCATGCCGCACCAGCTCATGATGAAGGCCTCGCCATACTTCGGCGCGTCCTCCGCGGCGCGCAGGCGCGCGCTCAGCCAGCGCGGCACGAAGGTCGCGGGGTACACCCAGAGGAAGCGCACCGCGATCGCCACCAGCGTCACGCAGAATGCATAGCCCGCCAGGTCGGCGGCGCTGTAGCCGGTCAGGCGGCCCATGACGCCCGACAACGCCATGCCGATCAGGATGAAGATCAAGCTGTTCAGCATGAAAACCAGGATGTTCCACACCGAGCGCGCGAGGATGCGCATCTCGGCCGAGACGATGACCGGCGTGTACCGGGCGCGGATGATGCCGGCGGCCACCACCGCCAGCACGCCCGAACAGTGGACCGATTCCGCCAGCACGTACAGGGTGTACGGGATCGACAGCGACACCAGCACTTCGGTGAACGCGTCGCCGATGAATTTGTGCACCACGATGAACGCCAGCCCGCCGGCGATGCCGATGGCGATGCCGCCGAGCGACACGATGACGAACGCCGAGCTGGCGCCCACCAGGGAGAAGCTGCCGGTGAGCACCGCGGCCACCGCCAGCTTGTAGAGCACCAGGCCGGAGGCGTCGTTCACCAGGCTCTCGCCTTCCAGCACCACCACGATGCGGCGCGGCATGTTGAGGCGCGACAGGATCGCGGTGGCCGCCACCGCGTCTGGCGGCGAGACGATGGCGCCGAACACGAAGGCCGCCGCCCAGGGCAGATCGGGGATCAGGAATTTCAGCGTGGCGCCCACCGCCAGCGTGGTGACGATCACCAGGCCGATGGCAAGCATGCCGATCGGCCGCAGGTTGGCCTTGAAGTCGCGCCAGGAGGTCAGCAGCGCCGCCTGGTAGAGGATCGGCGGCAGCACCAGCACCAGCAGGAACTGCGGGTCGTAGTCGAGCTGCGGCAGCCCCGGAATGAAACTGAGCAGGCCGCCGCCCAGAACCAGCGCGATTGGGTATGGCGCGCCCGCGCGCCGCGACAGCCAGCCCAGCACCACCGAGCACAGCACCAGGAATACCAGGACCTGGATCAGCGCCATCGGCGGGTTCTCAATGCGCGGCCCTCAACCCGCACTCTTCAACATTCCCTCGCGCAGTTCGAGCGTACGCCCGGTGCGCGCCGCCAGGTCGGCGTCATGGGTCACCAGCACGAAGGCGGTACCGCGCGATTCGGACAGCCGCACCATCGCCTCGAACACTTCGTCCGCGGTCTGCGCATCCAGGTTGCCGGTGGGTTCGTCCGCCAGCACGCAGGCCGGCTCGGTCACCATGGCGCGCGCGAACGCGCAGCGCTGCCGCTCGCCGCCGGAGAGTTCGCCCGGCAGGTGCTCGGTACGATGCGCCAGGCCGACTTCCTCAAGGGCTTTTTTTGCCCTCAAAAGTGCGGCGCCGCGGTCCATGCGCCGGATCCACAGCGGCATCGCCACGTTCTCCGCCGCGGTGAATTCCGGCAGCAGGTGGTGGAACTGGTAGACGAAGCCGAGCGCGCGGTTGCGAAGCTCTCCGCGCTCGCTTTCGCTCAGCTCGCTCAGCACCTTGCCCTGCAGCCTGACGACGCCTTCGGAAACCGAGTCCAGCCCGCCCAGCAGGTGCAGCAGCGTGGACTTGCCCGATCCGGAACGGCCCATGATCGCCATCCGCTCGCCGGCGCGCACTTCCAGATTCACGCCGAGAAGGACATGGACCGGGGCTGGCCCTTGATATGTTTTCCTCAGATTTTCACAACTCAAAACCACTTCACTCATAGCGCAAGGCCTCCGCCGGATTTACCTTGGAGGCGCGCCAGCTCGGATACAGCGTGGCGATGAACGACAGCACCAGCGACACGATGCCGATGGTGGTCACGTCGCCGAACTGCACATCGGAAGGCAGGTCGGAGATGTAGTAGATGTCCTTGGCGAGGAACTTGAAGCCGAGCAGGTTCTCGATGAATGGCACCACCGTGCCGACGTTGTAGGCGAGCAGCACGCCCGCCACCAGGCCGGCGAAAGTGCCGATCACACCGATCAGCGTGCCCTGCACCATGAAAATCTGCACGATCGAGCCGGGCGAAGCGCCGATGGTGCGCAGGATCGCGATGTCGGCCTGCTTGTCGGTCACCAGCATCACCAGCGTCGAAACAATGTTGAACGCCGCCACTGCCACGATCAGCAGCAGGATGATGAACATCACGCGCTTCTCGATCTCCACCGCGCGGAAGAAATTGGCGTGGCTGCGCGTCCAGTCGGTGGCGTAGTAGTCGCTGCTCATTTTCGCCATCAGGTCGCGCGCCACATTGCGCGCGGCGAACAGGTCGTCCAGCCGCAGGCGCAGGCCGGACACCGCGTCGCCCATCTGGTAGAGCTTCTGCGCGTCCTCGAGATGCAGCAGCGCCAGGCCCGAGTCGTACTCGAACATGCCGACTTCGAACACGCCGACCACGGTGAACTGCTTCAGGCGCGGGATCACGCCCGCCGGAGTGACCAGGCCCTGCGGCGCGATCAGCGCCACCTTGTCGCCGACCAGCACACCCAGCGCGCGCGCCAGCTCCGAACCGAGCACGATGCCGAAGGCTCCGGGCTTGAGCGCGGCAAGCGAGCCCGCTCGCATGTGCTGGCCGATCTCGGCCACCTTGTCTTCGAGCTCCGGCACGATGCCGCGCACCACGCTGCCGCGCACCGCCTGGCCGGCCGACAGCATGCCCTGCGCGTTGACGAAGGGCGCGGAGGCCACCACGCGCGGCTCCTGGGCAGCGAGTTTGGCGACGCCCTGCCAGTCGGCCAGCTTGTCGTTGGCGCTGCTGATCTGCACGTGCGAGGCAACGCCGAGGATGCGCGAGCGCAATTCCTTCTGGAAACCGTTCATTACCGAGAGCACCACGATCAGCGCGGCGACCCCGAGCGCGATGCCCGCCATCGAAGTGGCGGAGATGAAGCTGATGAAATGGTTGCGGCGCTTGGCGCGGGTATAGCGCAGGCCGACGAGAAGTTCGTAACGCACGGTGGACCGAGAATACTACAATCGCATCTATGGAAAACCCGGCTGACTTCCGCACCGACCTCGCCGCCCTGATACGCGGGCAGCGAGTCGCGCACCTGGCAACGCTGCGGCAGGCCACGCCGATGGCCTCGATGACGCTGTACTTGCCCGGCGCGGACTTCACGGCGTTCTACGTGCACGTCAGCCGCCTCGCCTGGCACACGCA
>JANXUV010000041.1 GCA_025356085.1 Betaproteobacteria bacterium
ACGCCAACGGCGACGACACCAACCGCCTGAACCTCACGCCGGTGGCGACTTCCGAAGGCATGGCGCTGGCGAAGACGCTGTTCGGCGGCACGCCGACGCCGGTGGACCACGAGAACGTGCCGACCGCGGTGTTTTCGCACCCGAACCTCGCCACCGTCGGGCTCACGGAAGAAAAAGCTCGCGAGCGCCATGGCAAGGTGGACATCTACAAGGCCGCGTTTCGCTCGCTAAAGCACACCATGGGCGCGAGCGAGGAGAAAATTTTTATGAAGCTGGTGGTCGACGCCGCCAGTCAGCGCGTGGTCGGTGCGCACATGCTGGGCCCCGACGCCGGCGAAGTCATCCAGGGCATCGCCATCGCGGTGAAGCTCGGCGCCACCAAGGCACAGTTCGACGCCACCATCGGCATCCATCCGACCGCGGCGGAAGAGTTCGTGACGATGCGGGAGAAGTCGGCGTAGCGATCTGCCAGCATTACGTCCGATCTACCGGTAGATCGTTGCTTCTACGATTGGATCGTTCTAGCATCTTCCGGAAGATGGACAAACACTAGTTACGCGCGCGCCCGACCACGCCAGTAACCCGGCCGTCTGGCGCGGTGGGCAAAGGCGAGGACGAGGATTTCGGCACCGCGCACTTGTACCACTACGGCATAGGGAAATCGCCGTAGCAACAGCCGCTTGACGCCTCGTGCCGCGGCCGTTCCAGGTATTGAGGTGAGAGGGATCATTTCCTCTTCGAGCAGGTCGAGCGCAGCGTCTATCGCCTGACCGAACTCGAAACCGAGTCCGGGCCGCTCTCTTTCGTACCACGCCGCCGCTTCAGCCGCTTCCTCGGCTGCGGCGGCATGAATGCGAACAACGCGCATCAGGCGCGGCTCATGCGCTCCCGCATGCGGCGGCGGAATTCTTCCCGGTCAATGAGTTGAACCGTCCCGGCATCAACTTCCGAAAGACGGCGCTGGATCTCCACGTCCCAGGCTTGCTCGACGTCCGGGTCCGCCGGGCCGTCGAGGCTTGCGACCAAGCTGTGCGCGAGCTCGGCCCGCTCCGATTCCGAAAGGCTAAGCGCCTCAGACCGCACTTTCTCCAGCGTGAACGCACCCATGCGAGATGCTCCTTTCGACGAAAGGATACCGCTTTCCCTAACCCATTGCCCGAATGATCAGCGAGGCGCCACTCGCGAGCAGCATGAAGGCCACTGCGCGCATCAGCAGCTCGCGGGACATGCGCCGGAACAGGTGGCTCGCGGCCCAGATGCCGGCGAGGCCGGCCGGCACCACGAACACCGCATAAAGCCATACCTTTGGATCGAGCAGGATGCCGGTCACCAGGAACGCGATCGTTCGGATCGAGATGCTGGTGAGCGTCGCCAGCCCGAGGGTGGCGCGAAACTGCTCCTTGGTCAGGCCGCGCTGGGACAGGTACATCGCGTAGGGCGGGCCGCCGGCGCCGAAGATGGTGCTGGTAATCCCCCCGGTCAGGCCTGCGAACCACGCCCAGCGCGAAGAAACGACGCGATGCGTTTCCGGGTTGCGCAACAGGCTGTAGAGCGCGAACAGCAGCACGAAGATGCCGAGCGCCATCGTCGCCGCGCCGCGCGGCAGGTTGACCAGCAACGTGACGCCGGTGACCGTGCCGACCAGGATCATCGGCACCATGCGGGTCCATTCGCTCTTCACCGCGTTCTTCGGATTCTCGAAGCCGATGCGGAAGGCGTTGGAGAGGTCCATGAGGACGAACAGCGCCAGCGCGAAGGGCAGCGGCACGAAATGCGTGGCAAAGGGCACGGTGACCAGCGCCGCGCCGAAGCCGGTGACGCCGAAAATCACCGAGCCGACGAACGCCGCGGCGACAAGTGCGCACAGAGCCGCGATTTCGCCAGGATCGAGTCCCATCTCAGCCCTCTCCGGTCGGCGGCGTGAGCAGCAGCGCATCACTGGTCCAGCGGTTCATGGTGCGCAGCCGCTCGACGTAGCGCCCGAAAGGCAGCCCGTACTTCTTCTCCAGCGCGTCGGCGCGCGCACGCAGCACGTTCCACTCGATCGCCGCCGGCGCGCCTTTCAGCGCGAGGACGACGATGTTCGGATCGCGCAGCGACTGGAAAGCGAGCACCGCGCCGTTAAAGGCATTTTCCACGCGCTGCAGGTGGCGATCGAGATTTTTGTCGTCGTCCATGACGTTCATCACCAGCACCCCGGGTTCGTCCAGCGCGCACCAGGCGGCATCGAAGAATGCCTGCGACACCATCGCCGCGGGCGTGCTCTCGTCTTCGTAGCCGTCCACCACCAGCAGGTCGCAGCACTCCGGCGCCAGCGCTTCGACGCCGTCGCCGTGCTCGATGTGCAGGCGCCCGTCTTCGGCCGGGACATGGAACAGCGCACGCGCGGTGGCGATCACCCGCTCATCGTATTCCACCACGTGGGTACGCAGCCCGGCGAGCCGCCGGTGGAAGAACTTGGCGAGCGAGCCGCCGCCCAGGCCGATCATCAGCGCGCGCCGCGGCTCGGCATGGAACAGCAGGAAGGCCATCATGCAGCGCGTGTAATCCAGCTCCAGCGCGAACGGGTCGTCCATCCGCATCGCGCTCTGGATCGCCTCGCCGCCGACGTGCAGGTGGCGCACGCCGCGCTCCTCGCTGACCGTCAGATCGGGTCGTTTTGCTTTTCTCATGGCAATCAATTTCATCTAACCGGGCGCGCGCAGCAACCTCACCCCGGCTGCCGCGATCAGCGCGAGCGCCGCGGCGCCGAGGATCGGCAGGCTGTAGCTGCCGGTGGCATCGAAGGCCGCGCCCGCCAGCGGTGGGCCGAACAGCGTGCCGACGCCGGCCGCGGTGTAGATGCAGCCGATGATGCCGGATACGGACCGCGCGCCGAACAGGTCCATCACCACCGTCGGGAAAGTCGCCACGAAACCGCCATAGCAGATGCCGAAGCCGACCGCCATCACCGCGAGCGCAAGCGCGCCGGTGGAGGCCCACCACAGCAGCAGCATCAGCGCCATGCCCAGGTACATCAGCGCGAGCGAGCGCATGCGGCCGAAGCGGTCGGCGATGCTGCCGATCGCGAAGCGTCCCGCCAGGCTGCCCAGGCCGATCAGGCTTACCAGCAGTACGCCGAAGGATTCCGGATGGCCGGCATCCACCGCGTACGGCGCGATATGCACCAGCGGCACGAAGCAGCCGAAGCCCGACAGCACCAGGGTCACGTAGAGCACCCAGAAATTGCGCGTGCGCATCGCCGCATGCAGCGACACGCCCGCGGTGGCGCGCCCCTGCCCGGCCGGCCGGTTGCGGATCGCCGCGGCGGCCGCGCCGCCTAGCACCAGCACGCATACCGCAAGCGCCAGATAGGCGCCCCGCCAGCCGAACGCGGCTATCCACCAGGCGGCGAGCGGCGGCACCATCAGGTTGCCCGCGCCGATGCCGGAGACGGCGATGCCCGAGGCGAGCACGCGCCGCTTCTCGAACCAGGGCTGTACCGCGCCCACCGAGGGTACGTAGGTCAGCCCGATGCCGATGCCCAGGCCGACCGAATAGGTGACGTAGAGCAATTCCACTGAATTCGCGGTGCTCGCGGCCGCCAGGCCCGCGGCAAGAAACGCGACGCCCACCAGCGCGACATTGCGCGTGCCGTAGCGATCCGCGAGCATGCCGCCCGGCGCGCCGAGCAGAAAATACAGGAACGCGCACAGGGAAAACACCAGCGAGACGTGGGCACGCGAGGCGCCGAATTCCGCTTCGAAGGCGCGGAAGAACGCGGCGAAGGAATAGGCCGCGCCGAAACCGACGAACATCAGGGTAAAGGCGCACAGCACCACCACCCAGCCGTAGGAACTGCCCTTCAAGTCAGCGCGCCGCGGGCGGTGATGGGCCAGAGCGCTTCGACAACGCCTTCCCGCACACAGACATACCAGTCGTACAGGTTCACCGTCGGGTCGCAATGGCCGGGCACCAGCAGCAATTTGTCGCCGAGCGCGGGCGCGGCCGCGCCTGGCGCTATTTCCACCCAGCCGTGCTCGTCGGAGGCGTGCGTGTATGAGAGGCCCGGCTGCTGCCAGACACCGGGCATGCCCGAATCCACGCTGGACGCCTTGAGGCCGGCGTCCACCACCGCCAGCCTCGGATTCGGCCGGCTCATCACCCCGGCAAGCACGAACAGGGCGTGCTCGAAGCGCGGCATCGGCGGCGCCCATTCGTTGCGGGCGTAATCCCAGTCCATGAAGATGTAGGAGCCAGGCTGGATCTCATCCCAGGCCCCCAGTTCCACTTCGAACATGAAGGTGCCGCTGCCCGCGCCTGTGACGATGGGGCAAACTATTTTGTTTTTCTCTAAAAGCGTCTTGGTATTCCTCACAAGCAAGGAAGAATTCTGAATCACCGCGCGGCGCTCCTCCGCCGAGCGGATGTGCTGCGCGCGGCCATGGTACGCATGGATGCCGGCGAAACGAAGGTTGGGCGAGGCCACGATCACCTTGACCAGATCGAGCGCGGGCCCGCCCGGCGCCACGCCGCAGCGGCGCATGCCGACTTCGAGCTCGATGTAGGTGTCGATATTGGCGCCCGCGCGCAACGCCGCCGCCTGCAACTCGCGCACGTTGTCGGCGTGATCCACGCAGACACCGAGGCGGGCGCGCTTCGCCAGCGCGGCCAGTCGATCCAGCTTGCGCGCGCCGACGATTTCGTTCGAGATCAGCACGTCTGCGATGCCGCCCTCCACCATCGCCTCGGCTTCCGACACTTTCTGGCAGCACACGCCGACCGCGCCCGCGGCAATCTGCCGCTTGCCGATTTCCGGGCACTTGTGCGTCTTGGCGTGCGCGCGCACGCGCACACGGCCGCCCACTGCGTCGGCGAGCCGCTTCAGGTTGGTCTCGAAGGCATCCAGCTCGAGGATCAGCGCCGGCGTGTCGACCTCTTCCAGCCGCATCCCCACTTGCGCCGGCGCCCTCATGCCCTGGCTTTCTTCATATTGAAGAAAAGAAACACCAGCGCGGCGACCACGATGGCGATCAGCGGCGTGGCCGCGTAGTTCACTTTTTCCCATCCGGCTTTAGTGACGATCATTCCCGAGGAGAAGGACGACAGCGCCATCATCGCGAATATCGCGGTTTCGTTGACGCCCTGCGCCTTGGCGCGCTCCTCGGGCCGGTAGGTTTCGGTCAGCAGCGTGGTGGCGCCGATGTAGAGAAAGTTCCAGCCCACGCCCAGCACCACCAGCGACCACCAGAAATTCGCCACCGCCAGACCCGACAACGCGACCGAGATCGAGACGACGTTAAGCGCCGCGCCCGCCAGCATCACCGGGATCGTGCCGAAGCGCTTGATCAGCGCTCCCGTCACGAAGGAAGGCGCGAACATCGCCACCACGTGCGAGGAAATGACGAATGCGGCGTCGCCGAAAGGATGGCCGCAGCCGCGCATGGCGATCGGCGTCGAGGTCATCAGGAAATTCATCACCCCGTAGCTGATCGCACCAGCCATCACCGCGACGATGTACTTCGGTTGCCGGGCGATCTCCGACATCGGCCGCCCGGTCGCCGCCTGCTCCGCGGCGCTTAGGTCCGGCATCCGGATGCGGGAAAGGATCGCCATGGTGACCAGCACGAAGGCGACCAGCGCCAGATAGGCCCCTGTGAATTTCGGCCCGATCAGATCGACCGTGACGCGGCTGATGGTGGGCCCGAGGATGCCGCCCACAAGCCCGCCGGCGAGCACCAGCGACACGGCGGTGGCGCGGAAATCCGGCGGCGCGACCTCGGCGGCGACGAAGCGGTAGTACTGGCCGAAAGAATTGAAGGTGCCGAAGACGAGCGCGCCGAAGCACAGCAGCCAGAAGCTCGCCTCCCACACCGCCGCCGCGCAGATCAGCGCGCCGACGATGCCGATGGACGCGCCGCGGATCAGCCCGGACTGCCGGCCCACCTTTTTCATGTACTGCGAGGCGGGCATTGTGGCGATCGCTCCGCCCACCACCCAGCAGGTCACCGGCAGCGTCGCCAGCGAGGCGGTCGGCGCCAGCGCGAGCCCGGCCAGGCCGTTGATGGCGATCAGCGTGGAATTGTTGGTGAACAACATCGCCTGGCAGGCGGCCAGCAGGCCTACGTTGCGATGGGTGTTGCTTACGGAACTGCTCATATATACAGTATCGGGAGGGAACGCAATTTTAGAACGAATGACGAAACTTCGCGGTGCACTTTCGCAGATCCAGGGCCGCTTCGAGACCGAGGCGCGCTCGCCTTTCGATGACGGCTGGGCTGGTGAAGAACCACTAGAAAAAGAATTCACTACCACCGTGACGGAAGAGCGGGCGCGTTCCATCATCGCCCGCAACGATTCGCCCGACATCCCGTTCGAGCAATCGATCAATCCGTATCGCGGCTGCGAGCACGGCTGCATCTACTGCTACGCGCGGCCCAGCCACGCCTACCTCGAACTTTCGCCGGGACTGGATTTCGAAACCAAGCTGTTCGCCAAGACCAACGCGGTGGAACTGCTGAAGAAGGAACTTTCGAAGCGCGGTTACCGCGCCTCGCCGATGGCCTTCGGCACCAACACCGACTGCTACCAACCGATCGAGCGCCGCTACAAGGTGATGCGCGGGCTGCTGGAAGTGCTGGCGTCCTGCGACCATCCGCTCACCATCGTCACCAAGTCGGCGCTGGTCGAGCGCGACATCGACCTGCTCGCGCCAATGGCGAAGAAGAACCTGGTGAAGGCCTTCCTCTCGATCACCACGCTCGATCGCCGGCTGGCACGGGCGCTCGAACCACGCGCCGCCAGCCCGCGGCGCCGTGTGGACGCTTTGAGGGCGCTCGCATCGGCGGGCATTCCCTGCGGCGTGATGGTGGCGCCGCTGATCCCGGCGCTCACCGACAGTACGCTGGAAGCCGTTCTCGAAGCCAGCGCGGAGGCCGGCGCGACCATGGCGGGCTGGATCCTGCTGCGGCTGCCGAACGAAGTGCGGCCGCTGTTCAAGGAATGGCTGGCCGCCCACCACCCGCGGCGCGCCGATCACGTGATCAGCATCGTGCGCCAGTCGCGCGGCGGGCGTGAAAACGACCCGAATTTCGGTTCCAGGATGACCGGCTCGGGAAATTTCGTCGACCTGATCGGCAAGCGCTTCGAGCTCGCCTGCAAGCGCCTGGGCCTGAACAGCGAAGACAATCACATGGCCTCGCGCGGCAGCCTGGACTGCACGCTGTTTCGCCCGCCCGTTGATCGGGAAAATGAGGGCGGCCAGATGGGCCTGTTCTGAAACGCAAGCTGGCCGTCGCGGCAGGCTGGGCGTTCGCGGTGCTCATCGTCTGGCTGTCGCTGACGCCGTCGCCGCCGCAAATCGATTTCGGCGTCGACAACGGCGACAAACTCGAGCATGTTCTCGCCTATGCGCCGCTGATGTTCTGGTTCTGCCTGCTCTATGCGCGCAACGGCACGCGGTTCGCGTACGCCGCGCTCTGGATCGCGATGGGCATCGCCCTGGAATACGCGCAACGGGCAACGGGCTATCGGAACTTCGACGTCTTCGACATGCTCGCGAACGCACTCGGCGTTTCAATCGGCTGGGCGTTCGCGTTCGCAATCCCGACGGGTCAGGCGCAAAAACTGCGCTAGGCTCGACCCATGAGTCCCCTGCTGACAGGGCCGATCGTCCCCACGCTCGCGCGGCTCGCGGCGCCGGGCATCGTGCTGGCGCTGTTCCAGACCGCGGTCTCGGTCGCGGACACGTACTACGTCGGGCGGCTTGGCACAGAGGCGCTGGCAGGCATCGCGCTGGTATTTCCAATGGTGATGCTCTTGCAGATGACCTCGGCCGGCGCGATGGGCGGCGGAGTCTCCTCGGCGGTTGCGCGCGCGCTGGGCGGCGGCCACACCGATGCGGCGCGCAAGCTGGTGGTGCATGCCCTGATCATCGCGCTGGGTGGCGGGCTCGCCTTCACCCTGCTCCTGCTTGCCTTCGGGCGCGGGCTCTACGGCCTGCTGGGCGGTCAGGGCGGCGCGCTCGAACAGGCGCTCGCCTATTCGCACGTGCTGTTCGGCGGCGCGGTGCTGGTATGGATCGCGAATACGCTTGCCAGCCTGCTTCGCGGCAGCGGCAACACGCTGGCGCCCGCGCTCGCGCTCGCCGGAGCGGCGCTGGTGCAGATCCCGCTTTCCGGCGCGTTGACGCTGGGCTGGGGACCGTTCCCGCGCTGGGGCATCGCCGGCGCGGCAGTGGCCTACGTGGTTGCCTTCGGTGTCGCGAGCCTCGCCATGGCCTTCTGGGTCTGGAACAGCACGCTGCGTCCGCAACGCGCGCACCTGCGGCTGGAAGGCCGGCTGTTCCGCGAGATCCTGCGCGTCGGCGCGCTCTCCTCGGTCTCGGCATTGCAGACCGTGCTCACAGCGGTGATCCTCACCGGTTTCGTCGCGCGCTTCGGCACCGCAGCGCTCGCCGGCTACGGCGTCGGCGTGCGGCTCGAGCTGCTGCAGGTGCCGATCGTGTTCGCCATCGGCCAGGCGCTGGTGGTGATGGTCGGCACCAATATCGGCGCCGGCCAGGGTGAGCGCGCCAAGCGCATCGCGTGGACTGGCACCGCGGCGGCAATGCTGGTGTGTCTGGCGATCGGCTGGACGGTGGCGTTCTACCCGTCGCTGTGGATCCACATCTTCAGCGACGACGCCGAGGTCATCGGCATCGGCAGCACCTACATGCGCATCGTCGCGCCGCTCTATCCGCTGTTCGGCGCCGGCTTGACGCTCTACTTCGCCTCGCAGGGGTCGGGCCAGGTGCTGAAGCCGGTGCTGGCCGGCACCGCGCGACTGGTGCTGGTGGTTGCCGGCGGCCTGCTGGTGATGCAGCTGGGCGGCCCGCTGCCGGCGCTGTTCGTCGTCATCGCGCTCGGCCTCGCCGTCTTCGGCGGGCTGACCGCCTGGGTGGTGCACAGGGCGAACTGGCAACGCGCCTAACGCGTTAGTTACCGCGCCTGAAACAAATCTCCGGGGAATAAATCGCCACGGAAGCTGTTTGCCTGCCGAACCAATCCTGTTTTACCCACACCGGAGAACCTGACGATGAAGAAAATCCTGCTATCCCTTGCGCTCGCCGCGACGCTCGGCGCCTGCGCTTCCATGATGTCCTCGCCCGCCAAGATGGACGGCGGCGCGATGGTCGGCCCCAACGGCATGACGTTGTATACGTTCGACAAGGACAAGCAAGGCGACGGCAAGAGCGTCTGCGTGGACAAGTGCGCCGTCAACTGGCCGCCCTTCATGGTGGCTGCGGGCGCGAACGCCAGCGGCGACTGGAGCATCGTCACGCGCGCCGATGGCTCGAAGCAATGGGCCTACAAGGGCTGGCCGCTGTACTACTGGGTCAAGGACCAGAAGCCGGGCGACAAGACCGGCGACGACGTCGGCAAGGTCTGGCACATCGTCAAGTAAGCAAGCAGCGCTATCCGAGGAACCCGATCAGCGCGTCCAACGTTGCATCGGGAGCCTCGGCCATCAGCGAGTGTCCCGAGGATCCGACGCTAACGGTCCTCGAACCGGCAATCGCTTTCGCAAGGTCCTGCGCCGCGCGCGGCGGCGTCATAATGTCGCGCGCTCCCAGCACGAACAGCGCGGGGCATTTCACTTTCGCAGCCGCTTCCATTCCGCCCGCGTAGGAATTGCAGGCCGCAAGATCGGTATGCAGCACGCCAGGTGCGAGCCGGGAGAGGCGAGCCAGCGTATCGCCGTACATCCACATGCCCGGATTCGGGTTGCCCGAGAACGGCACCTGCGGCGCGTGTCCCCAGATGGTTTCCATGTCGTAGGCGGCCTGGTCGTTGTGCCTGGCCGCGTCAAGGAAGGCTTCACCGACTTTCATCGGGTACGCCGTGCCGATCATTGCGATGCGCTCCACATTGTCCGGATAGCGCGCGGTGAATTCCAGCGCGATCAGCGAACCCATGGAATGGCCGACAAGAACGGCGGATTTGATCTTCTTTTCGTCGAGAATTTTCCTTACCCAGTCAGCCATGTCGCCAATGCTTGTCAGCGCAGGGCCCGCGGAGCGGCCGTGCGCGGGCAGGTCCACCGCGAGCACGTTGAAGCCGTGGTAGCCGAAATAACGGCTCTGCAGGCCCCACCAGGAATGGTCCAGGCCGGCGCCATGCACGAATACCACCGTGCGCTTGGCCAGGTCGAGTTCATGCGCCGCGGTGTAGGCGAAGGCGGCGCTGCTCACTTTGCCGCCTTCAACGAGCGTTCGAGGTCGGCGATCAGGTCGTCCGGGTCTTCCAGCCCGACCGACAGCCGCACGGTGCCCGGGCCGATACCGGCCCTCTTCAAGTCCTCATCCGACATGCGGTAGTGGGTGGTGGTCGCGGGATGGATCACCAGCGACTTCGCGTCACCGACGTTGGCCAGGTGCGAGAACACGCGCAGCGACTCAATAAATTTGCGGCCGGCCTCGCGTCCGCCCTTGATGTCGAACGAGAACACCGCGCCGCAACCCTTTGGCAGCAACTTTTTTGCAAGTTCATGGTCCGGGTGATTCGGAATTTCAGGATAAAGAATTTTTTCAACATATGGGTTTGACGAGAGAAAACCGACAATCTTCCTCGTGCTTTCCACGTGCCGCGGCATGCGCAGGTGCAGCGTCTCGACGCCCTGCAGGATCTGGAACGCAGTCATCGGCGCCATGCAGGCGCCGAAATCGCGCAGACCCTCGCGCCGCGCGCGCAAGAGGAACGCGCGCGTGCCGGACTCTTCCTCGAAATCCATGTTGTGGAAACCCGCGTAAGGCGCGGTGAGCTGCGGGAATTTGCCGCTCTTCTCCCAGTCGAAGCGGCCGGAATCCACCAGCACGCCGCCGATGGCGATGCCATGGCCGCCGAGGAATTTGGTCGCCGAGTGGTAGAGCAGGTCCGCGCCCAGCTCGAAGGGCTTCATCAGGTACGGCGTGGTGAAGGTCGCATCCACCAGCAGCGGCAGGCCGGCATCGTGCGCAATCTTCGAGACCGCCGGGATGTCGAGAACATCGAGACCGGGATTGCCCAGTGTCTCGCCAAACAGCAACCGGGTGTTCTTGTTGATGGCGCCTTTCCAGGCATTCAGGTCGCGCGGGCTGACAAAAGTCGTATCAATTCCGAATCTCTTCAGCGTGTAGCCAAGAAGATTGTGCGAGCCGCCATACAGCGCCGCCGAGGCGACGATGTGGCTGCCCGCATCCATCAGCGTGGCGACCGCGAGGTGCAGCGCCGCCTGGCCGCTGGCAGTGGCGATGGCGCCGACCCCGCCTTCGAGCGCCGCGATGCGCTCCTCCAGCACCGCGACCGTGGGATTCGAGATGCGCGAGTAGACGTGGCCCGCGCGCTCCATGTTGAACAGCGACGCGGCGTGCGCCGTGTCGCGGAACACAAAAGAGGTGGTCTGGTAGATCGGAACCGCGCGCGAACCGGTCGCGGGATCAGGCGACTGCCCTGCGTGCAGGGCGAGAGTATCGAAGCCCGGGTACTTAGGACCGGCCACTGCCAAAGCTCAGTGCAGGTGCTTGCGCGAGGGCCGCGTCGCTGTCTCGAACGCGCGCTCGGGTTTTTTCACCTCGGTCGCGTGCTCCTTCCAGTCCTGCTCGAAGAGCCGGTCGACCAGCGCGGTGACCTCGGCGACCTGCTCCTTGCCGAACTGACGCGCAAGCAGCGCGGAGACGTCCTCGATCATGCAGCGGCGCTGCGCTTCGTGAATCGCGTGCGCGGTCGGACCGACGAACAGCAGCCGCGATTCCTGCTCGCCGTTGTCCAGGTACAGCGTGAGTTCGACCTCGACCGCCTCGTAGCACAGCGGGCCGAGGTTATCGAGCGCGGAGGCCAGGGCCGGATGAAAGCTGCGGCCGATCTCGCCGGTCCAGCACATCAGGAACATGAGTTCCTTTTCGTCGTAGCGCAGGCCGGGTTCCTCGGGCTCCAGGCTCTTGACGTCAGCCATCCCCTCGGCATCGAGGTAGTCCAACAACGGCGCGACAGCCTGCTCGATCTGCTTCTTCGAAACGCCCTCGAGCATCGGGATATCGGCGTGCAGGTGCACTTCCATGCGCATGGCGGTTTTCCCGGGGGAGACAGCTGAGCATTTTATCACGCGCCTATCGGCGAAAACCGACCGTCGGCGCCCGTCAACTGACCCGCGGCGCGGCGCGTTCAGGTAGATAGCCAGACAATGGATTTGCACGACCAGCTGCCGATGGAGGTAGCCATGAACGTGATGTACAACAGCGAGAACTATTACGTGGTCGAATTTCCCGGCCGCCACGGCATCGAACTGGTGGACAAGACCACAGGCCGCGCCGGGTTTCTCGACGGCGCCGTGGAAGTGAAATTCCGCGCCTCGATGGCGGATCTCGCCGCGGGCGAACCGAACGTGGAGCTGGTCGACGAGTTTCTCGGCCACTACGACGCCCTGCTGATGAACTCCATCGCCCTGCATTGAGAAATTCGCTAGGATCGGGCCGATGGCTGGGCCCGACTATGCAGGGAACGGATTCGTAAACCTGGTTGCTTCTATCGTGGAAGCGCGCGGCGGAACGCCTCGCCATCCGCCGCTGGTTTCCCTGCCTGTTGCTGAACTCCGTACCGCGAAGAACATCGTTTTCGTGATCATCGATGGCCTGGGGGACAACTACCTCCGGGCGAATGGCGCGGGCGGACCTGTCGCCCGGCACCGCCGCGGCCCGATCAGCGCGGTGTTTCCTTCCACCACTGCCACCGCCATCACCACTTCATTCACCGGCGCGACGCCGCTGGAGCACGGCCTGACGGGCTGGTTTACCTATTTCTCGGAAGCGGCCTGCGTCGGCGCGCCGCTGCCCTTCCAGCGCCGCGGCGAGAAGGCCTCGCTTGGGGTGGCACCAGAGCGCATTTTCGTCGAGCGTTCGCTGTTCGACGGGCTCGCCGCGCGAAGCATCGTCGTGTCCTGGCGGCCGATCATCGATTCGGCCTACAACGTCCACCACAGCGGCATAGCCGAGCGCCTGGCCTACGACAATCTGGACGGGTTTCTCGAGCAGACCGTTGCGGCGGTCAAGTCCGGGCCGGAGAAGAAGCTGGTCTATGCATACTGGCCGGACTTCGACGCGCTCTCGCACCAATACGGCGTCGGCAGCGCCGAAGTGCGCGCGCATTTCGGCGCGCTGGACGCCGCCTTCGGCGAACTGCTGTCGCGGCTCGCAGGCAGCGACACGCTGGTCGTCCTCACCGCGGACCACGGCTTCATCGACTGCCCTGCGGAGGAATCAGTGGAACTGCCGCCCGCGCTCTCGGCGCTGCTGCGCTTCCCCCTCTGCGGCGAGCGGCGCATTGCCTTTTGCCATGTTCATGATCCCAAGTCATTTATTGACAAAGCGGCTTCCCTCCTTGGGCATCGTGCCGATGTTGTTCCAAGCCGGGCCTTGCTTGATGAAGGCTGGTTCGGCACCGGCCGGCCGCATCCGCGTTTCGCGGAGCGAATCGGCGACGTGGCGCTGGTCATGAAGGGCCGCGGCACGGTAAAAGACTGGGTGAACGGCGAGCCGCGGCACCTGCACATCGGCAATCACGGCGGAGCCAGCGACGACGAAATGAACATTCCACTGGTGGTGGCGAAAACATGAAAACCCGCGCTAACGGCATCGACATCAATTATGAAATCCACGGCAAGGAAGGCGCACCCTGGCTGACGCTCAGCCACTCGCTCGCCTGCAGCGTGCGCATGTGGGACCCGCAGATCGCCGCGCTGAAGGACAGCTACCGCATCCTCGCCTTCGACACGCGCGGCCACGGCGGGAGCGAGGCTACCAAGGGCGCTTACACGCTCGAACTACTCGCCGATGACCTGTTTTTCCTGTTGAAAGAACTGAAAATAAGTGCGACGCACTATTGCGGCCTCTCCATGGGCGGCATGATCGGCCAGACCTTCGCGCTGAAATATCCGGGCGTCTTCCAGACGCTGACACTTGCCGATACCACCAGCCGCTATCCGGCCGAAGCCTGGCCGCTGTGGCAGGAGCGCATCAAGACGGCGGAAGCGAAAGGCATGGAGCCGCTCGCGCAGCCGACGCTGGAGCGCTGGTTCACCGAACCTTTCCGCAAGAGCAGCCCCGCGGTGGTGGACAGCGTGCGCAAGCTCATCGTCTCGACACCCGTGGCCGGCTACGCCGGCTGCTGCAATGCGATACCGAAGATCAACCTGACGGCGCGCCTGAAGGAAATCAAATGCCCGATCCTGGTAATCGTCGGCGCCGACGATCCCGGCACGCCGGTGTCGATGGCAAAGGAAATGCACGACAACGCGCCGGGCTCGAAGCTGGTGATTCTCCCCTCGGCGGCACACCTGGCGAACCTCGAGCAACCCGAGGGTTTCACCAAGGCACTGCGCGGTTTTCTTGGCGGCTAGCGCTACTCCGCCTTGATGGCGGCGTCGCGCACCACCTGCGTCCAGCGCGGCACTTCGTCGGCAATCAGGTCGCCCAATGCTTTCGGCGTGCTGCTCTTGGCGATGACGCCGAAATTCTGGAAGCGTTCCTGCAGGTCCGGCAGCGCCAGCGCCTTGCCGACGGCATCGTTGAGTTTTGCAACCACGTCGGCCGGCATGCCCGCGGGCCCGAGCAGGCCGAACCAGATTTCCACGTTGTAGCCGGGCAGAACCGTGTTCACCGTCGGCGCGCCGGGCGCGAGCGGCGAGGGCTGCGCGGTCGAGACGCCGAGCAACTTCAGCTTGCCTTCCTTGATGAAATTGTTCATCGCGCCGGAAGACGTGGTGATCAGCACCTTCACCTCGCCCGTCATCACCGCATTGGTCGTCGGCGCCTGGCCCTTGTAGGGAATATGGACCATCTTGATGCCGGCGGAGCGCGCGAACAGCTCGCTCGCCAGGTGGCCCAACGACCCGATGCCCGCCGAGGCGTATTCGAGCGCGTTCGGCTGCGCGCGGCCGTACTCGATGAAGCTTTTCAGGTCTGTCGCCGGCACCGCGGCGTTGATCACCACGAACAACGGCGCGGAGGATACCTGCGACACCGGGCTGAAATCCTTGACGCCGTCGTAGCCCGCGTCCTTGACCAGCAGCGGCGTGGTGGAAGAAGGGCCGTTGTTGGAAAACAGCAGCGTATAGCCGTCCGCGGGCGAACGCGCCACTTCGCGCGCGCCGATCGCGCCGGCCGCGCCCGCCTTGTTGTCCACGATCACCGGCTGGCCGAGCGCCTTCTGCATCGGTTCCTGCAGCGCGCGCGCCATGATGTCGGTGGTGCCGCCCGCCGGATAAGGAACGATGATGCGGATCGGCTTGCTGGGAAAGCCCTGCGCCGATGCGAACTGTGCCGTGAGCGCAACGCCAAGAACTACGATACTTTTTACGACTCCATCCATGCTGCAACCTCCTCCTTTTTCGCCCTGCGCGTCCTGAATTTGTTGGCCGGGTGCTGCGCGTCCTCGTAGCCGAAAGACATGCCGCAGACAATGCGCCGCTCCGCGCCGATGCCGAAGAACTCGCGCACCACGCCGGGATGCGTGGCGAGCGCGGCCTGCGCGATGCAGGCGATTCCCTCGGCAGCCGCGGCCAGCATGAAATTGTTCACCCAGGCGCCGCAATCCAGGACGCCATAGATGCCCAGTGCCTCGTCGCTGGTGACAATGAGCGCGTGCGGCGCCCCGAACAGGCGGTAGTTCTCCATGCCCTGCTTCGCGGAGGCTGCGCGGTCGCCTTTCGCGACGCCTACGGCGTCATAGAGCTGGAAACCGCATTCGCGGCGGCGCTCCAGGTAGACGCCGCGGTACTCGCGGGGAAAATCGTATTCGGGCCCGGCCTTGTTCGACGGCACATGGGCCATCAGCGCGGCGCGGAAGCGTTCGGTGGCCGCGCCGGAAGCGATATGCGCCTGCCAGGGCTGCGCGTTGCACCAGGAAGGCGTGCGCTGCGCCACATCGAGAATGCGTTCGATGGTCGCGCGCGGAACCGGTTTCGGCAGGAAGCCGCGGCAGCTGTAGCGCCGCTTGAGCAGCGCCTCGAATGCGTCTAGCTCGCCTGGCATAGCACACCCTCCTTCATCAGCTGCGCGACCTCGTCCGCCTTGCGGCCAAGCACGCGCTCCAGCAGCACCGGGCCGTGTTCGCCGAGGCTCGGCACCTTGCCCGCGGTGCCCGCGCCGCGCATCTTGTAGGGCGGATTGGTGGCGCGGATCTCTGCGCCGCCGCTTTGCACCGTCGCAAACAGGCCGCGCTCGGCGGCGTACGGCGACGCCATCACATCCGCCACCGACTGGTAGCGCGCATACGGCACGCCGCCCGCCGCCATGGCCCGGTCGCATGCCTCGAGACTCTTGTCGGCCGCCCAGCGGTCCAGCTCCTGCATCAGCGCATCCCAGTTCGCCGCGCGCGCCGCGGAGGTGGCGAAGCGCGGATCGGCCTTCAGGTCGTCGCGCCCGGCCGCGCGCGCCATGTCCTCGAAATTGGCCTGCGAGATGGGCGCCACCATCAGGAAACCGTCCTTCGTGCGCGTGGCCTGGTACAGCGGCCGCGGCGACGACACCGGCTCCTGCGCCTCGGCCACCTCGTAGGCGAGCATGCCGAGCATCGCATCCATGAGCGCGCAGTCGATATATTCGCCCCTGCCGGTACGGGCGCGGCGCACCAGCGCCGCGCAACTCGCGCCGAAGGCGTGCACGCCGGTCAGGTAGTCGGCGACGAAAATCGCGCTTTTCATCGGCCGGTCGGCGCCCTGGTAAGCCATGCTGGCGACGTCGAAGCCGCTGGCCGCCTGCACGATGGGCGCATACGCCGGCAAGCCCGCGTTCGCGCCGCTCTGGCCATAGCCGGAGATGGAGCAGTAGACGAGCTTCGGATTGACCGCCGACAGCGTGGCGTAGTCGAATCCCAGGCGCTTCATGACGCCGGGCCGGAAGTTCTCCACCACTACGTCGCTCACGGCGGCGAGTTCTTTCGCGAGCTCCACCCCCTTGGGACTCTTCAGGTCGAGCGCAACGCTTTGTTTGCCGGCATTGAGCACGCCGAAGTACACGCTCTGGCCGGCGCGGATCGGCGCGCGCGTGCGCATGTAGTCGCCTTCAGGCGGCTCGAGCTTGATCACCTCGGCGCCGGAATCCGCCATCAGGCGCGTGCAGTACGGCCCGGCCACCATGGCCGAGAAGTCCAGCACGCGGATGCCGGCGAGCGCGCCACTCATTTTTTCTTCCCGTACGCGGCCAGGTGGAAGCGCTGCAGCCTCTTCAGCATGCCTTCCATCTCTTTCGCCGCCGCCTCGCCGTCCTTGTCGCGCAGGCAGGCGAGCAACCGGTGGCGCGAAGGCATCACGTATCGATTCGGCATGTAGCCGACGCTTTCGACGAAATGGCGCGTCATCTCCATCAGCGCGTCGGTGAGGACGATGAGCACCGGGTTGCGCGCGGCGCGCGCCAGCAGTCGGTGGAATTCATAGTTGATCCGCGCCCGGTTCGCCACATCGCCTTGCGCGGTGGCAACCTCCGCGGCGGCGACATTGGCCTCCAGTGCATCCAGGTCTTCCTTCGTGCGGCGCGTGCAGGCGAGCCTCGCCACTTCGGCGCCGATCACGATGCGCGCCTCGGTGAGGTGCTGCGGCTGGATCGCGCCGAGGTGGTACAGGTCGGCGAAACCGGCCACCGCGGCGTCGCCGCCGCCCTCTTTGATGAAGGCGCCGCCGGTCGCGCCCTTGCGCAGCTCCAGCAGGCCGGCCAGTTCCAGCGAACGCAGCGCCTCGCGTAGCGTGTTGCGGCTGACGTGGAACTGCTCGGCGAGCTGCCGCTCCGCCGGCAGCCGGTCGCCGGCGCGCAGCGACTGGCGCGCGAGCCGGCCGCGGATCTGCCCGGTGATCTCCTCGAATGCGCGCCGCGTGGCAACCGGACGGAATTCCCGCATCAATGCATTCCCAGCATGTGGCGGGAAATCACGATGCGCTGGATCTGGTTGGTGCCCTCGAAGATCTGGTTGATCTTCGCATCGCGCATGTAGCGCTCGACGCCGACGTCCTTCATGTAGCCCGCGCCGCCGAAGATCTGCACCACGTCGGTGGTGACTTTCATCGCCATGTCGCTGGCGAAGCACTTGGCCATCGAGGCCATTTCGGACAGCCGCGAGAAATCTCCCGCATCGACGAGGCGCGCGCATTCGTAGACCAGGGCCCGCGCCGCTTCGATCTGCATGCCGATGTCGGCGAGCATCCACTGCAGGCCCTGGAACTGGCCGATGGCGCGGCCGAACTGCTTGCGCTCCTTGGCGTGGGTAAGCGCGAGGTCCAGCGCGCCCTGCGCCACGCCGACCGAGGCCGCGCCGATCGTCGGCCGGTTCATGTCAAGGATGCGCATGCAGGTGATGAAGCCCCGGCCCTCCTCGCAAACCATGTTCTCCGCGGGAATGCGCACGTTGTCGAAGAAGATCTGCACGTTGGGCACGCCATTCAGCCCCATCTTCTTCTCGTTCCTGCCGATGCGGAAGCCGGGCGACTTGGTGTCCATCAGGAAGCAGCTGATGCCCTGAAAGCCCTTTTCGCCGCTGGTGCGGGCGAAGACGAGGATCCAGTGCGCCATATTGCCCCAGGTGATGTAGCACTTCTGGCCGTTCAGCACCCAGTTGTCGCCGTCCTTCTTTGCATTGGTCTTCATCGAGGCGACATCCGAACCGGACTCGGGTTCGGTCATCGCCACCGCGGTCCAGGTGCGGCCCTTGGCAACCAGCGGCAGCCAGCGCTTCTTCTGCTCCTCGGTGCCAAAGTGCAGCAGCGGCAGGATCACGCCGATGGAATTCATGCCGGCGATCAGCGCGCAGGCCTCGGACACGCGCGAGATTTCCTCGCGCGCCATGCAGACGGAGGTCAGGTCGCCGCCGGGGCCGCCATATTCCTCCGGCACCCAGAGTTGCATCAGCCCCATGTCGCCGAAGAGATGGAAGATTCTTTCCGGGATCATGTCGGTGGCATCGATCTCGGCCGCGATCGGTCGGATCTCCTTGTCCACCATGCGGCGGATGGTGTCGCGCATGGCGAGCTGGGTATCGGTGAAATGCGGCATGGGCGGGGCCTTGATTTCAATGGTTCAACCAATTATAGTCACGAAATGCCCGACTACAGCAAGTACCAATGCCTGAAAATCGAAACGGCCGGTAAGCTGGCGACCGTCACGCTGAACCGGCCGGAGGCGCGCAACCAGATCGACCGCCAGTTCCATCACGAGCTGCAGGACATCTGGCGCGACCTGGCCGAGGACGCGGACATCAACGCGGTGCTGCTGACCGGCGCCGGGAAATATTTCAGCGTCGGCGGCAATGTCAAGGGCATGACCGAGCGCCCGGGCGGCGATGTGTTTGCCGAGGGCGAGATGATCGAGCCGCGCAGCGCGCGCAAGATCGTGCAGAACATCCTCGACTGCGAGCTGCCGATCGTCTGCGCCATCAACGGCGACTGCATCGGCCTTGCGGCCACCGTGGCGCTGTTCTGCGACATCACTGTCTGCGCGGAGGAGGCGCGCATCGCCGACCCGCACGTGAAAATCGGCCTGGTGGCGGGCGATGGCGGCGCGGTGATCTGGCCGATGCTGGTGGGGCCCAACCGCGCCAAGGAATTCCTGATGCGCGGCCACCTCATCAAGGGCGCGGACGCGGCCCGCATGGGCCTGGTCAACTACGCGCTGCCACAGGGCGAAGTGCTGGCGAAGGCGAAGGAAATCGCGCAAGAACTCGCCGACGGCCCGACCTGGGCGATCCGCTGGACCAAGCTGTCAGTCAACAAGGCGATCAAGGACAAAGTGAACCTGATCATGGACGCCTCCTTCGCCCTCGAGATGGCGACCTTCCAGACCGAAGACCACCGCGAGGCGGTGCGCGCCTTTGCCGAGAAGAGGAAGCCCCGCTTTACCGGGAAGTAGGCCGGGCGCGCCCTAGGAGCCGCCGACGCCCGCGACGCCGCGGTCGATGAACTCCTGCGATTGCGCGAGCACCGCCCGGCGCCATTCCGGCTCCGCCGGGTAAAAAGCCGCTTCGTATTCCCGCCGCACTTTCGCGGCGAGCACCGGGTCGCGCGGCCCCTCGAAGCGCATCCAGCGCTGCGCCATGCTGGCGCGCTGCATTTCGTGGCGCGGCCGGGTGCCGAACACGACCACCACGCAAGTGACCTCCGCCGAGGGAAGCATTTCGGTGACGGCGCCGATGATGGTGCCGTTGTAGGTCGCGAGCTTCTTGTGCGTGACGCCCTGCAGATTCACCGCACGTTCGCCCCACCAGGCGCGCGCGCGTTCGCGCGCAGGGGAACCTTCCGGGTGAAAACACAGGTAGATGTGCTCGCACCAGGGACCGATGCCCGTATGCAGGTCCATGAACGCCACCTTGCGCGCTCGCCCCACGTGCGTTTCCACCGCCGCGCGGAAGGCGTCATTCGACCATTGCGGCCGCGTGCCGCCGTAAAAAATTCCGTCCTCTCGCGTGTACTGCCCGCCGTTGAAGGCATCCGAAAATGCCTTCTCGCCGACCTTGCCGCGGTAGGCGTCCAGGCCGGCGAACACACCCGCGATCGCTTCCTCGTTCCAGTCCCGGATTGCGATTGCCGGATGCAAGTCTTCGTAGCCCCGGTTCTTGGGCAGCGGCCTGGAGAAATCGATGAAATTGCGGTTCAGGTCGACGTTCTCCTCGGTGACGCGCGTCTTGTGCGCGAAGCCCCAGGGATTGTGGGCATGGAGGAAGACCACCGCGGTGTCCTTGGGCAGGCGCGGCCGGCCTCGCAGCCAGGCGCGCTGCGCCGCGGAACCCGGGTAGCCCTCGATGCCGTGCGTGCCGCTGCCAACGATGAACACCTTCGAGGCGTCGCCCGGGCCAAGCACCGACACGTCCAGGTACAGCGCCTCGCCGCCGGGGCCGCGCTGGTCCGGATGCTGGTAGCTCGCGAGCTTGGCGCCCGCGCGGCGCGCCGCATCGACGAACTTCTTGCGCGCCTCGGCGTAGGAATCCGAAAACCCCGCGAGGTCAGTCATCCAGGCCCTGCCAGCGTTTCATTTTTTCCGATTCGATGCCGAAAAGATCCAGCACGCGACCGACCGTGTGGGCGACGAGATCGTCGATGGTCTTCGGCCTGGCATACAGCGCGGGCACCGGCGGGAACAAGATCCCGCCCATTTCGGTGACTGCGACCATGTTGCGCAGGTGCGCCAGATTCAACGGCGTCTCGCGCACCAGCAACACCAGGCGGCGGCGTTCCTTGAGCGCGACGTCGGCGGCGCGCGAGACGAGATCGTCGGCATGCGCATGCGCCGCCGCCGCCAGCGTACGCATCGAGCAGGGAGCGATCACCATGCCCTCCGCCAGGAACGAGCCGCTGGCGATCGGCGCCGCGATGTCGCGCGGGTGGTAGGCGGCGCCGGCCAGCCGCTCCACGTCCTTGCGCTTCATGCGGAGCTCGTGCCAGCAGTTGAGCGCGCCGGCGTCCGACAGCACCAGATGGCTCTCCCAGCCGGGCACCGCGCGCAACTCGCGCAGCAGCTTCACCCCGTAAGCCGCGCCGCTCGCACCGGTAATCCCGACCACCAGCCGCCGTTTTTGCCTTTTCGCCATCGACCCAAGCCTACCTGATTAAAATAGGCCAACCAAGGAGAAGGAGGAAACCATGGACGAGACCCGCCGCAGTTCCCGCCGCAGTTCCCGCCGCACGTTTCTGAGTGGCGTCGCCGGCGCTGGCGCCTACGCATTGCTGGGGGAGGCCGCGGCACAGGACAAACCCGCCGCGGCACCCGTGCCCGCAGCCCCGCCTGGCACCGTCACCAATGAGGCCATCAAAAGCGGCAAGGATGCGTCGATGCAATACCACTCCGAGCGCCCGCTGACGGGCTCGGTGCCGGCGCACCAGCACGATTTCGACGTCACGCCGACCGACCGCATGTTCGTGCGCAACAACCTGCTCACGCCGGACATTGACGTGGCGCAGCACCGGCTTGCGGTGAAGGGCCTGGTGGACAAGGAAGTTTCGTTTTCTCTCGACGAATTGAAGAAGAACTTTCCCGCGGTGACCCTGCAGGGCATGCTCGAATGCGCCGGCTCGGGCCGCACCAACTACCTGCCGACGGCGAGCGGCACGCCCTGGGGCCAGACCGGCGGCATGGGCTGCCCGAAATGGACCGGCGTGCGCGTTGCCGACGTGCTCAAGGCCGCCGGGATGAAATCCGGCGCCGCGCATGTTGCGGGCCAGGGCGGCGACCCGGGCATGATCGCCACCGCCGCGCCGGTGATCCGCTCGGTGCCGATCGCCAAGGCGATGGACGAGAACACGCTGCTCGCCTGGGACATGAACGGCGCGCCGCTGCCGAAAATCCACGGCTATCCGTTGCGCCTGGTGGTGCCGGGCTGGGTCGGATCGGCATCGACCAAGTGGGTGCACACGCTGACCGTGCTGGATGCGCCCTTCAAGGGCACCTACATGACGAGCAGCTACGTGACGCCGAAATGGTCCGTGGAACCCGGCCAGAAAATGCCGGCCGACACCGTGTCGTCGGAAGCCTGGCCAGTGAAATCGATGATCACCTTCCCTGCGCCCAACGCACGCGTCAAGGGTTCTGACCGCGTTACCGTGCGGGGCCGCGCCTGGGTCGGCGAAGACTCCATCAACCGCGTCGAGATCTCGGTGGATGAAGGCATCACCTGGCAACGCGCGCGCCTCGCCTCGCGCGGCGACAGATACGCCTGGCGCACCTTTACCTTCGACTACCAGCCGCAGCGCTTGGGCTACCTGACTTTCCTCGCGCGCGCCTGGGACGACCGCGGCAACGCGCAGCCGATGGTGTCGGGCTGGAATCCGCTTGGCTATTTCTGGAACGGGGTGCACCGCGTCGGGGTGATGGTTGAGGCTTGAGAGGTTTCTTGCCTGTGCCGTGCTGGGCTTTTTCTGCCAGGCCGGACTCGCCCAGGACGCCGACAAGCTGACCTCCGGTCCGGGCTCCACCCTGACCGAGAACAAATGCAAGATCTGCCACGAGCTGCAGCACATCCGCAGGACGCCGCTGTCGCGCGGCGAATGGGCCGACAACCTGAAGAACATGCGCGAGCGCGGCACGCCGATGACCGATGGCGAACTGGCGACGATCCTGGATTACCTGTCGGCCTACTACAGCCGCGATCCCGCGCCGCCCGCCGCGCCGGACTCGCTCAGCAGCGCGGGCAGCGACCCTATTGCAAAGCTGCTCGAAGCGCACGCCTGCAGCGGCTGCCACACGCTGGACAAGCGCGTGGTCGGGCCCTCGTTTCGCGAAGTCGCGCAGCGCTACGCGGGCGAAGCCGGCGCGGCGGCGCGCCTGGCGGCGAAAGTCCGCTCAGGCGGCCAGGGCGCGTGGGGACAGGTGCCGATGCCGCCCGCCGCCGGGATCCCGGCGGCCGATCTGGCGACGCTGATCGGCTGGGTGCTCGCGCAAAAGTGAGCCGCCGATAGCGGTGGTATCGTTCCCGCGATGGATCGGCGTAAGACAATGAATAGCGCAAAGCGCGTCGTGCTGGGGCTGGCCCTGCTGGCCATGTTCTCCGTCATGCATTCGGCCGACGCCCAGAAGCGGCGCCTGCCCTCGCGCACCGATCCGATTCCCGACACGGAAACAGGCGGGCGGACGGGCAGCACGGAGCCGCCCAATCCCAACATGATGATCTACGGACCGCCGGTGGCGCCGCTGGGCGCGCCGCCAACGCCGCCGATTCCGG
Organism: Betaproteobacteria bacterium; assembly: GCA_025356085.1. Taxonomy (GTDB): domain Bacteria; phylum Pseudomonadota; class Gammaproteobacteria; order Burkholderiales; family SG8-39; genus RBG-16-66-20. The sequence goes on from JANXUV010000041.1 coordinate 23,685, forward strand.
AGTCGGTACTCAAACCAGAGCAGGCGACCCCGGCGGCGCCTGTCGCCGCGCCCGCGCCGCCGCCCAGACCGGTGGTCGCACCAGCACCGATCGCGGTACCGCCGCCGGCGCCCGTGGCCGCACCTGCGCCTCCGCGGCCCGAGCCGGTTGCCCTCCCTGCGCCCACGCCGGCCCCCGAACCCCCCGTCGCGCCCGCACCTCCGCCCGTGGTCAGGCCCACGCCTTTGCCGCCCGAGCCGGTCGCCGTGCCGATACCGGCGCAAACGCCCGCGCTGCCTCCTGTTGCCGTGCCTGCGCCGGCAGTCGTACAGCCGCCGCCCGCGCCCATCGCGACGCCGGCGCCAGTAGTTGCTCCTGTGATCACCCCAGTGGTCGCGGCGCCGATCGTCGCGCCCGCAGCGCCGATAGCCAAGCCGGCACCCGTGATCGCGCCTCCCCCTCCAGCGCCGGAGAGGCGCGAAGTAGCCGCCGTCGCACCTTCCTCACAACCGCCAGCGCCAAAGCTGGACGCAAAAACGGTGGAGCAGATTTTTTCCTGCCTGGCGCCCGGCCTGCCGCAGGACTGGAAGCGGACCTGGGTGGTGGTTACCGGCAGTGGAAACGCGGTGACGGCGAAGTTCTACGCCACTACCTCGCTGCGCAGGGATGACGGCGAAGAATATGTGCCCTGCAATGCGCAGGAGATCACGCGCCGGATCGTCGGCCTGAACAGCGCGCTGCCGCTCGAGCAGCGCGCCTGGACTTCAGCGCGGCTCTCGATCGACAGCGAAGGGGCGTACGAATTGAAGTACGACTACGACAAGTAGTCAGGCCTTGCGGAGGAAATCGAAGTCGCAACCGTGTTCGGCCTGCAGCACATGGTCCATGTAGAGCTTGGCATAGCCCCGCGCCGGCGTTGCAACCGGCGGTTGCCAGGATTTTTTTCTTTCTGACAATTCTTTTTCAGGAACGAGCAAGTCAATCCTTCGTTCCTTCACCGACAGCTTGATGCGGTCGCCGTTGCGGACCAGCGCGAGCGGTCCGCCCGCGGCGGCCTCCGGCGAGACGTGCAGCACGATGGTGCCGTAGGCGGTACCGCTCATCCTGGCGTCCGAAATGCGCACCATGTCCTTCAGGCCCGCGCGCGCGAGCTTCTGCGGAATCGGCAGGTAGCCCGCTTCGGGCATCGCGTATCCGGACTTCGGCCCCGCGTTCTGCAGCACCATGAAATCCTCCGGCGTGATGTCCAGCGCGGGATCGTCCACGCGCGCCGCGAGATCGTCCAGCGAGCTGAACACGACGGCGCGCCCTTCGCGCTCGAACAGGTTGGCGTCCGCGGCGGAGCGCTTGAGGATCGCGCCGTTGGGCGCGAGCGAGCCGAACAGCGCCACCAGCCCGCCCTCCTTCGCCAGCGGCTCTGCCAGCGAACGCACCACCGCGCGGTCCACCCAGGCGCCTTCCTCGTGCGCGAGACGCTCGCCGAGCGTTTCCCCCGTGATCGTCATGCAATCAAGGTGCAGCAGCGGCTTCAGCTCCCGCAGAACCGCGCCGACGCCGCCGGCGGCGTACAGGTCCGACATGTAGAACTGGCCCGTGGGCTTGAGGTCCACGAGCACCGGCGTCGAATCCGACACCACGTTGAGCCGGTTCAGGTCGATCTTCACGCCGACCCGCCCGGCGATGGCGGTGAGGTGCACGATGGCGTTGGTCGAGCCACCTATCGCCAATAGCACGCGCATCGCGTTTTCAACTGATTTTTCCGTGATGATCTGGGAGGGCCGGATCGGCTTGGCGGCGAGTTCCACCGCGCGACGGCCGCTGGCTTCCCCAGCGCGCAGGCGGTCGGCATGCACGGCCGGAATCGCCGCGCTGCCCGGCAGGGCCATGCCGAGCCCTTCCGCGATCGCGGCCATGGTGGAGGCGGTGCCCATCACCGCGCAGGTGCCCGCGGTGGTCGCGAGATTGCCCTCGACGTCGGCGATGCCTTGCGCGTCCACTGTGCCTGCGCGGTGCATGGCCCAGAAGCGCCGGCAATCGGTGCAGGCTCCCAGGCGCTCGCCGCGATATGAAGTCGGCATCATCGGTCCGGCCAGCAGCTGCACCGCCGGCACGTCGGCGCTGGCCGCACCCATCAGTTGCGCGGGCACGGTCTTGTCGCAGCCGCCGACCAGCACCACCGCGTCCATGGGTTGGGCGCGCACCATCTCCTCGACGTCCATCGACATCAGGTTGCGGAACATCATCGAGGTCGGCGCAAGAAACACCTCGCCCAGCGAGACGGTCGGGAATTCGATCGGCAGGCCGCCAGCGGCGATCACGCCGCGCTTTACCGCCTCGATCAGCTCGGGAAAATGGCGGTGGCAGTTGTTGAAACCGCTGCGCGAGTCGGCGATGCCGACCACCGGGCGGGCGAGCATCTCGCCCGAATAGCCCATGCTCTTGGCGAACGAACGCCTGAGATACAAAGAAAAAGCCGGGTCCCCGTAGTTGGTCAGGCCCCGGGCAAGGCCCTGCTTCTTCTGTTGCGACATCGGGAAACGGCGCCTACTTCGGCCGTCTCCTCTGGCGCCTTTTGTTGTTGTTGTTGTTATTGCTGTTGTTGTTATTCGGATTGCCGTTCGGCGCCTGCTGGCCGGGCTGGCGCTGCGGATTGGCGAGCATGCGCTTGAGCGCTTCCTCGGCGCGACGGTCCAACTCTTCGTCGCTTACATTGGGATAGGGTTTGCGTTCTCTCATAGTGTTGTAAGTCTAGCCTGAATTTAAGCCTTTGATTCTTAGAAGTGGGCAATGTCCCACTTAAATATTGCTGGCGCTTGTGGTTGCCTTCCCACTTCTCCGACCGTACTGTTCGGGCAGGAGGAAGGGCCGCATGGAAGCGATCGCGGAGCAAGGTGGCACGCTGCTCGACAGCATCTCGGCGTTCTGCCGCGATAACAGCATTGCCGAGTCGACCTTCGGGCGCCGCGCCGTCAACGACGGCAAGTTCGTCGCCCGGCTGCGCGACGGAGCGCGCATCACGCCCGAGACCCTGGAACGAGTCAGCACCTTCCTCGTGCGGCACGGCGCGAGCGCGCCCACCGCCCCGCCCGAACTGCGGCAGTTGATCCGCGTCGCCGGCCGGCCCGCCACGCCGCCGCGCACCGCGGGAGAGGGCGCTCCTTCCCGCAATTTCCGCTTCTTCGACAACCGGCAGAAGTACCTGCTCTTCGTCAACACCTGCGGCGAGAAGGAAACCGTCGCGCGCCGCGTGGGCATGGAGCTCGCGCACATCCACCCGCGCCCGCCGGCGATCCGCGTGTTCGACGCCGGCATGGGGGACGGCTCGGTGCTGTCACGCGTAATGCGCGAAATGCATCGGCGCTTCCCGACGCGGCCGTTCTACTTCGTCGGTAAGGAAATCAGCCTCGAAGACGTGCGCCTGTCGCTCGACAAGATGCCCGATCGCTTCTTCGAGCATCCCGCCACGGTGCTGATCGTCACCAACATGTACTACACGGAAGCGCCCTGGCTCGCGCCCAAGGCGGTGAGCGCGGCCACTTCGCTGGTCTGGCACGAAGTCGGCCTCACGGGCACCACCGCGCACGAATTCAGCGAGCAGATCTCGGCGCTCGAACCCTTCCTCGCCAAAAACTGGCAGGCACGCCACAGCGCGAAAACCGGCAACCCGATCTACGAGCGTCCTGTCGCTTTGGTCCTCTATCGCGACGACTTCCGCTTCATGCTGGACGAGGCGATCCCGAAGCAAGGCAAGGCGCGCGCCGACTACGACCTGGTGATCGCCTCGCAGCCCTACCGCTCGCGCGTGCCGGTGGAGTTCAAGGCCTCGAAGGTCATCGGGCCCCTCGCCCGCGCGCTCGGCCCCGGCGGCCGGCTGCTCGGCATCCATTCCTGCGGCCGGGACCCGGGGCTGGAAATCGTGCGCAAGATCTGGCCGGAGGAAAATCCCTTCCCCACCGGCCGGCACGACCTGCTGCGAGCGGTACGCACTGACCTCGGCAAGGAAGCGCGCCACTACAATTTCAATTCCTACTCGGATGCGCGCGCGGTGTTCCGCTACGACATGCACACGCTGCCCACCGAAATCGCCGACAGTATCGGCACCTCGACGCTGTTCGCCGCCTGGAACGCCGCAGTGTACGTGGCGCAGATCGACGATGAGCGCCTCGCGAAAGTGGTGGGCGAACGCAAGTACCTCGATGCCACGCG
>JANXUV010000042.1 GCA_025356085.1 Betaproteobacteria bacterium
GGGGCCGACGCTGTTCGTCGGCTGCGCCATTGGCAAGGTGACGATGGAAGAGGTATCGCGCGAGCTTTGGCCGTTCTATGGCGCGATGTGCGTCGCGCTCCTCATCGTGACTTACGTGCCGTCGCTTTCCCTCTGGCTGCCGCGGACTCTGGGATACTAGGAAGCATGAGTTCGTCCGACTGGACACCGAGCCAACGCTACCCCGACGCCGCAATCGTGGTGGTGGACGAATCCTTCAACAAGTACCGCCTGCCGCTCGCCAAAATCGAGCGCCTCTACACGGGCTGCCGCTGGGCCGAAGGCCCCGCGTGGCTGGGCGATTCGCGCTCGCTGGTGTGGAGCGACATCCCGAATAACCGCATGCTGCGCTGGGACGAGGCCAGCGGCGCGGTGAGCGAATTCCGCAAACCTTCCGGCTACGCCAACGGCAATTCGCGCGACCGGCAGGGGCGGCTCATCACCTGCGAGCACGGCGGCCGGCGCGTGTCGCGCACCGAGTCCGACGGCCGCGTGACAACGCTGGTGGACAGCTTCAATGGCAAGAAACTGAACTCTCCAAACGACATCGTCTGCAAATCCGACGGCTCGATCTGGTTTACCGACCCTACCTTCGGCATCCTCGGCTGGTATGAAGGCGGAAAAGCGGAGCCCGAGTCGCCGATGAACGTCTACCGCTGGGATCCGTCGGGGAAACTGGAAGTGGTCGCCGAAGGCATCAACCAGCCTAACGGCCTCGCCTTCTCGCCCGACGAGAAGATTCTGTATATCGTCGAATCGCGCTCGCAGCCGAGAACGATTCTTGCCTTTGATGTGGTTAAAGAAAGCAGTTTAAGTAATAGACGTGTACTTATTGATGCCGGACCCAAAGGCACGCCCGACGGCTTCCGCGTCGACATGGACGGCAACCTGTGGTGCGGCTGGGGCATGGGCGAGGCGGGCCTGGACGGCGTGCACGTTTTCAATCCGCAGGGAAAGCTGATTGGCCGCATCGACCTGCCCGAACGCTGCGCGAACCTCTGCTTCGGCGGCCTGGAGCGCAACCGCCTGTTCATGGCGGCGAGCACGTCGCTGTATTCCCTCTACGTGAACACGCAGGGAGCGCCGTATTTCTAGCAGCCGGGCGGGCTACGGCGCTTCGCTCGCCCTGCTCGCGCTCGCCAACCTGTTCTGGGCGGGCAACTGGATCGCCGGCCGCGCCCTGCGCGACGCCTTCGAACCGGCCACACTCAATTTCTGCCGCTGGGTCGTCGCGACAATCGTGCTGGCGCCTTTCGCGCTGCCTGCGCTGCGCGGCAAATGGCCGCTGCTGCGCCGCCATGCCGGCATCCTGCTGCTGCTCTCCTTCACCGGCGTCGCCCTGTTCCAGAGCCTGGTCTACCTCGGCCTGCGCAGCACCGAAGCGATCAACGCGGTGCTGCTCAATTCCTCGCTGCCGCTGTTCATCCTGCTCTGCTCCTGGGTGATCGAGCGCGAGCGTGCTTCGCCGCGGCAGATCGCCGGCATGCTGATTTCTCTCTGCGGCATCCTCGTCATCCTGTCGCGCGGCGACCTTGGCGCACTGGGTCAGCTTGAACTGCACGCAGGCGACGGCTGGATCCTGCTCGCCATGCCGGTCTGGGGGATCTATTCGGTTCTGCTCAAGCGCCGGCCGGCGGAGCTGGGCGGCGTGGAGCTGCTATTCGTTATTTCAGTGGCGGGCGTTCTGCTGCTCGCACCCGTTGTCGCGCTGCAAGCCGCGCGAACCCCGATGCACTGGCCTGGCGAAGCTGCGGCGCTCGGCGTGCTCTACATGGGCGTGGCTGCGTCGGTGCTCGCCTTCATCTGCTGGAACCGCGGCGTGGCGGTGGTGGGCGCGAACGTGGCGGGCTTCACCATCCACCTGCTGCCCGCCTTCGGCACCGTGCTGGCGATCCTGTTTCTCGGCGAGCGCTTCGCCGGCTTTCATGCTGCCGGCATCGTCACCATTGTCGCCGGCGTGCTGCTGGCGACATCGTCACACAGGTAAAACGCGACGACTAGCACTCGTTGAGAAACTTTTTAATACGTCGCGATAGAGTCAATTCTTTGGCAGCTTTCAACTCATGATGCCAGATCCTCAGAACCTTCCAGCCTTGCTTTCTCAGAATTCTGCCGACGGCACGATCGCGCTTGCTGTTTCGATACAACTTAGCCTTCCAATATGGGCGGTTACCTCTGGGTAGCGTGCCGTGGAGCGGACATCCGTGCCAGAAACACCCGTCTACAAATATGACGGATCGAAATTTGCGGAATACAAAGTCCGGTTTACCGATTAGCGATTGCCCGCGTCGCCAACCCTTGATTTTGTATTCTCGAAAGATCCGAACGAGCCAAACCTCCGTCTCCGCATTTCCCGACGAACGAATTCGAGACATAACCGCCGACCGCTTTTCCCGAGAAAAGACATCTGTCATTTCTCTTCACCCGGGCGCGCACACTTCGCCCCCGTCTACCCACTTGTGAAACTCAACTTCATCAAACCCTGCCGACGCCAAGAGTTTCGCCGCCTCTTTCCGAAGCTCAGCTCGCAAGCCTGGAGTGGCAGACAATCTCTCTTCTACGTCCGCGATATTCCCAACGGAAGTAACTAGGGCGATTACGCAGTACTTGACACCAAGCCTTTTTCATGAAATACTGGCCTCACCATGAAAAAAACCCCCAAGAACACGATGCAAATCCACCAGATGACGGTGGGCCAATTCGAGCAGCTTTTCCCCACCGAGGAAGCCTGCAAGTCCTACCTTGCGGCGAACCGCTGGCAGGATACCGTCACTTGCCCACGTTGCGGCTTTGACAAGGTTTGGGCCTTGGAATCCCGTCCCTTCCATTGGGTCTGCAAGCAATGCTCCGTAGAGGGCTACCGCTTCTCGGTGCTGGTCGGCACGATCTTCGAGAACACGAACAAGCCACTGCGCCAGTGGTTCCGCGTCATGCACATGATGCTGACTAGCAAGAAAGGGATCAGCGCCCTCCAGGTCTACCGCGTCATGGGCTTTGGCTCCTACAACACGGCCCTGCTCATGTGCAACAAAATCCGCGTGGCGCTCGGTAACGTCGAGTTCAAGCAGCTTGTCGGCTACGTCGAGGTTGATGAAACCTTCGTCGGCGGGAAGGCGAAGAACCGGCACAAGAACAAGCGCGGCGGTCCCGGCGGAACCGGAAGTGCTGGCGGAACGGGCGGACATGGCAAACAGATCGTTGTCGGCGCAGTTCAGCGCAAGGGCAACGTGGTCGCTAAGGTAATCAACAGCCTTGACGGTCAGACCCTCCTGCAATTCGTTCGCAAGGCTGTCTCGCACAAAGTCAGCCTTGTCTCGACCGATGAGCGGCGCGGCTACAACGCGCTTGACGGTGAGTTCCCGCATGGCAGCGTTGATCATTGGCACGGCGAGTACGTTCATGGCAACGTCCACACCAACACCATCGAAGGATTCTGGAGCATGGTGAAGCGCGGCATTATCGGCACATTCCACAAAGTCAGCGCGAAGTATCTTCCGCTGTACGTCAACGAGTTCCAGTTCAGGTACAACAACCGGATGAACGCTGACATTTTCGGCGCGGCGATCAAGGCGTGCTGAAATCATTTGGTTTGATTGCTCTTAACCATTTATTTGCTTGCAACTGATCAATGTGAAGGTCGTAGAACCCGTTTCTGCCCCCGCTTCCTCCTGGAATGTAGGAACGAAAAGGGAAATTGTCGTTTTGAAATCCAAGTATGGATCCTTGATTCATTTCTAAAACAACCGCTGTTACCCAGTCTGGCCGAAAATCGTGCCAGTGACTTGTAGGTATCCGAATCAGAGGCTCTCTTCGATTAAGTTCTTCGAACATGTGTTTGTGCTGCCTACCCCAAAAATCTAGAGTCCCATCAACAGCCGACTGCCTTACAGCGTTAGTAAACTTTAGTATTGAATGCTCTTGCCTTATGAAATTGACCCCGTAATTTTTGGCCTGTTGGTATAGCTCCACCAGAGGCATCCGAACTGATTCTTCCTCTGCGCTGGAAGTGAAATATCTTTTGATCCTGCTCCACAGGTTGGGCGTGGGCCATAACTTCTCAGCAATGCGCGTGTCCCTATCTACGGGCGGCCGCACCCTCTTTCTGTCCCAAATGTCCCATACGATTAGCCCGACGCCAATAATAGGCGCGACAATTGCAGCCCAAGCGGGAGCGCTTAGCATCGGCAAATGCCCGATACTGTTGGTGATGAAGTCGGCATGCTCGGCCCACTGAAGGATACGTTCAATGGGTGTCCAAAAGACAAGCAGCCCGCCGCTGATTCGTTTCCACATAGAAGTGGCTCCCCAGAGAGTAGGGAGGGTACTCCGGGCTGGCATTTGGTGTCAAACC
>JANXUV010000064.1 GCA_025356085.1 Betaproteobacteria bacterium
TACCGGGATCCGGATGACGGTGCGGCCGCGCTGAAATGAGCGCCGCGAGCCGGCGGTTTCCGCCCGCGAAACTGTAGAATCGCCGCTTTCCAAAAGCAGAGGCAATCGAGCAGCATGTCGTTCTTCATCACACTTATCGAAGACTCCGACGCCAGTCGGCGCTCGATTGAGACGTCGCCGCGGGTGCACTCCATGATTCACAAGGGGCTGACGCTGGCCGAATACAAGGCGTTCCTGCACGACCTCTATCACATCGTCCTGCACTTTTGTCCCATCATGGCGGTTGCCGAGACGCGCTGTGAAGGGCCTCTGGAGCGCATCGGCGACGAACTCCGCGAGCGGATCGGCGAGGAGACCGGGCACGAGCAGTGGGTATTGGAGGATGTCGCCGCAGTCGGCGGCGACATCCGCGCGGTAGCTGCGACGCAGCCCAGCGCGCCCGTACAGGCGATGATTGGATTTAACTACAATGCAGCCGAGCGGATACATCCCTGCTCGGTGCTCGGCATGCTCTACGTGCTAGAGGTGATCGCCTCGGTGTACGGCGGCAAAGCGGCCGACTCGATCGCGCGAGCGATCGGAAAGGATGTCACGGCGGGGGGGTTCCGTTTCCTTTCCTCTCACGCAACGATGGACGCACACCACATGGCGCAGCTGAACGTACTGCTCAAAACCATCGACGACCCCTCGGCTCAGGCCGCGATCATCGATTCGACGCGCGTCAACTTCCACCAGTTCGGCCAGCTTTTCTCGGACGGCGGTTTCGTCTCGCACCTCAGGCCCTGAGCCTGGGTTCAGCCCGCAGCCATCGCGATTCCCGCGGCCGGCACGGGCGCATAGGCTGCCGCCGCCGCGTCCATCCGCTCCATCTGGGCGCGTACCACCCGGCTCATCATGCGCAGGTCCCGGTCTTCCAGGCGCAGCGCGCAATCCACCCAGGTGTCCGCAACGGCATCCAGCTCTTCGCGGGTGATCGGATTGACCTGCTGGCGCACGCGCATCACGGCCTGGTGGCCGCTGCGCCGGCGCGCGTTCTTCGCAATCCAGGCCTGCACCGCCGCCTCGCCTTCGCCATCCTTGGCCAGCACGTCGATGATGCCCATCTCGTGCAGTCGCGCCGCCGGCAGCATTTTGCCCGACAGGATCAGTTCCTCTGCGACGCGCGGGCTCGCGCGTCTGGCGAGAAGACTGTAAGCGCCCATTCCCGGAAACAGGTTGAACAGGATCTCCGGCAGGCCGAGCATTGCCGATTCCTCTGCGACGATCACGTCGCTGCACAGCGCCATCTCGAAGCCGCCGCCGAGCGCGTCGCCCTGCACCAGCGATATGGTGGTGAGCGTCGGGCACTGGTAGTGCTGGATCTGGCTGTGGATGTTATCGATGCACAGCCGGGCGTAGTGGGCGAGCGCGTCGCGGTCGCGCGCGCGGATCAGCAGCATGAACAGCGCCAGGTCGCCGCCGAGGTTGAACACCCTCGGCACGCGCGAGGCGGCGACGTAGGTATGCACCTTGTGCATGGCGCCCTCGAAATCGAGGTGGCCGCTGTTGGCGGTCAATTCATTGCCGACGTTGCGGATCTCCTTCAGCAGCCCAAGGTTGAAGCAGGGGTTTCCCCGCTGGTTCATGTAGCCCCAGAGCGTGCCGGTGGCAGGCTCGAACTCGTACTGCGTCTCTGCGAAATTCTTCCAGCCGGCTCGCAGCCCTATAGCATCGCGCATGTCACTCATGGTCTTGCCCCCTAGAAATTCCCCTTTGCAGGGGAGTAGTTACGCTCGGTTCCGGGCGGGGCCCGGCGCCTCCGGGAGCCATTAAACGCCTGATAGTTCCCCTGTGCAAACAAGGGGTGTTGCTTTTTCGTGAATGGCGCCGGAATGCGCGCTGCATCGCAAGACGAAATGAATAACCGGGTTCTAGCCGAAACGGGCCGCTTGGGTTAAAGTTTTCCAGTCATCGAGTCAGGGATTTCGGAGGGGTTTTCAATGTTCGCGATCGTCTACAAGTCCGACGGATTCCCGATCTGCCAGCAAGTGGCCGGCGTGAGCCCCGACCCGGTGGTGACCTGGAATACCGAGGCTGCCGCCAAGGCCTTTATCACCTCGAAGGGCGGCGACGCCGACTTCCATGCGGTGCAGCTCTCCGACGAGGCGATGGACAAGATCGCGCAGGCGATGGGCTGCCCGGTCGAGTCGATGATGTTCGAGCCCTACCCAAGCTAAGCCAGCTAACCCAGGCTGAAGAACTCCCGGCGGCTCTTCATGCCGCGCATGCGCGCCAGCAGCAGTTCCAGGTCGGCGTCGCGCGCCACGAAGTTCAGGTTCTCCGAGTTCACGATCAGTACCGGCGAGGCTGCGTAGTTGTAGAAGAAGCGCGCGTAGCCTTCCGCCAGCAGCGCCAGGTAGTCCTCGCCGATGCCGCGCTCGAATTCAGCCGCCCGCCGCCGCACGCGCTCGTACAGCGTCGCCGGCTGCGCCTGCAGGTAGACCACCAGGTCCGGCGCCGGCGCCTGCGGCCGGATCGCGTCGTAGATTTTCTGGTACAGCGCCATTTCGTCGGCCGACAGCGTGATGCGGGCGAACAGCGGGTCCTTGTCCAGCAGGAAGTCCGATACCGTCGGCCGCCCGAACATGTCAGGCTGCGCCAGCGTCGCCAGTTGGCGCGCGCGCTGGAACAGGAAGAACAGCTGCGTCGGCAGTGCGTAGCGCGCCATGTCCTGGTAGAAGCGCACGAGGAACGGGTTCTCACCCGGCTGCTCGAGCAACAGCTCGGCGCCGAGGCGCTCCGCCAGGCGGCGCGCCAGGCTGGTCTTGCCGGCGCCGATCGGGCCTTCGACGGCGATGTGGCCAAATTTTCCGGACACGTCAGTCCATCCTTTCGATCTTCTGCGAAGCGCAAGCAGATAGCAAAGTGCTGGCTTTTCCTCTTCCAGGAATTGAAATCCCGGGATCGAGTTCGAGCAAGGGCTGAAGCACGAACGCGCGCTCCTGCATGCGCGGGTGGGGCACCGTCAGGCCGGGCCGCGCGATCTGTTCATCGCCGAAAAGCAGCAGGTCGAGATCGAGCGTCCTGGGCGCATTGGGAAAGGATCGCTCGCGGTGGTGGCGCCGTTCGATGCCCTGCAGGCCTTCCAGCAGCACGCCGGGCGCAAGCCGGGTGTCGAGCGCTGCCACGGCGTTCAAGAACTCCGGTTGGTCCGCAAAGCCGACGGGTGCCGTCCGATAGAAGCTGGAGTGTCCGGCGAGGCGGGTCTCGGGCAAGCCGCTCATTGCGATGATCGCTTCGGTGAGTTGCCGGCGGGGCTCGCCAAGGTTCGCACCCAGACCGACGTAAGCGCGGATCATGCCGGCGGCGGCGCGCCCTCGGCTGGCTTCTTGCCGCGGCGCCGGCGGCGGCGTTTCTTGTGCGGGCCTGAATCGGGCAGCAGCATTGCCTGGCGTGATTCCTCGTCCGCGGCCTGGAATGCGCGCCACCAGGATTCGATCTCGGCCGGCACTTCGCCGCTTTGCGCTCGCAAAGCGAGGAAATCGTAAGCCATGCGGAAACGCTCGGCCTCGAGCAGCCGCCAGGGGCGCTGCCCGGAGCGTTCCTCGAAGCGTGGCTGCATCGCCCAGACTTCGCGCATGGTGGCGGTGAGGCGGCGAGTAATGGCGAGCTTGCCGCTTTGCGCGTCCAGCACTTCATCCATGGCGAACTCCAGCGCCGGGACGCGGCGTTCGCCGCGCTTTTCGCGGGCTTTCCAGGCTGCCAGCACTTCGTGCCAAAGGAGAGCGGCAAAGAGGAACGCCGGGGAGACCGGCCGATCGGTGCGCACGCGCTCGTCGGTCTGCGCCAGCGCCAGCGTGACGAAGCGCTCGCCCAGCGGCTGGTCGAGGATCACGTCCAACAGCGGCAGCAGGCCCTTGTGCAGGCCTTAGTTGCGCAGCTGGCGCAGGCAGGCGCTGGCGTGGCCCGAGAGCAGCAGCTTGAGCATTTCCTCGAACAGGCGCGGCGGCGGCACGTGCTCCAGCAACGGAGCGAGGCGCTTGATCGGTGCGCGCGTCTTGCCATCGATGGACAGGCCGAGCTTGGCCGCCAGCCGCACCGCGCGCAGCATGCGTACCGGATCCTCGCGGAAACGGGTTTCCGGGTCGCCGATCATGCGCAGCGTGCGCTTTTTCAGGTCGGCCAGGCCGCCGTGGTAATCGATCACCTCGCCCGAGCGGCAGTCGTAGTAGAGCGCGTTGACGGTGAAATCGCGCCGCAGCGCGTCCTCTTCCAGGGTGCCGAAGACATTGTCGCGCAGTACGCGGCCATGCTCATCTTTCTCGGCCTTTTGCTGGTCGGCGGCGCGGAAGGTAGAGACTTCGATGGTTTCCTGGCTCAGCATCACGTGGACCAGGCGAAAACGTCGCCCGATCAGCAGCGCGCGGCGAAACAGGGGCTTGATCTGCTCGGGCCGAGCGGCGGTGGCGACGTCGAAATCCTTCGGTTCGATGCCTAGCAGGATGTCGCGCACCGCGCCGCCCACCACGTAAGCCGGGTAGCCGCGTTCGGAGAGCGTGTCGCAGACCTTGAGCGCGCCCGGGCTGATCGCATTGCGCGTGACGCTGTGGCGCGCTTGCGGAACGCGCTGCGGCGCCGGGGTATCCAGGCCGAGCACGCGGCGGATGAAGCGTTTGATCATTACCGGCGGGGATTATCTCAGGGAAATCACCGACCAGCCGCGCCGCCTTGCCTCGGCGGCGAGCTTTTCGTCCGGATCGACGGCCACCGGCTGCGTGACCAGCTCAAGCAGCGGCAGATCGTTGTGCGAGTCACTGTAGAACGCACTACTGGCGAAGTCCCCGAGCTTGCGGCCCTGCGCCGCCAGCCAGTCATCGACACGCTCGATCTTGCCCTCCCTGAAGCAGGGGGTGCCGGCCACCCGGCCGGTGAAGCGGCCGCCGACCCGCTCCGGCTCGGTGGCGACCAGGTTCGGCACGCCGAACTCGCGGGCGATAGGGCCGGTGACGAAGCTGTTGGTAGCGGTGACGACCGCGCACAGGTCGCCGGCATCGAGGTGGCGGCGCACCAGCGCGCGCGCGGGCGCTCCCATCGCGGGCCGGATGCGCGCGTCCATGAACTCGGCATGCAAGCGCGTGAGGTCTTCCGGCGCGTGCTCGGCGAGCGGGCGCAGCGCGAAGCCGAGGAATTCGTGGATATCCAGCGTGCCCGCCTTGTACTGCTCGTAGAAAGCCGCGTTCTGCGCTTCGTATTCGCCGCGTTCGAGCACGCCGCGAACTACCAGGAACTGGCCCCATTCGTAGTCGCTGTCGCAGGCGAGCAGGGTGTTGTCGAGATCGAACAGGGCCAGATTCATTCTTTGAGCGCTTCGCGCAACAGCGGCAGCGTAATCGGGCGCTTCAATTCCAGGGAGGCCAGGTCGATCCTGTCGAGAACCGCATTTAGGGAACGCATATCCCTGCGCATGCGCGTCAGCAGGTAGGCAATGACCTCGTCTGGCAGTTGCATGCCACGGCGCGTGGCTTCCCCACGCAAATAGGTCGAACGTTCTTCGTCGCTAAGTAGCTTTACCTGGTAGACCAGCCCCCAGGCGAGGCGCGATTTCAGGTCCTCGCGCAGCGGCAACTGCGCGGGCGGTGCGTTGCCCGCGGCAAGCACGGTCCCGCCGGATTGGCGCGATTCGTTGATCCTGTTGAACAAGCCGATCTGGACTGCTTCATCGAGCTTCTCGACATCGTCCGCTGGATTCAGGCCGGCGCAGGCCTGCAGAAGATGGCTCTTGCCTGAACCGGCCTCGCCCCACAGATAGAGCACGCTTTCAGAGAATTTGCCGGCCTGGAGTTCCCGCAGGCGCGCCAGCAGTTCGGCGTTGGCGCCGGGCACGAAATTATCGAGCGTCGGCTGTGGGGGTGGCGAAATGCCCAACGCAAGCTGCTTCATCGTAAAATTGATTTTAACCGCCATGCCGGAATCCATCTCTTACCGCGACGCGGGCGTCGACATCGACGCCGGGGATGCGCTCGTCGAAGCGATCAAGCCGTTCGCCAAGCGCACCATGCGCGCGGAGGTGCTGGCGGGCCTGGGCGGCTTCGGCGCGCTGTGCGCGATCCCGAAAAAGTACAAGGAGCCGATCCTGGTTTCGGGCACCGACGGCGTCGGCACCAAGCTCAAGCTCGCGTTCATGCTCGGCCGGCATGGCACGGTGGGCATCGACCTCGTGGCGATGAGCGTGAACGACATTCTGGTGCAAGGCGCCGAACCGCTTTTCTTTCTCGACTACTTCGCCTGCGGCAAGCTCGACAAGGGCGTCGCAACGCAGGTGATCAAGGGCATCGCCGAGGGTTGCACCGAGGCGGGCTGCGCCCTGATCGGCGGCGAAACCGCCGAAATGCCGGGCATGTACCCGGAAGGCGAGTACGACCTGGCGGGCTTCTGCGTCGGCGTGGTCGAGAAGGAAAAGATCATCAACGGCAGCACCATCAAGCCGGGCGACGTGCTGCTCGGCCTGGCCTCCAGCGGCGCGCACTCCAACGGCTACTCGCTGATCCGCAAGATCGTCGGCGAAGACAAGCCGAGCGGCGACCTCGCCGACACGCTGATGGAGCCGACGCGCATCTACGTGAAGCCGGTGCTCAAGCTGATGGCGGCAGTGCAGGTCAAAGGTCTCGCGCACATCACCGGCGGCGGCCTGGTCGGCAACGTGCCGCGCATGCTGCCCGAGGGCATGCGCGCCGTGCTGCGAAAAAAAATGTGGCCGCGGCCGCAGCTGTTTACCTGGCTGCAGCAGAACGGCAACGTCGCCGAAGATGAAATGCACCGTGTCTTCAATTGCGGCATCGGCATGGTGATCGCCGTCGCGCGCGAGCACGTTGCCGCCGCCACTATGCTGCTCAAGCGCGAAGGCGAACTCGCTTACGAGATCGGCTTCGTCGAAGCTGGCAACGCCGGCGAGCCGGAGGCGGTGGTCCTCTAGCCGCGGCTATTCGGGCTGCAGCCCGATTTCCTTCACCAGCTTGGCCCAGCGCTCGCGTTCGGCGCGAAGGAAATCCCCGAGTGACTCCGGGGTTCCCGCACCCTCGTTGACCAATCCCAGGTCGAACAGGCGCTGCGCGACTTCCGGATCGGTCAGCACTTTGTCCGTATCCCGGTTCGCCTTCTGCACTATTGCCGCCGGCGTTCCGGCCGGCGCGAGCAGGGCGAACCAGCCGACGTACTCGAAGCCGGGGTAGCTCTCGGCCAGCGTGGGCACGTCTTCCAGGCCGCGCACGCGCTTGCCGGAGCTGACCGCCAGCGCGCGCAGTTCGCCGCGCTTGAGGAAGGGCAGCAGCGCGGCGGAGCTCACCAGCACCACCTGCGTGCGGCCGGCGATGGTGTCCTGGATCGCCGGCGAGACGCCATTGTAGGGAACCTGCAGCAGGTGCATGCCGGTGATCTGGTTGAGCATCTGGCTCATCAGGCCGCTGAAGGTCTTGGTGCCCTCGTTGGCCGCGGCGAGCCGGCCCGGTTGCGATTTGTCCTGCGCGATGAGTTCGCCAAGCGATTTCGCCGGTACTTCCGGGTTGACCGCGATCACCATTGGCGACTTGGCGATCATCGCCACCGGCGCAAAGTCCTTCGCCGGGTCGTAGGGCAGCGACTTGAAGGTGTACGGATTGGAAACGATCGCCGCGGTGGTGGCGTAGAAGAAGGTGTAGCCGTCGGGCGCCGAACGCGCCGCGGCCTGCGCGCCGGGGACGTTTTGTCCGCCGGGGCGGTTTTCGACCACCACCGACTGATTCCAGATCTTCGAGAGCCGGTCGGCGAGATAGCGCGCCGTGATGTCGGGCGAAGTGCCCGGCGCCTGCGAGACGATGAACTTCACCGGCCGTGCGGGCCACTCCTGCGCAAAAATGGTTCCGGTAAAAAGAAAGGGGAGTAAAAACAGCAAGCGAAATTTCATGCGTTCGTTCTCCCCCGGTGCGCCAAGTAGATACTGAAAAGTACCACTGCGCCGCCCGCGCATTGCAAAACAGACAGGGATTCCGACAGCAGCAGCCATGCGAAGCCCGCGGCGATCACTGGCTGCAGCAGCAACCCGACCGCCGAAAATGCCGCCGGCAGCTGGGCGAGCGCGAAAGCGATCAGCCCCTGGCCGGCCGCGTGCGAAATCCATGCGAGGCCGAGCAGCTTCAGCCAGCCGGCCGCGGTTTGCGGCAGCAATGGCTCGCCCGATACGAGCGCGACCGGCAGCAGGATCACAGCGGTGATGGTGGTGGTGACCGCCATCAGCTGCAGCGTCGCTGCGCCTCGGTCGCGCAGGCCTTTCACCGACAGCAGGTACCAGGCGTAGAACATCGCCGTGACCACGCCGAGGCCGTCGCCCAGCAGGGCGGTCGGCGACGTGCCGGCAGACCCGGCGATGCTCGCTTGCACCAGCAGGCCGGTGCCCAGCAGCGCCGCCGCCAGCCCGGCGAGGAACAACGCGCTTGGCCGCTGCCGCCAGAGGACCCAGGCGGCCAGCGTGACGAAGATCGAAGCGAGATTCGCCAGCAGCGTGGAGTTGGCGACCGAAGTGTACTGGATCGACCAGTGCCAGAACGCGAGGTCGCCGGCAAACGCCATTCCCGCCGCGAGCAGCGGTATGAATTGGCTTTTTTCCAGGGATGCCCGGCCCCGGGAATTGAAAAAGAAAAGAGCCCAGAGCAAAGGCACTGCGAGCAAGACTCGCCAGAAGGCGCTCGCGGTCGGGCCGACTTCCGACACCCGCACCCAGATCGGCGACAGCGCGATGAACACCGCGCCGGTGAAGAGCGCGGTCAGCGCTGGCATTGAGTTGGCCAACGGGCTAGCGCAGCGCGTTGCGGCGGTCGAGCGCGTCGTTCAGCCTGGCCTTCGCCGAAACTACGTCCTGCTCGAGGGCATGCTGCCGCTCCCAGTACTCCGGCCGGTAGCGGCGGCCCTGGCGCTCCCCCTCGGCCGGCTCGACGCCCGCCGCCCGGCGCGCCTCCGCGGCGCGCAGGGAATCGTGCGCGGCAACGATATCGGCAGAGGCGCGATCGAGCGCTGCCATCCGCTGGTCCGCCTGTTCGGCCAGTTTGCGGTCGGCCGCGCTCAATCCGGAGGACGGCGCGCCAGCGGTCGATGGCGACGTCGCCGGCAGGTCGACTTTTTGCGCGCCCTTGTTCGCGGCGGCGGGATCGTCGGTGTAGACAGTGCTGCCGCCGGGCGTGGTGTATTTGTAAACCTCCTGCGCCGCGGCGGAGAGAGTGGTGCCGGCAATTGCGAATGCGATCAGCAAGCTGCGCATGGGATGCTCCTGCGCCAATGATAGACCAACGCCAGTGCCGGGAGTCCGCGGCGCAGTTCGCGGCGGATGCGGGTGGTAAAATTTTTTCGTGAACGCATTGCGCTTCGTCCACCTCAGGATGCACAGCGAGTACTCGGTGACGGATGGCCTCGTCCGTATCGACGACGCGGTGGCGGCGGCGAAGTCGGACGGCATGCCGGCGCTCGCGCTCACCGACGGCGGCAATGTCTTCGGCCTGATCAAGTTCTATACCGCGGCGCGAGCCGCGGGAATCAAACCGATCGCCGGCGTCGACTGCTGGATACAGAATGACAGCGACCGCGAAAAGCCGTATCGCGCGCTGTTGCTGTGCAGCTCGCGCGCCGGCTACCTGCGCCTTTGCGAACTGCTCTCGCGCGCCTGGCTGAAAAACCAGCACCGCGCGCGCGCCGAATTTGCCATGGCCTGGTTCAGCGAGCAGGGCACCGACGGGCTGATCGCGCTGTCGGGCTTCGCCGGCGGCGACGTCGGGCATGCTCTCGCCGGCGGCAACATGGCGGCGGCCGAGAAGCTGGCCGCGGCCTGGTCGAAGCTGTTTCCCGGGCGCTACTACCTGGAAGTGCAGCGCGCGGGCGCGCCGAACACGGAGAAGCTGGTCAACGGCACGCTCGCGCTGGCGGCGAAACTGCGCTTGCCGGTGGTGGCGACGCACCCGGTGCAATTCACCGCGCGCGAAGACTTCAAGGCTCACGAGGCGCGGGTCTGCATCTCGCAGGGCTACGTGCTCGGCGACCAGCGGCGGCCCAAGCTGTTCACGCCGGAGCAGTACTTCAAGACGCAGGACGAGATGGCGCAACTGTTCGCCGACGTCCCGCAGGCGCTGGAGAACGCGGTCGAGATCGCGCGCCGCTGCAACCTCGAGATCGAACTCGGCAAGAGCCGGCTGCCGGCTTTCCCGACGCCGAAAGGCGTGACGCTCGACAAATACCTGCGCAATCAGGCCGAGTCGGGGCTGGCGGGGCGCTTGGAGCGGTTGTTCCCCGATGCAGCGACGCGCAGGAATGAGGCGCCCCGCTACAAGGCGCGCCTGGAGTTCGAGAACGGCACCATCGCCCACATGGGCTACGCGGGCTACTTCCTGATCGTCGCCGACTTCATCAGCTGGGCGCGCTCGAACGGCGTGCCGGTCGGCCCGGGGCGCGGCTCGGGCGCGGGCTCGCTGGTGGCCTATGCGCTCGGCATTACCGACCTCGATCCCCTGAAATACGACCTGCTATTCGAGCGCTTCCTCAACCCGGAGCGGGTCTCGATGCCGGACTTCGACATCGACTTCTGCCAGGACGGCCGCGACCGCGTGATCGACTACGTGCGCAAGAAATACGGCGAGGATTCGGTGTCGCAGATCGCTACCTTTGGCACCATGGCGGCGCGCGCGGTGCTGCGCGACACCGGCCGCGTGCTCGACCTTGGCTACAACTTCTGCGACCAGATCGCCAAGCTGGTGCCGGTGCAGCCCGGCAAGAACATCACGCTAAAGGATGCGCGCGAGATGGAGCCGCTGCTCGCGCAGCGCGAGAAGAAGGAAGAGGAAGTCCGCGACCTGCTGGAGCTCGCCGAGAAGCTCGAGGGGCTTACCCGCAATGTCGGCATGCACGCGGGCGGCGTGCTGATCGCGCCGGGCAAGCTGACCGACTTCTGTCCCCTGTACGCCGCCGAGGGGGGCACGCACGTCATCTCCCAGCTCGACAAGGACGACGTCGAGAAGATCGGCCTGGTGAAGTTCGATTTCCTCGGCCTCACCACGCTCACCGTGCTCGACTGGGCGGAGCGCTACGTTCGCCAGATGGGGGAAAAGGAATTCTCCATCGAGGCGCTGCAGCTGGACGACAAGGCGTCCTACGCGATGCTCGCCTCGGGCAACGCCACCGGGGTGTTTCAGTTTGAATCGCGCGGCATGCGCGACCTGCTCAAGCAGGCGCCGCCGGCGCGTTTCGAGGACGTGATCGCGCTGGTGGCGCTGTACCGCCCGGGCCCGATGGAACTGATCCCGGACTATGTCGCCTGCAAGCAGGGCAAGAAGCGCATCGACTATGTCGATCCGCGCCTGGAGCCAATCCTCGCACCCACCTACGGGATCATGGTGTACCAGGAACAGGTAATGCAGATTGCGCAGGTGATCGGCGGCTACTCGCTCGGTGCCGCGGACCTGCTGCGGCGCGCGATGGGCAAGAAGCTCGCCGACGAGATGGCGACGCATCGCGACATCTTCGTCACCGGCGCCGAGAAGAACGGGCTGCAGCGCAACCGCGCGATGCAGCTGTTCGACCTGATGGAAAAATTCGCCGGCTACGGCTTCAACAAGTCGCATGCCGCGGCCTACGCGCTGCTCGCCTATCAGACTGCCTACATGAAGACGCACCATGCGGCCGCGTTCATGGCGGCCAACATGTCGGCGGTGATGGACGATACCGACAAAGTGCGCCAGTTCCGCGATGACGCTGTGGCCAACGGTTTGACGGTGCTGCCGCCGGACGTCAACGCTTCCGTCTATCGTTTCGTGCCGGTGGACCTGAAAACGGTGCGCTACGGGCTGGGCGGAGTGCGCGGCACCGGGCAGGCGGCGATTGAGGCGATTCTCGCGGCTCGCAACAGTGAAAAGGGCGGCGGGCCGTTCACTGACCTGGCGGATTTCTGCCGCCGCGTCGACAAGCGCGTGGTGAACCGGCGCTGCATCGAGGCGCTGGTGCGCGCCGGCGCCTTCGACGGCGTCAATGCCAACCGCGCCACGCTGCTTGCGTCCGCCGGGCGCGCCATCGAAGCCGCCGAACAGTCGGAGCGCGCGGCGTCGCAGAACAGCCTGTTCGGCGAAGCCGATGCGGCGCACACCGCGGGCCTGGTGCTGGTGGAAACCCGTCCCTGGGACCTGCGCCAGCAGCTGACCGAAGAGAAGGCAGCGCTCGGTTACTGCCTGTCCGGGCACCTGTTCTCGGTCTTCGAACGCGAACTGAAGGGTTTCCCGCGCACGCCGCTGGCGAAGCTCGCTTCGGCGGGCGATCGCGCGTGGATCGCCGGCGTGGTGTCTTCGGCACGGGTGCAGATGACGCGGCGCGGCCGGATGATGACGGTGCTGCTCGATGACGGCAGCGCGCAGGTCGAAATCTCGGTGTTCAACGAGCAGTTCGAGAAGCACCGCGACAAGCTGAAGGAGGACCGGCTGCTGGTGGTGCAGGGCAAGGTTCAGCGCGACGAGTTCATCGGCGGTCTGCGCGTCACCGCGGACGAGCTGCTCGATCTTGCGTCGCTGCGCGCGCGCTTCGGCGCCCGCCTGAGGATTGAATTGAACGGCGGCACCGACAAAGCGCGCGATCCGAAGCGCCTGATGGACATGCTGGCGCCGTATCGCGCGGCGGGTGAGGGTGGCTGCCCGGTTCTCGTGCATTACGAGAACGAGGGTGCGAGTTGCGACGTCGCGCTCGGCGAGGCCTGGCGGGTGCGGCCGGACGAGCTGCTGATCGGGGAACTCGCGGCCTGGCTTACGCCGGAGGCGGTCGAATTCCAATATGGTGGTTTGTCGCGCGCATGACCAAATTTTGCCTTTGCGCCCATCCGGAAGTTGCCCGCCCGCCGTGGTAAAGTGCCGCGAAAGCAACATCGGAGGAACCTGATATGCGCGCCGCACTGCTCGTCATCGCCGGATTGGCCCTGATCGGATTCGTCGCGGTCTCGTTCGTCCTGCCGCAGATGGCGGGTTCTGAAGCCAAGGAAGCGGCGCAGGCGCTGGTCGCGGGTGCGGAAGCGGCCAAGGAACAGGTCGCCGCGGCCGCCGCGAAGACGGGCAATCTCGCCGGCACGGGCGGAGGTATCAAGCTGGCCTCGAAGTCCGACCCGAAGTACGGCGAATTCAAATGGATCGTCGAGCCCAGCGGCGCGATCCGCGGCTGGAACGAAAAGAACGCGATCGAAATTTCAGTGACGCCGAAACTGGAAGGCGGCAAGCTCGAGTGGAGATGCCGTGGCTATCCGAACGCCTCGATGCCCGCCAGTTGCGGCGGCAGGGGCTGAGTTGAAGCGCAGGTCGCTGTTCACGGCGCTTGCCGCGCTTGCCGCATCCGGGCTGATATCTGCTTGCGCCGGGACGCACGGTGCAGGCGATCGCGGCCAGGACCACGTGGTGTACCACTTGAGCGAAGGCCTCGCGCAGGCGACCAGCGGACTGCGCAACATCAACAACCACCTCGAAGTGAATCCGAACGCCAAGATCGTCGTGGTATCGCACGCGCTAGGCGTGGACTTCATGATGAAGGGCGCGAAGGACGTGAACGGCAACAAGTATGAAGACCTGGTCGAGCAGCTGGTCCAGCGCGGCGTGCAGTTCGACGTCTGCGAGATCACGTTGCGCAACCGCAAGCTCGCGCGCGACCAGTTCATTTCCTACTCGACGTTCGTACCGTCGGGCGTCGCCGAGATCACCCGGCTGCAGCAGAAGGACGGTTTCGCGTACCTCAAACCCTGAGCAGGGTTGCGGCGCGGCCGATGGCCGCGGGCAGGTCCGGCAGCAGATTTTCCTTTCCCAGTTTTTTCACGAAGCCGCTGCGGCGCATCAGCGACAGCGGCTGATCATTGGCGTCGCAAAGCACCAAGGTCGCGCCGCGCTTCTCCAGGCAGCGGTGCAGCGCCTCCAGTGCGTCCAGGCAGGTGGTATCCAGGTTGATCGCTCTGTGCAGGTCGAGGATCAGCACCCGCGGCGGCGCTTCACTGGCACCCGGCTCAATCAGCGCCTCAAGCTTGCCGACGGCGCCAAAGAACAGCGAACCGAAGATCCGGTAGGCCGCCGCGCCCGGCGGCAGGCCCACCGCGGCGGTTACCGGCTCGATGGTGGTCAGCGTGGAGATCCGGTGGATGAAGAACAGGGCCGCCAGCACCAGGCCGATCTGCACGGCGACCGTGAGGTCGACCATTACAGTCAGCAGGAAGGTGGAGACCATAATGGTGCGGTACTGGGCGGAAAACTGCCGCAGGCGCGCGAATTCGCCCCATTCGCCCATGTTCCACGCGACGAACAGCAGGATCGCCGCCAGTGCGGCGAGCGGCACATGTCCCGCGAGCGGCGCGGCGAGCAGCACGATGGCGAGCAGCGTGAGCGCGTGCACGATTCCCGACACCGGCGTGCGGGCACCGCTGCGGATGTTGGCAGAGGTGCGCGCGATGGTGCCCGTCGCAGGCATGCCGCCGAAGAAAGGCACGACGAAGTTCGCGATCCCCTGGGCCATCAGCTCCTGGTTGGGATCATGGCGATCGTCGATCATGCTGTCGGCGACGCGCGCGCAGAGCAGCGACTCGACCGCACCCAGGAGCGCGATGGTGACCGCCGGTCCGATCAGGTTGCGCGCGTTCTCCCAGGAAAGGTCCGGCAGCGTGAACGCCGGCAGCCCGTTCGGAATGCCGCCGAAGCGCGAGCCGATGGTCTCCACCGGCAGGCCGAACACCGCGGTGGCAACCGTGGCGGCAATGAGGACCACCAGGGTGGGCGGCACCCGGGTGAGGGGCGCGCGCCTGGCCATGCCCCAGAGGATCAGCAGCAGCAGAGAAGCAAGACCGAGCGCGACGGTCGGCACTCTCACCGTGTCGACAGCGCCCGCGATGGCGCGCGTTGCGCCGAAGAAATCCGCCGGCATTTTTTCAATGCGCAGGCCGAGCAGATCCTTCAGTTGCGATAGCCCGATCAGCACCGCGATGCCGTTGGTGAAGCCGATGACGATGGCCACCGGAATGTAGCGGATGAGCGAGCCGATTCGCGTCAGCCCCATGACGAACAGCAGCACGCCAGCCATGGCGGTCGAGATCAGCAGGTTGCCGAGGCCGTACTGCTGGACGATGCCGTAGACGATGACGATGAAGGCGCCTGCCGGCCCGCCGATCTGCACACGAGAGCCGCCCAGCGCTGAAATCAGGAAGCCGGCGATGATCGCGGTGAACAGGCCCGCCTCGGGCTTCAATCCGGAGGCGATCGCAAAAGCCATCGCGAGCGGAAGCGCGATCACGCCGACCGTCAGGCCGGCGCTGACGTCAGCCGCCAGCGTGTGGCGGTCGTAGCCCTTCAGGCACTCCAGCAGTCGCGGCCGAAAAGGGTGCAGCGCCATGGACTCAGGCGGTGGCGGTCTTCTTGGAAGCGGCAGCCAGCAGCCAGGCCGGCAACTCGCGGTCGCCGGCGTTGGCGATGACGTATTCGCGGATCAACTGCCGGACCACCTGCGATGGGGTCAGGTCCTGCTCGGCGCAGATCTCCTCGAAGATCCGCTTCTTGCGCGGATCGAGCAGGACGGTGAAGCGCGCGGTCTTGTTTTCCATCGGCGTTCCTCATGTGAACGCCGAAATGATATTACAACGGAATTATAATATCAATATCATTTGACACGCATGCCAGGCTCGGCGCCCGCGCCCGGGGAAATCAGGAAGATGCCCGGGCCTTCACCCGAGGCGGCCAACACCATGCCCTCGGAGATGCCGAACTTCATCTTGCGCGGCGCGAGGTTCGCCACCACCACCGCGAGTTGTCCTTCGAGCTTCTCCGGCGCGTAGGCGGACTTGATGCCCGCGAATACCGTGCGCGTCGTCCCACCGACATCCAGGGTCAGCTTCAGGAGCTTGTCCGCTCCCTCCACGTGTTCTGCCTTGACGATCTTCGCCACGCGAAGATCCAGCTTGTTGAAATCGTCGATCGAGATCGTTCCGTCGGTCACGGCGGTTTCCTTCTTCGTTTCCGTTGCAGGTTGAATGTCGAACAGTGCATCGAGTTGTTTGTCGTCGACGCGTTGCATGAGGTGCTTGTATTCGCCGATGGCATGACCGGCCGGCAGCAATCCATTTGCGTCGGCCCATTTCAATTCGGGCACATTCAGGAAGCGTTCGACCTGCTTTGCCAGTGCTGGCATGACCGGTTTCAGGTAAATCGTCAGAATCCGGAAAATCTGGATCGAATCCGAGCAGGCCTGCTGAAGCGCCGAATCACTGCCGGGTTTTTTTGCAAGATCCCACGGTTTCACCTGATCCACGAACGCATTAGCCTGGTCGGCCCAGTGCATGACTGACCGCAGGGCTTTTCCAAACTCGCGCCCGTCATACATTTCGGCAACGTTTTTTGCATCTGACCGCAAGTCGCGAATGAGTGTGTTCGACGCTTCTACGGCGACCAATTTTCCCGCAAACTTTTTCGACAGGAATCCGGCGCATCGGCTGGCGATGTTGATGTATTTGCCGATCAGGTCGCTGTTGACGCGCGCGATGAAGTCGTCGGGGTTGAAGTCGACGTCTTCCACCGCTGCGTTGAGCTTGGCGGCGATGTAGTAGCGCAGCCATTCGGGGTTCATGCCGAGGTTCAGGTAGCGCAGCGGGTCGATGCCGGTGCCGCGCGACTTGGACATTTTTTCGCCCGACACGCCGATGAAGCCGTGCACGTAGACGTGGTCCGGTTCCTTGTAGGGCGCGCCGGCGAATTTCAGCATCGCCGGCCAGAACAGGGTGTGGAAGTAGATGATGTCCTTGCCGATGAAATGGATCTGCTCGAAATCCTTCAGCGTTTTCTCGAAATCCAGCCCCTTCTTGCCGCAATAGTTCTTCAGGCTGGCGAGATAGCCGATCGGCGCGTCCAGCCAGACGTAGAGGTATTTCTCCTCGGTGATGTCGGGCACGCGGATGCCGAAATAGGGCGCATCGCGCGAGATGTCCCAGTCGCCGAGCGCCTTGTCGCCTTCGCCGTCGAGCCATTCCCAGGCCTTGTTCACCACCTGCGGCTGCAGCCGGCCGGGTAGTTCCAGCCATTCGCGCAGGAACGCGACGCAGGCTGGGTCGGAAAGTTTGAAGAAGAAATGGTCGGAGGTCTTGAGCACCGGCTTCGCGCCAGACAGTGTCGAGTACGGGTTCGTCAGGGCCGTGGCCGCGTAGACGCTGCTGCAGTTCTCGCAGGCATCGCCGTACTGGTCCTTCGCGCCGCAGTTCGGGCATTCGCCCTTGATATAGCGGTCAGCGAGGTACATGCCCTTCACCGGATCGTAGAACTGCTCGACCGGCTTGCTGTAAATCAGGTTCTTCGCCTTCAGCCGGCGAAAGATGTCCTGCGACAGCGCCGTGTTCTCGGGTGAATGCGTCGAGTGCCAGTTGTCGTACTCGAGGTGAAAACCGTCGAGGTACTGCCGGCGGCCGCTCTGGATCGCGGCGATGAATTGCTCCGGGGTCTGGCCGGCCTTTTCCGCCGCCAGCATGATTGGCGCGCCGTGCGCGTCGTCGGCGCCGACGAAATGCACTTCGTGGCCCTGCATGCGCTGGAAGCGCACCCAGATGTCGGCCTGGATGTACTCCATGATGTGGCCGATATGGAACGCCCCGTTGGCGTAGGGAAGGGCGGTGGTGACGAAGAGACGGCGCGACATCTGTAACTCGGAACCTGCGCGGGAGAAACAACAATTTTAGCTTACACTCCGCGCATGCCCCTCAGTGAAAAAGACGTCAACGCAGTCCTCTCGAAACTCGTCGATCCGAATACCGGCAAGGACTTCGTCGCCACGCGCTCGGTGAAGAGTGTCAAGGTCTCCGATGGCCCGGTTTCGGTCGAGATCGAGCTCGGCTATCCCGGCAAAAGCCAGTTCGAACCCATCCGCCGCCAGATCATCGACGCGCTGAAGGCCGCCGGCGCGCCGGGTGCGAGCGTCAACGTGCGCTCGAGGGTCGTGTCGCATGCCGTGCAGCGCGGCGTGAAGCTGATTCCCGGCATCAAGAACATCATCGCCGTTGCCTCCGGCAAGGGCGGCGTCGGCAAATCCACCACCGCGGTCAACCTGGCGCTCGCGCTGCTGGCCGAAGGCGCGTCGGTGGGGATCCTGGACGCGGACATCTACGGCCCGTCGCAGCCGATGATGCTCGGCATCGCGGGGCGGCCCGAATCGAAGGACGGCAAGAGCCTGGAACCGATGGAAGGCCACGGCCTGCAGGCGATCTCGATCGGCTTCCTGATTGACAACGACACGCCGATGGTCTGGCGCGGACCGATGGTGACGCAGGCGCTGGAGCAGCTGCTCAAGGACACGCGCTGGCGCGAACTTGACTACCTGGTCGTCGACCTGCCGCCGGGCACCGGCGACATCCAGCTGACCTTGGCGCAAAAGGTGCCGGTGACCGGCGCGGTGATCGTCACCACGCCGCAGGACATCGCGCTCATCGATGCGCGCAAGGGGCTCAAGATGTTCGAGAAGGTCGGCATTCCGATCCTCGGCATTGTGGAAAACATGTCGATCCACATCTGCTCGAATTGCGGGCACGAAAGCCACATCTTCGGCGAGGGCGGCGCGGCGCGGATGTCGAAGGATTACGGCACCGAACTGCTCGGCCAGCTGCCGCTGGATGGTTCCATCCGCGAGCAGGCCGATTCAGGCAAGCCGACGCTGGTGTCCGATCCCGATGGCAAGATCTCGGCGATCTACAAGCAGGTCGCGCGCCGCTGCGCGGTGCGCATCGCCGAATCGCAGAAGGACATGACTTCTAAGTTCCCCAACATCGTCGTCCAGAACACCTAGCGTGAAGGAAGCGGCGCGCAGAAGCGCGCCTCAGCGGCAGCGCCATCCATCGTCCGGACGCCAGGGATTGGCCATGGTGCTGACGGACTCGAGGAACACTACCAGGTCCGTTTGCTCGGAGGCTGTGAGCTTGAGCGGCTTGATTTCGGCACCGCCCTGCTCGGAATAGTGCTTCAAGACGTCGGCAATGGTTTCGAACTGGCCGTGGTGGCCGTAAGGGGCGGTGAGCAGCAGGTGACGCAAGGTCGGCACTTTGAATTTCCCGCTGCCGGAGAGGCGGGTGTCGAAGAAAAGCCGCTCGCCGAATTCGATGGCTTCTGCCTTGCCCGACACGCGGTTGCGAGGATCGCTGGTGTCAGGCGCCGGCCAGGGGCCTAGCGCCAGGGCCGCGCGGATTTCGCTTTCCGTGAGGGTCGGCGGGCCCTCCGCCGCGCCGCCGGTGGGCGGCGGCAGCAGGGCCAGCGCCGCAAGCGCGCCGAAGATCGCCGCTTTTGCCCTCATGCAACGCTATGATGCGAAGCCATCCAACGGAGATTACGAGTGACCATCAAGTCTGACAAGTGGATTCGCCGCATGGCGGCGCAGGGGATGATCGAGCCCTTCGAGCCGGGCCAGGTCAAGGAAGTCAACGGCAAGCGCATCGTGTCCTATGGCACCTCCAGTTACGGCTACGACATCCGCTGCTCGAACGAATTCAAGGTGTTCACCAATATCAACGCCACCATCGTCGATCCCAAGCGCTTCGACGAGAAGTCGTTCGTCGACATTTGCGCCGACGAATGCATCATCCCGCCGAACTCGTTTGCTCTCGCGCGCACCATCGAGTTCTTCCGCATTCCGCGCAGCGTGCTGACCATCTGCCTGGGCAAGTCCACCTATGCGCGCTGCGGCATCATCGTCAACGTGACTCCGCTCGAGCCCGAGTGGGAAGGGCATGTGACGCTGGAATTCTCCAACACCACGCCGCTGCCGGCGCGCATCTACGCCAACGAGGGCGTGGCGCAGGTGATCTTCATCGAGTCCGACGAGGTTTGCGAAACCTCCTACCGCGACCGCGGCGGCAAATATCAGGGCCAGAAGGGCGTCACGCTGCCGCGCATCTAGGCCCACAATGTTTAGTGGGTCGGCGGGTTAGCTTTGCTACCTATAGTGGTTTCTCAAGGCCGGAATCCGGCCCGCCCCTCTGGCGAAGGGTAAGAAAACCGTCACAAAACCCTTGACGCGCGGGGGGGTACCCCTATAATTCGCAAAATTTCCCTGATAACTCAAGGACAAGAAGGAGGTCATCATGACAAGCATCAGGAACTCAGGTTCGGAAGTCCGGGTCATCCTTGATCTTCCCGAAACGTAGTTGATCCCCAGTTAGCAAGGAGAGTTCGATGGGCGTACGCCCCAGCAGCATAGGTCGTCTGACCAAGCAGAATTCATTACCGCAAGAACAGCTCTTCGATACGCACGCCGAGTCGAGCCTCGACTTCGAAATCGTGCGCCAGGCCAGCCTGCAGAAGTACACGCGGCCGTTCCTGATTCTCGACACCGCGATCGTGCGCGATAAGGCGCGTCGCTTCCACGCGGCCATGCCGCGCGTGCGGCCGCACTACGCGGTCAAGGCGAACCCCGACCGGCGCGTGCTCAAGACGCTGCTGCAGGAGGGCTGCAGCTTCGAGATCGCCTCCACTTCCGAACTCGACCTGCTGCTGACGCTCGGCGGCAAGCCGGCCGAGGTGTTCTACTCGAATCCCGTCAAGTCGCGCCAGGCGATCAGCTACGCGGCCGCCAAGGGCGTGGAGTGGTTTGTCGTCGACAGCGTCGACGAGCTGCGCCGGGTGCACGAGATCAAGGCCGACGCCAAGACCTACCTGCGGCTCGCCACGCCGAACATCGGCAGCGACTGGCCCCTGTCCGGCAAGTTCGGCGCCGGGGCGGGCGACACGCGCGAAATCATCCAGACCGCGGCGAAGATCGGCGCGGACCTGGCGGGCGTCACGTTCCACGCCGGCTCGCAGTGCCGCAACCCGGAGAACTGGCGCGTCGGCATCGAGAAGGCGCGCACGACCTTCGATGCGATGACGAAGGCGGGCCTGAAGCCGCGCATGCTGGACATCGGCGGCGGCTTCCCCGTGCGCCACGTCAAGCCGATCCCGTCGATCGAGGTGATCGGCGAAGTCGTGAACGAGGCGCTGAAGGCGTTCCCGCCGGAAGTGCGGGTGGTCGCCGAGCCCGGCCGCTACCTGGTGTCGGATGCCGGCTACTTCGTCTGCCGCGTGCTCGGCACCGCGACGCGCGCCGGCAAGCGCTGGATGCACTGGGACGCGGGCCTGTTCGGCGGCGTGATCGAGACCACCGAAGGTTTGAAGTACAAGATCCGCAGCGACCGCTCGGGACCAGACATTCCCTGGCACGTGGCGGGGCCGACCTGCGATTCGGTGGATGTGATCCTGCGCGACGAGCCGCTGCCCTCGGATCTGCAGGAGGGCGACTTCATCTACATCCGCAACGCCGGCGCCTACACCACGGCTTACGCGAGCGAGTTCAACGGCTTTCCGCTGCCTGAGGTGCGGGTGTTCGAGTCGAAAAGAAACTAAGCCCTCTCGTACAGCACGAAATCGAAACGCACGCCTTCGGAAGAGGTGTGCGTTTCTTTTTGGCTGACGCGCCAGTCCGCGCGGTTCCACTCCGGGAAGTACGTGTCGCCGTCGTAGGCTCTATGGATCTCGGTGATGACGAGCCTGTCCGCGATCGGCAAGGCGGCGGCGAAAAGCGCCGAACCGCCGATCACGCAGGCTACTGACTCTCCCGCGCATAGCGCGATTGCGGCTTCGAAGGACATGGCGACGTGCGCGCCCGGCGCTTCGAAGCCCGCTGTGCGGCTCACCACGATGTTCTCGCGCCCGGGCAGCGGTTTGCCGAGCGATTCCCAGGTGCGCCGGCCCATGATGACCGGATGACCGAGCGTGACACGCTTGAAGTGCCTGAGATCTTCCGGCAGATGCCACGGCAGCGTTCCCTTTGCGCCGATGACGCCGTTATCCGCGATCGCAACGACGAGCTGGACGCGTGTCCGGTCTGGTCCGACAGACGGTAGGACAGAAGGGGACGTGTCGCTGATTTGTGACATTTCGCCTGAACCCGACAATGTTTGACGTGTCACTATACTTATATGTTCACCAAGAGGAATTTTACGGGGCTGCGCTATCCGCGCTCATTCCTCGGCCTGCTGATCGCCGGTTTTCTGCTAGTGGCGCTGCCGCTGCTGGGGACGCTGCTGTATTCCGCCTGGCATACGCAGCGCCTGACCGAGCAGGGCCGCAACGCCGTCTTCGGCGCGGCGAAGGCGGCGACTGCGAGCCGGGCGCTGGTCAACCGCATCGGCTCGCTTGAGCGCCTCGCGCTGCAGCTCACCGTGCTGCCGGACACACAGTTGCGTGCCGATTTCGCGCGCGCGCACGCCAGCTTCACGCAACTTTCGGGCGAACTGTCGCAGCTGTCCCTCGATGAGGAGCAGCAGGCGGCGCTGAATCGCACCACGGCGCGCGAGCAGGCACTGTTCGACCATGTCGCAGCGGCGCCGCGCGGCAGTCTCGAGCCGCGCAGGGTGCGCGCGCTGGCCGATGCGCTGGCCGACGACGCCTACCAGGTGCTGGCGGTCAGCTATTTCGTCGCCGACCGGGAGGTCGAGCGTCTGGGGGCGAGCGCCGACGAAGTGCACCGGCGGCTGATCGTGATGGTGCTGCTGGCGACCGCGCTGGCGCTCGCCGCGGCGCTCGCGCTGACGCGGCTGATCGCGCGGCCGATCGCCGAGCTCGATTCGGCCATCCGCCAGCTGGGTGGCGCCGATTTCGCGCGGCCGATCAGGGTGAGCGGGCCGGCGGACCTGCGCAGCCTGGGCGAACGCCTGGATTGGCTGCGCCTGCGGCTGACCGAGCTGGAGGCGCAGAAGAACCGTTTCCTGCGCCACCTCTCGCACGACCTGAAGACACCTCTGGCGGCGCTGCGCGAGGGCACCGAGCTGCTGAACGACCAGGTCGCCGGGCCGCTGGCGCCGCCGCAGCGCCAGGTGGTCGCCATCCTGCGCGACAACAGCGTCAAGCTGCAGCATCTGATCGAGGACCTGCTCGACTACCAGCGCGCGCTGCATGCCGCTTCGGGCCTGCAGGTCAGTTCAGTGGCGCTGGAGGCGCTGCTGCGGCAATCGTTGCGCTCGCACCAGCTGGCGGCGCAGGGCAAGGGCTTGAGAGTGGTCATGGACGTCCCCATATTCACCGTCTGGGCCGACGCGTCGAAGTTGCGGTCGGTGGTCGACAACCTTGTCGGCAATGCCGTCAAATTCACGCCCGCGGGCGGCGAGATCCGCGTGCAGGCGCGCGAGAACGGCGCGCTTGCCACGATCGACGTCATGGATAGCGGGCCGGGAGTGCCGGCCGAGGAGCGCGAGGCGATCTTCGAAGCCTTTTTCCGCGGCCGCGCGGGAGCCTTCGGGCGTGCGGAAGGAACCGGACTGGGACTCGCGATCGCCCGCGAATTTACCGAGGCACACGGCGGCCGGATCGAAGTCGTCGAGGGCAGGGTCGGGGCGCATTTCCGCGTCACGCTGCCGCTGCGGCCCGTATTGCCGCTGGCTGAAGCGGCATGAAGTTGAGCGCCCTTGCGGCGGTGATTTTTCTTTCTGGCTGCGCTGCGGCCGGGACTTCGGCAGACCCGCGGTTCGACGAATACAAGGCGGAAATCAACAGGCTGAACGCCCAGCTGGCGGCCGAGACCGCCGAACGCCAACGCATCACCCGAGCCGCTGCGCGGCGCGAAGAAATGCTCAGGCGCCAGCTCGACGCGATGAAATCCATCGAACGCGGCATTCTGGAACGTGAAGACCGCATTCGTACTGAAACGAGGTGAACATGGAAAAGAACCAGAAAAGAATCCTGCTGGTCGATGACGACAAGGACCTGCTGCACCTGATCTCGATGCGGCTTCGCGCCGCGGGCTACGCGGTCACAACTGCCGAGTCCGGCCAGGCGGCGCTCGCGGCGCTCGCGGTCGCGCCGCCCGAGCTGGTCGTCACCGACCTGCGCATGGACGGCATGGACGGCCTGGCGCTGTTCGACGCGATCCACCGTGACGCGCCTTCGCTGCCGGTGGTGATCCTGACCGCCCACGGTACGATCCCCGAAGCGGTTGCCGCCACTCAGCGTGGCGTGTTTGGTTTCCTCACCAAGCCTTTCGACCCGAAGGTGCTGCTCGACACCGTGGCCGAGGCGCTGCGCCTGTCGGGCGCGCCCAATGGCGCGGACCAGGGCTGGCGCACCGAGCTGGTGACGCGCTCGCCGGCGATGGAATCGCTGCTGAACCAGGCTAGGCGCGTCGCATTGTCCGATGCGGCGGTCTGCATCCTCGGTGCGAGCGGCACCGGCAAGGAGCTGCTGGCACGCGCCATCCACCGTGCGAGCCGGCGCGCCGACGCGCCGTTCGTCGGCGTCAACTGCAGCGCCATCCCGGAAGGCCTGCTTGAATCCGAGCTGTTCGGCCACAAGAAAGGATCGTTCACCGGGGCGGTGCAGGACCGCCGCGGCCTGTTCCAGGCGGCCGATGGCGGCACCCTGTTCCTCGACGAGATCGGCGACATGCCGCTGTCGCTGCAAGTGAAGCTGCTGCGCGTCCTCGAGGAAAGGGTGGTGCGGCCGGTCGGCGCCAACGAGGACATCGAGGTGAACGTGCGACTACTGTCGGCGACCCACCGCAAGCTGGAAGATCGCATCGCCTCGGGCGAATTCCGCGAAGACCTGTTTTACCGCCTGAGCGTGGTGAAGCTTTCGTTGCCGGCGCTCGCCGAGCGGCGCGAGGACATCCCGTTGCTGGCGGGCCATTTCCTGGTGGATTTCGCGCGCCGCTACGACCGGCCGCGCCTTGCGCTCTCGCCCGAGGCGATGGAATTGCTGGTGGCCGCGTCCTGGCCGGGCAACGTGCGCCAGCTGCTCAACGTTGTCGAGCAGGCGGTGGCGCTCTCGGCGACCGACGTCATTCCGGCGTCGCTGGTGCGCCAGGCCCTGGATGCCGGCGACACGGCGCTCACGCCGCTCGACGAGGCGCGGCGCGCCTTCGAGCGTGATTACCTCGCGCGCATCCTGAAGATCACCGCGGGCAATGTGACACAAGCGGCGCGGCTGGCCGGACGCAACCGCACCGAGTTCTATCGCTTGCTCGACCGGCACGCGCTGGAGCCTGGAATGTTCAAACCGTCGCCGCGTGGAGACAGCGAAAGACGCGTGGTATCAAGCGCTTCGCGCATGCGCGGCTGACTGCGTCGCCGCGGGGCGACGTTTAGAGCCGGTGGCGACGGGTGTGAATCCGTCACACCATCGACCTAAGCTGCTGAGCACAGGTGTTTTTTCCGGCACTGGCACAGCGATTGCAAAGGATCGTATGAGTCCAAGCCAGGAGCCATGCATGAATCATCCCGCCAAACTCAAGCACGCCAGCGATACCGGCATCTTTTTGCAGTCGCTGGTCGGATTAGTGGTCGCCGCGCTGGTGACGGGTGGCGTCGGCGGCACCATCTACAAGCTGATCGCGCCGGATGGCTGGATCGCGCATCTGTTCGGCCGCGGCATGGCCGGCGGCATGGCGGCGCTGCTCGCGATGCTGATGATCGGCGTCAGCTTCTGGCTGACGCGTGCCTGGGTCTCAGTCACCAGCCGCAATCTCTATTCCGAGTTGTTCGTCTACGTCTTTGCCGGTGCCGGCCTGGTCTACGGAGTGCAGCTGCTGATGCACAAATAGCTATACGAATCTTCCGATTTCCCCCGGCCCGTCACTCCCCCCTAGGTTGACGGGCTTTTTTTGTCTAAATCGCGATGGGCGCCTTGATGGCGGGGTGCGGCTCGTAGCCCTCGAGCGTGAAGTCCTCGTAGGCGAAGGCAAACAAATCCTGCACGGCCGGGTTCAGCCGCATGCGCGGCAACGGCCGTGGCGCGCGCGCGAGCTGCTCGCGTGCCTGCTCCAGGTGGTTCAGGTACAGATGCGCGTCGCCCAGCGTAAGCACGAACTCCCCCGGCCTCAGCCCGGTCACTTGCGCCACCATCAGCGTGAGCAGCGCGTAGGAGGCAATGTTGAAGGGCACGCCCAGGAACAGGTCAGCGCTCCTCTGGTACATCTGGCAGGAGATCCTGCCGTTGGCGACATAGAACTGGAACAGCGCATGGCAGGGCGGCAGCGCCATCCGGTCCACGTCGGCCGGGTTCCAGGCGCTGACCAGGTGCCGGCGCGAATCGGGTTTCTTCCGGATGGCGTCGATCAGGTTCTTGATCTGGTCGATTTCCCCGCCCGCCGGCGTGCGCCAGTGGCGCCACTGGTAGCCGTAGACCGGGCCCAGCTCGCCGTTCTCGTCGGCCCATTCGTCCCAGATGGTGACACCGCGCTCCTGCAGCCACTTCACGTTGGTGTCGCCGCGCAGGAACCAGAGCAGCTCCAAGACGATGGACTTCAGATGCAGCTTCTTGGTGGTGAGCAGCGGGAAATTGTCCGCCAGGCCGAAACGCAGCTGGCGCCCGAACACCGACAGCGTGCCGGTGCCGGTGCGGTCGGTCTTGCGCGCGCCGCCCTCGAGGACTTCGGCGAGCAGGTCGAGGTACTGGCGTTCGCCGGAAACGTGGGATGCTTGGTTCATACCGCGATGGTAGCGAAAAGATCGCGTGCGCTCTGGAACCGGTCTTCGGGTTTTTTCGCCAGCAGCCGGTCGACGATAGTCTGGTAGCCCGACAGGCGCTCGGGCAGCAGCGGGATCGGCCCGTGCACGTGCTCGTGGACCAGCTCGGCGGGTCCCGCGTTGCCGAACAGCCGCTGGCCGGTCAGCATCTCGTAGAAGATCGCCCCCAGGCTGTAGAGGTCGGAGCGCGCGTCGGCGGCTCTTCCCAGGCATTGTTCCGGGCTCATATAGCGGGGAGTGGCCATGACTTCTCCCTGACGGGTCAGCTCGATTTCCGAGTCGAGGTCCTTGGCCAGCCCGAAATCCACGATCACCGGCCGGCCGCTGTCGCGGAACATGATGTTCTGCGGCTTCAGGTCGCGGTGCACGATGTCGTGCGTGTGGATCGCGTCCAGCGCCTTGGCGATCTGCGAGGTGAGGCGCAGCGCGGTCAGCGAAGTCATGCCTTCGCGCATGCGCGCCGCCAGCGTGCCGCCGGAGAGGTATTCCATCGCGATGTACGGATGCTCGCCGGAAAAGCCGTGGTCATAGATGCGCGCCACGTATTCGTTCTCCAGCGATACGATCAGCTTGTACTCGCGCTCGAAGCGCTTGAGGAAAATGCCATCGCGGCGCAGGCCGGGATCGAGCACCTTCAGCACCAGCTGGATGCCGTCGCGCTCGCGCTCGGCCAGGTAAACCTGCGCCATGCCGCCTTCGCCGATCATGCGCAGCGTGCGGTAGCCCCGGATGGCGCGCGCGTCCTTGCCGATCGGGGCGCCGATGCGCTGCGGTTCGATCGGCACGGTGCGCCCGAATGGCGAATGCTTGCCGGTGCTTTCCTGGCGCCGCACCTCGTGCTCGCGCAACGCATCCTCGAGCGCGCGCGACAGCCGCGCCGGCGTCAGCCCGGTCTTGCGGAGGAAATCGGCCGCGCCCGCCTTCATCGCCTGGATCGCGACATGGGTGTCGCCGTGGTCGGCGAGCAGCACCATCGGGGGCGCGCCGGGAATCCTGCGGTACTGCGCCACCCAGCCGATGCCGTCCTCGCCCGCGGGATTGGAATCCAGCAGCACCGCGCTGTAGCTTTCCCTCGCCAGGGCGCTCGCCGGATTGCCGCGCTGGCGCGGGTCCCACTCGTCCACCTGCGCATCCGGCCAGCGTGCGCGCAGCATGTCAGAGAGTGTGCGGCGGAACTCGGCGGATTCGTCGACGATCAGGAAGCGCATGGGATGGGCTGTATCATGCACGCCTTACGGGGGTATTCCAAGATGGGGTTATTTGGGGGCGGCAAGCCGGACCATCCGCTCGCGGATCCGAAGGAAGCAAAGCGCCTGCTCGATGCGCTGCCGGCCAACGACCCGGTCAAGGCGCTCGACGAACTGATGCACTGGATGGAATCGGTGACGGCGGCCGAGGGTTTCAAGCCCGAGTTGAGGATCCAGCTGCTGCTGATGCTGGACGACGCAGCGCAGCTGCGCGTGCGCAAGCTCTCTAACGACTACTTCGGCGACGCGCGGCCGTCGCGCTTCCAGGAAAACCGCCTGTGGACCGCGCTGCACGGCTACTGGAAGCAGGCTGGCTACGCCTATGCGCGCGCCGTCGACCAGTTTGTGCAGGGACAAAAGGGGGCTGATGCCGCAAAGGCGCAACTGCCGCTGCTGCTGGTGCGCACGCTACGCAGCTTCGCGCAGCAGGTGAAGTGGATGCACATGCGCTACGGGCCGATCGACCTGGCCAGCTGGGGCGTGTTCAACAGCGTCTATGCGTTCGCCGAAATGCGCCAGCTTGCTCAAGCGAAAACCACGGCCTATGCCGGTGTGTCCGGCGATTCGACGCCGCAGCTGGAATTTCTCAAGGGCGCGATGTTCAGCGTCAGCGCGCCCGACGGCCTGCTGCCGCTGGAAGTCGAGCTGGCCGAGCGCCTGATCGGCGCGTACGCGCTGCACTTCGTGCTGGGCACCGCCCCGGCGCCGGCATTCGTGTTCTGGACTGATCTCGCGCAGGCGATGACGCCGGCGCGCGCCTCGCGGGCGCGCCAGGCCGGCCCCGGGCTGCGCTGCTTCGGCGCCGGCGCCGCGCTCGCCGAGATCCACGAGCTTTCCGAGCGCCTGATGGTGGGCGGCCAGTTGCCGCCGGAATTGAAGCTCGGCGCCGGGCACGAGCCGCAGGCAGTGCAGGAAGTGGCGCGCCACCTGCACCAGTACTGGTCGCCGCAGGCGCCGGAGCGCAAGACCCAGCGCCACGCGGTGAAATCCCGCCTGTCCGTTACTTACGGCTATGACGGGGTGGTGGGCGTACTCGGCGGCGCCGACTCGCTCGACTTCGATAATCAGAAATCCGAAAGCTGGATCGTTGAGAACGTCAGCGCCGGCGGTTTCGGCGCGGTGGTGCCGCAATTGAAGGGCGACTGGCT
The DNA here is from genome assembly GCA_025356085.1 of Betaproteobacteria bacterium. Classification (GTDB taxonomy): domain Bacteria; phylum Pseudomonadota; class Gammaproteobacteria; order Burkholderiales; family SG8-39; genus RBG-16-66-20. The sequence continues at coordinate 28,905 of JANXUV010000064.1, forward strand.
GCGCGTCGGCGCGCTGCTCGCGCTGCAGCCCGAAGGCGGCAGCAACTGGGTGCTGGGCGTGGTGCGCCGCGTCAACAAGACCGCCAACCAGCAGGCGCGCGTGGGCATCGAAACCCTGTCCAAGACGCCGGTGCTGTCAAATTTCGCGGTAAGCGGCGTGGCGACGGTTTCCGAGCAGGGCGTGCTGCTGAAGAACGGAGAAGCGGCCGAGGCGCGCATTGTGCTCAAACCCGGGGTGTTCGCGCCGGCGCAGAATCTGGAGATGGCGCGCGGCGAGCGCCATCACGTCTACATCCCGCAGGCCGTCGCCGAGCGCGGCGAAGACTACGAAATCGCCAGGTTTCGAGAGATGGTCAGAGAATCCTGAGCAGGAACGCGGCGATGTCCGCGATTTCCCCGGGGCAGACCGAGTGCGGCATCGGGTACTCGCGCCACTCCACCGGATAGCCCAGTTCGAGCAGGGCGTCGCGCGAATGCAGGGCGCGGGCCATCGGAATCATCGGATCGTCGCTGCCGTGTGCCATGAAGATGGGCAGGTCGCTGTTTGGGGCGGCCCTTTCTTTTCCCAGTTTTTCTCCCAATGGCAAATAAGTGGAAAGCGCCATCACGCCGGCAAGCCGCTCGGGATGGCGAAGCGCCGTCTGCAGCGCGATCGCGCCGCCCTGCGAGAAGCCCGCAAGGACGATCTTGTTCCTGGGAATGCCTCTTTTTACTTCCTGGGAAATCAGATTCTCAATGGCAAGCTGGGAGCCGCGAATTCCGGCTTCATCCTCGGCTCCGCCGCCCATCTGCAGGATGTCGTACCAGGCGGGCATGCGCATGCCCATGTTGATGGTCACCGGCCGTTGCGGCGCATTTGGAAAGACGAAGCGCACTGGCTTGGAGGCCGGCAACCGCAGTTCCGGCACGATCGGCTCGAAATCATGGCCGTCGGCGCCCAGGCCGTGCAGCCAGATGACCGCCGCGCCGGGTTTCGCGCCGGTTTCGATCTCGATGGCATCCAGGCTCATGGCTTTTTCCTGATCGCGGATTTCGGCCGGAAAGCTCTCACCAGCGCTTCGTTGGTTTCGATGTAGGGACCGCCGACCAGGTCGATGCAGTAGGGCACCGCGGCGAACACGCCGTCCAGCGTTTCCTTGATCGCCTTGGGCTGGCCGGGCAGGTTAATGATCAGCGCCTGCTTCCTGATGACCGCTACTTGCCGCGAAAGGATGGCGGTCGGCACGTACTTCAGGCTCACCGCGCGCATCTGCTCGCCGAAACCCGGCATTTCCTTGTCGGCCACCGCCAGCGTCGCTTCCGGCGTCACATCGCGCGGCGCGGGGCCGGTGCCGCCGGTGGTGAGCACCAGGTGGCAGCCCCTCATGTCCACCAGCTCTACCAGGGTGGATTCGATGACCGGCTTTTCATCGGGAATCAGCCGTTCCTCGAAGTGCAATGCGGGTGAAGTCACAACCTTGGCGAGCCATTCCTTCAGCGCGGGAATGCCTTCATCCTTGTAGACCCCGCCGGAAGCGCGGTCGCTGATCGAAACGATGCCGATTTTGAATTCGCTCATTTGATCTCGTGAATATCCAGTTCGACGCAGGCCGCGCGGCGCGCGCCGGTGCCGACGCAGATCGTTCGGTTGAGCCACGCATAGTCCGGCGCCGAGGTCTCAAACCAGGGCGTGGTGCGCATGTAGTAGAGCGCGGGATCGACTTCCTCGCCTTTCGCCAGGCGCTCGATCACTTCCTTGGGGCCGTGCCGGTAGCCCTTGTTGTTCACATAGATCAGCGCGCCGTCGCCTGTTTCCAGCGTGTAGCGGGCGTCCAGGTAGGCCACGCCGTCGGAGCGGATCACCTGCCAGTCGGCGCCGCCGGGCAGGATCCGGCCCGACAGGCGCGCGCCCGAGAATTTGCCGCCGGTGATACCGATGATGCGGCGCCGGCCGAGCGGCGTGTCGCCGAGGTCCCGTATCGGCTCCAGGGCGACTTCGATCCTGCAGAGAAATTCAGTTTTGATCATTCCGGTTCGTTGAATTCCCGAATCAGGCGGAACAATTCCCTCTGCGCCCGCGGCGGCTTGTTTTCCGCGATCTCCTTGCGCGCATTGCGGATCACCGTGCGCAGCGCCTGCAGGTCGGCACCGGGATGCGCGCCGGCGAAGGCGGTCAGCGCCTCGTCGTCGCCGATCAGCCGTTCGCGCCAGCTCTCCAGCCGTTTCTGCTGCGCGCGCGCCGCCGCCGAGCGGCCGTCGACCGCGGCGAGCGCCGCGCGCACCGGCTTCGGATCGACCTTGCGCATGATCTTGCCGATGTACTGCAGCTGCCGGCGACGTGCCTCGTGGCTGGTGATGCGCTGCGCCTCGCGCACCGCGGCGAACAGCACGGCGGGCAGCGCGAGCGCTTCCAGTTGCGCGGGCGGGAGATCGACCAGCGCCGTGCCGAGTTTCTGCAGCTCTTCCACTTCGTGCTTTTTCTTCGTGCGGCTGACAAATTCGGCTTCCATCGCTTGTATGATAACGCGCCATGCCGAAGGAATATCGCTTCACTTACGCACCGGCGCAGCTCGAGGAGTTCGCGCAGGCGGTGCTCGCGGCGGCGCGGCGCGCGGGCGCATCGGCCTGCGAATGCGAGGTTTCCGAGGGCTACGGCCTGTCGGTGACGGTGCGCAAGGACGAAGCCGAAACCATCGAGCACAACCGCGACAAGGGCATCGGCGTCACGATCTATTTCGGCGAGCGTCCCGGTGCACGGCGCGGCCATGCCAGCACCTCAGATTTTTCCGCCGCCGCGATCATCAGCACGGTGGAGGCCGCCGCGGCGATCGCGCGCAAGACCGCGGTGGACGACTGCGCCGGCCCGCCCGAGCCGACGGAGCTCGCGCGCGCGCCTGACTTGCGCAAACTCGATCTTGACCTGTTCCATCCGTGGAACCTGGGCACCGAGGAGGCGATCCGCATCGCGCGCCGCACCGAGCGTGCGGCGTTCGCGCTGTCGCCGAAGATCAGCAATTCCGAAGGCGCCAGCGTCTCGGCGCAGCATTCGCAGTTCGTGTTCGCCAACAGCCTTGGCTTCATGCACGGCTTTCCGGCTTCGCGCCACACGCTGTCGTTGTCGGTGATCGCCGAGCAAGGCGGCCTGATGCAGCGCGACGACTGGTACAGCGCGGAGCGCGTTCCCGGCAAGGTCGCGAATCCTGAAGCACTCGGCGCATACGCCGGCCGCCGCGCGCTGGCGCGCCTGGGCGCGCGCAAGATCAAGACCTGCCAGGTGCCGGTGCTGTTCGAGGCGCCGGCAGCCGCAGGACTGATCGGTTCCTTCGTTTCGGCCGCGAGCGGCGGCAGCTTGTACCGCAAGTCGTCGTTCCTGGTGGACGCGCTCGGCAAGCCGGTGTTCGCCAAGGGCGTCGGGATCGAAGAGCGGCCGCACGAACCGCGCGCGCTGGCGAGCACCCCGTTCGACGACGAGGGCGTGGCGACGCGCACCCGCTCGGTGGTCCGCAACGGCGTGCTGCAGGGATATTTTCTCGGCAGCTACTCGGCGCGCAAGCTCGGCATGAAGAGCACCGGCAGCGCCGGCGGCAACCACAACCTGGTGGTGAGCTCCGACGGGCCCGATCTTCCCGGCATGCTGAAGAAGCTCGGGCGCGGGCTGTTCGTCACCGACATGATGGGGCACGGCACCAACCTTCTGACCGGCGACTATTCCCGCGGCGCGTCGGGCTACTGGGTCGAAAACGGCGTGATCGCCTTCCCGGTGGAGGAAATCACCGTCGCCGGCAATCTCAAGGACATGTTCCTCGGTATCGCCGCCGTGGGCAGCGACGTGCTGGCGCGCGGGTCCTTCCGCTGCGGCTCGATCCTGGTCGACAACATGACCATCGCGGGTGAGTGAATTGGAGGCGCCGGTGCTCCGCGCATTGATTATGCTGGCGGCGTTGTTTGCGACGCTGCCCGCTTTCGCGCAGGGCCGCTCGCCGGACGTGATCTACGTGGCGACGCCGCCGGAAGTGGTGGAGGCAATGCTGCGCATCGCCGGCGTGAAGAAAGGCGACGTGCTCTACGACTTGGGCTCCGGGGACGGGCGCATCGCCATTGCCGCGGCAAGGAAGTTCGGCATCCGGGCGACCGGCATCGACATCGACGCCGAGCGCATCTGGGAAGCGACCCAGAATGCCAAGGCCGCGGGCGTGACCGGACTGGTGGAATTTCGCCAGGAAGATCTCTTCAAGGCCGAATTCAGCGACGCCACGGTGGTCACGCTCTACCTGCACCCCGAGCTGAACGTGAAGCTGCGGTCGCGGCTGTGGGCCGAGCTCAGGCCTGGCACGCGCATCGTCTCGCACCAGTTCGGCATGGGCGACTGGGTGCCAGAGAAGACACTGGAACTGAATGGCCGCACGATCTACTTCTGGACCGTGCCGGACAAAGGGAAGAAAAGCTGATGGCCAAGCCTCTATTGATCGAAATCGCCTCCGACGTCATCTGCCCCTGGTGCTATATCGGCAAGCGCCGGCTGGAGAAGGCGCTGCAATCGCTCGCCGGCGAAGTCGAGGTTCGTCTCGAGTGGCTGCCTTTCCAGCTCAACCCGGACATGCCCGCCGGCGGCATCGCCCGCGCCGACTACCGGCGTGCGAAGTTCGGCTCGGTGGAAAAGGGCCGCATGCTTGACGCCCGCGTCGCCCAGGAAGGGGCGGGCGAGGGCATCGCCTTCGCGTTCGATCGAATGCAGCGCACACCGAATACCGTTGCCGCCCACCAGCTGATCGATCTGGCGCAGAAGCAAGGCAAGGGAAATGCCGTTGTAGACGCATTGTTCCGTGCGTACTTCGAGGAAGCGAAGGACATCGGGGACGAGGCCGTGCTGAAAGAAATTGCCGAGCGCGCAGGCGTGATCGGCCGGGCGGACGAAAAAATTCTTGAAGAAGTAAAGGAAAAAGAAGGGCGTGTGCGAGACCTCGGCATCAGCGGCGTACCGACCTTCATCTTCAACAAGGAATCGGGACTCTCCGGCGCGTATCCGCCGGAGCAGCTCGCGCAGGCGATACGGGAAGCCGCTAAGTAAAGTCCAGCCGGCCTTCCACCAGAACGCCGTAGATCCGGATCGGCGAGCGGCGCGGCAGTTCCAACTGCGGCAGCGGCTCGGCATCCAGGTCGAGGTTCTCGACCGACAGCGCGCCCATAACCGCTTCCGACATCACGAATTCGCCGGCGCGTGCGCGGCTCACCATGGATTGCGCGAGGCTGACGCTATCGCCGAAGGCGACGCGGCGCTCCAGGCCGCGCGGGCCGATGACGCCGAGCACCGCTTCGCCCAGGTGCAAGCCCTGGGCGACTGCGGTGCGCAGGCCGTAGGCGAGGCGCCATTTTTCCGACAGAGCCGGGAATTCCGCCTGTATGCGCTGCGCGGCACGCACTGTCTGCTGCGATGTCTGCGACGGATTGCCGTGCGTGAAGACCGACAGCAGCATTTCATGCTGCGAAGTGACCGCCTCGCCGCTGTGCGCGGTGACGGCGTTTGCCGCGAAGGCGAAGAATTCATTGGCGAGGAACAGCACCAGGCTCGGATCGAGCGCCTCGGACATGCGGGCAAGGCCGCGCAATTCCGTGCAGAGGAGCGCCGCCTGGCGGCGGTCCGTCGCCGGCGTGAAGCCAACCGTGGTTTGTTGGTGCAGCGGAACTGCGCCCATTCCGTCTCTCCAGTCGCTAGGGATGCGACCAGCGTACGGATTGCAAGGAATCGTCAGGAGGAACTATTGCCTCAACGTCCGATTCCTCGACGGGCGGACGCGCGCCGCAGACAAGCGGCAGCGTGAACTAGTGCTCAGATCAGCGTGAGCAGAGCGACGACGAAAACCACCAGCGCGCCGGCGGCGAAAAAAGACAGCGTCGCATCCGACGCCTGGGGCAGGTCGGAATCGCGAGGCACCAATGCGGGATGGTGCTCGCCATGGTGATCGCCAGCGTGCTCTTCCGTCGGCCGCGCTACTTTTTCGTTGAAGGCGGTGAAGAACTCGTTGGCCACCTTGTTGGCCGCCGCATCCACCAGGCGTGAACCGATCTGCGCCAGCTTGCCGCCGACATTCGCCTTCACTTTGTAGGAAAGGCGCGAGTCGTGCCCATCGGCCGCGAGGCCGACGTCGGCGCTGCCTTTCGCGAAGCCGGCGACGCCGCCCTGGCCTTCGAAGGCGATCGAGTACGAATTCGGCGCCTGGATGTTGGACAGGGTCATCTTGCCCTTGAACTTGGCGCTCACCGGGCCGACGCGCGCGGTCATCTGCACCCCATACTCGTTCGGTCCGGTTAGTTCGATCGACTCGCAGCCCGGGATGCAGGCCTTGAGAATCTGCGGGTCGTTGAGCGCGGCCCAGGTGTCCGCCTGGGAGGCGTGGATCAGCTGCTCGCCCGTCATTTCCATGCGCGTTTCTCCAGTGCAGAATGTGCGCCACGTGCCGCGTCTTCCGACAGCGCGTGCGCGAGGTCTATCAGGCTCTTCAGATTATGTACGGGCAGGAAGCGGTCCACGTGCGGCAGCATCGCGCGCACGCCGGCCGGCCGCGCCTCGAACTTGTCGTAGCGCAGCAGGGGATTCAGCCAGATCAGCTGCTTGCAGGATTTGTGCAGGCGCTGCATTTCCTCCGACAGGCCTTCGCCCGCCTCGCGGTCGAGGCCGTCGGAGACCAGCAGCAGGCAGGCGTTCTGGCCAAGCAGCCGCCGCGCCCAGCGCCAGTTGAACTCGCGCAGCGACCATCCGATGCGCGTGCCGCCCGACCAGTCCTTGATCGCCTCCGCGACCCGCGCCATGGCGACGTCGACGTCGCGGTGGCGCAGCTGGCGCGTGATGTTGGTCAGGCGCGTGCCGAACACGAACACCGAAACCCGGTCGCGGTCGTTGGTGATTGCGTGCAGGAAGTGCAGGAACATGCGCGCGTAGGGATTCATCGAGCCCGAGATGTCGCACAGCACCACCAGCGGCGGATGGATCCGGGTCGGCGCCTCGCGTATCAGCGGAATCACGTTGCCGCCCTCGCGCAGCGATTCGCGCAGCGTGGCGCGAAGGTTGATGCGCTTGCCGTTCGGATTCAGCTTGTTTCGCCGGGTCCGGATCAAAGGCAGCGGCAGCCGCAGCCCGCGCAGCATTTTCTTCGCTTCGGCGAGCTCGGCGGCCGACATGGTGTCGAAGTCCATTCGCTGCAGCACCTCGCGCGAAGAGAATGTCAGCCGCGCGTCGAGTTCGAGCTGCTGCTCCTTCAGTTCCTGCCCGGACTTTTTCTGGTCGAACAGGGCGTCCGAGAGCCGCTGGCTCTGTTCCTGCTCCGGCTTGCCGGACTGGCCGTAGTTCTTCGGCAGCAGCGCATTCATCATCTTCTCGGCCAGCTTCGGGTCGCGCCAGAAGATGCGGAAGGCCTGATCGAAAATCGGCCGCTGCTCCTCCTTGGAGAGGAATACCGCCGACATGGTCCAGTACCAGTCCTCGCGACGGTTGCAGTCCGCGAGCTGAAGCGCCTGGACACAGTCCACCACGCGGTCGGGCCCCAGGCGCAGGCCGGCGCCGCGCAGCAGGCGCGCGAAGTGCATCACGTTCTCAGAGAGTTTCTGGCCGGGTTTGGCCGAATCAATCGAAGGAAACACTCAGGCCGCGGCCGCCACGCTCTTCGCTTCCGTTACCAGACGCGCTGCTTCTTCGCCGGCGATGCGTTCAATGTCGTCCTGGTACTTGAGCAGTACGCCGAGGGTGTTGTTCACCGTCTCCGGATCGAGCGTGATGCGGTCAAGCGCCACCAGGCAGTTGGCCCAGTCGATGGTTTCGGCGACGCCGGGCAGCTTGAACAGGTCCACGCCGCGCAGGCGCTGCACGAACGCCACCACTTCCTTAGACAGCGCGGCGGCGGCTTTCGGGGCCTTGCGGCGCAGGATTTCCAGCTCGCGTATCGCATCCGGGTAGTCCACCCAGTGATAGAAGCAGCGGCGCTTTACAGCGTCGTGGATCTCGCGCGTGCGGTTGGAGGTGATCACCACGATCGGCGGCTCCACGGCCTTGAGCGTGCCGACTTCGGGAATCGTGATCTGCCAGTCGGAGAGCACTTCCAGCAGGTAGGCCTCGAAGGGCTCGTCGGTGCGGTCCAGTTCGTCGATCAGCAGCACTGGCGCCGCGCCCTTCTTTCCTTCCAGCGCGCGCACGAGCGCACGCTTGACCAGGAATTTTTCCGAGAAAATGTCGTCGGAGATTTTTTCCCTGGATTTCTCGCCCGCCGCTTCGGCGAGGCGGATCTCGATCATTTGCCGCGCGTAGTTCCATTCGTAGGCTGCCTGCGCGATGTCCAGGCCTTCGTAGCACTGCAGCCGAATCAGTTCGCGCCCAAGCGAGGCGGCGATCACCTTGGCAATCTCTGTCTTGCCGACGCCCGCTTCGCCCTCCAGGAATAGCGGCCGCTGCATCGACAGCCCGAGGTACAGCGCCGTGGCCAGGCTGCGGTCCGCGACGTAGTCGGCTTCGCCGAGCAGCTTGTGGGTTTCGTCGATGGATTTTGGCAGCGGTCGCGGCATCGGGAGTGGGGCGGCGGGAAAGGACGGATTATGGCTCAAAAAAATGCCCGCCTAGGGTGTGGGAGCCGTAACCCCCAGGCCCTAGACGGGCGCACTTCCTCCAACCCCCTCCGGAATTCCTTACTTCAGAGCTGCCTCCACGGCGCGCTTTGCCATGACCGTCACCAGGTGCGCGCGATATTCGGCGCTCGCGTGCAGGTCGGTATTGAGTCCGTCCTGCTTTACCTTGATATTGGCGACCGACTCGGGCGCGAACTTCGCGGCCAGCGCTTTTTCCATCTCGGGCTGGCGGAACACGCCGGGGCCGGCGCCGGTGACCGCGACGCGCACCATGCCGCCGAAGTCGGCGACGAACACGCCAACGATGGCGAAGCGCGAGGCCGGGTTCTTGAATTTCATGTAGGCGGCGCGCTTCGGCACCTGGAAGGAGACCGAGGTGACGATCTCGCCGGGCTGCAATGCGGTGTCGAACATGCCCTTGAAGAACTTGTCGGCCTCGTGCCTGCCCTTGTTGGTGGTGATGGTGGCGTTCAGCGCCAGCACTGCCGCAGGGTAGTCCGCCGCCGGGTCGTTGTTGGCGATCGAGCCGCCGCAGGTGCCCATGGCGCGCACCTGGCGGTCGCCGATCATGCCGGCCATCGCGGCGAGGGCGGGAATCGCCTTCTTCACATCGGCAGAGTGATTGACCTCGGCATGACGTGTCATCGCGCCGATGGTCACTGTCTTGCCGTCGGACTTGATGCCCGCGAGGCTCTTGATGGCGCCCAGATCGATGATGTCGGAGGGCGAGGCAAGGCGCAGTTTCATCGCCTGCACCAGCGACTGGCCGCCGGCAAGGAGTTTCGCTTCGCCCTTGGCGAGCGCCGCCGCCGCGTCGATACTGGCAGGACGGTGATATTTGAAAGCGTGCATTGTCAGCCGGCCGCGGCCGCGGCCATGGCCTTGGCGCCTGCGCCAATGGCTTTGACGATGTTGTGATAGCCGGTGCAGCGGCAAAGATTGCCTTCCAGCGCCTCGCGGATTTCCTGCTCGGAAGGATTCGCGTGGCTGTTGGCGAAATCAATCGCGTTCATCACCATGCCCGGCGTACAGAAACCGCATTGCAGGCCGTGGTGTTCCTTGAAAGCTGCTTGCATCGGGTGCAGCGTGCCGTCCGCTTTGGCGACACCTTCGATGGTGGTGATATCGGCGCCCTCGGCCTGCATCGCCAGCATCGAACAGGACTTGACCGCTTTGCCGTTCATGCTTACGGTGCACGCCCCGCATTGCGCGGTGTCGCAGCCGACGTGCGTCCCGGTGAGCCGCAGCGTCTCGCGGATGAAGGTGACGAGCAGCGTGCGCTCCTCCACCTCCGCGGTTGCGGGCTTGCCGTTAACTTTGAGGGAAACCTTGACCGACATTCCTGATGCCTCGCTGAATGCGCCGTGCCTGATTCGGGGGACGTGCATCCTAGCCAAGCGCTCCCGCAAGGGCAATGTTGCGCTGCGTCATAAAACCAGCGTCAGGGTGCCGAAAGCTTGCCGAAAGGGCTGCGACAAGCCACCCGCCTAACCTATGCGCTTCCCATGATTCTTCAAAGACTTGTTGTCGCAGTCTTCGGTCTTGCTTCAGCATTTGCGCAAGCCCGGGACCTGACGCTGACCGATGCCGAACGGCTGCTGGCGGAGCACGGCCGGGAGCTGCTCGCGGCCCGGCGTGCCGTGGAGGCGGCCGGGGCGCAGCGCATGATCGCGGCGGCGCGGCCCAACCCGACGCTGTCGCTCAACTCCTTCAGCATCAGCAACAAGTACAACGCCGGGCCGGGCACCAGCAACGTCTGGCGCGCGGACACGGTGCTGCGCATCGACCAGCCCTTCGAGCGCGGTGACAAGCGGGAACTGCGCATGGAGGCGGCCGAAGGCCTGGAGCGCGCCGCGCGCGGCGATTCGCTGGATGCGCTGCGCACGCAGCTCGCGCTGCTTCGCGGCGCCTATTTCGACCTCAAGCAGGCCGAAGAAAAGGTCACGATCCTCGGCGAGACCGCCCAGCTGTTCGGGCGCACGCTCGCGGCGGCGCAGGCGCGCCTGAAGGCGGGCGACCTCGCCGCCGCGGAGGTCGCCAAGGTGCAGGTCGATCATGAACGCGCGCAAAACGATTTTCGCGTATCGCAGGCGGATCTTGCGCGAGCGCGCATCGCGCTCGGCTATATGATCGGGGAGGATCGCGCCGCGGCGGAATTGCGCGCGGCCGATCCCTGGCCGGCGCGCGTGCGGCCCGACCCGGCCGAAGTGAAGCGGGCGATCGAGCAGTTCATCGACAGCCGGCCCGACGTCGCGGCCGCCAGGGCGCGCGTGGCGGCTGCCGAGAAGCTGCGCGACCTCGCCAAGAGCCAGCAGACGCGCGACGTGACATTGGGCGCGCAGTACGAACGCTTTCCGGGCAACGTGCCGGCAGAATCGATCGGTTTCGGCATTTCGGTGCCATTGTTCATCGGCAACGATTTCTCCGGCGACATCCGGCGCGCAGAAGTGGACCGCTACGCCGCGCTGGACGCGCTGGACCGCGCGCGCGCCGTCGCCGGCAACGACGTCCGGCGCGCCGCCTCCGACCTGGCGGCGGCCGCGGAGCGGCTGGAGCGCTACGACTCGACGCTGCTTGACGCCGCCCAGCGCAGCGCGCAGGCGGCGGAATTCGCATTCCAGCGCGGCGCCACCTCGGTGCTCGAGGTGCTGGACGCGCGCCGCACGCTGCGCGCGGTGCGCCTGGAAGCGCTGGCCGCGCGCACCGATCACGCCAAGGCGCTTGCCGCCTGGCGCGCCAGCCAGACGACCATCGAAATGCTCGGGGAAAAATGAACCGTATTTTGATTCTGATTTCAGTGGCGCTGCTGGCGGGCTGCAACGAGCCGGTGCAGAAAAACGCCGTGCCGCAGCCGCGCGTCGAGGGCCAGGCGGTGATCTTCCCCGCGGGCAGCCCGCAGACCTCGGTGCTGCTGGCTGAGAAGATCGAGCCGCGCCGCGAGGCTGTGCTGCGCTTCAACGGCCGGCTGGTATGGGACGAGGACCGCACGGTGCGCGTCTTCAGCCCGCTCGGCGGCCGCGTGCAGTCGATCGCCGTAAAGCTCGGCCAGGAGGTGCGCGCCGGCCAGACGCTTGCCGTCATCGCGGCGCCCGACCTCGGCATGGCGCAGTCGGAAGCGCGCAAGGCCGAACAGGACGACGCGCTCGCGCGGAAGAGCCTGGCGCGCGTCACCGAACTGATGGAGGCGGGCGTGGCGCCGCTCAAGGACCTGCAGGCGGCGCAGGCCGAAGCCGGGCGCGCCGCTGGCGAGCGTGCCCGCACCGTCGCCCGCCTGAAGCTGTACGGCAACGTCTCGGGCGCGGTGGATCAGCGCTTCGCGCTGGCGGTGCCAATTTCCGGCGTGGTGGTCGAGCGCAACGTCAATCCCGGCCAGGAACTGCGGCCGGACTCGCAATCCGACAAGGGCCTGTTCGTGGTGTCGGACCCGACCCGTCTCTGGTTCGTGCTGGATGTCGCCGAGGGGGACATCGGCATGGTCAAGGCCGGCGCCGACGTGCGGATCGGCGCCACCATGCTGGGCGAGGACACCATCACCGGCAGGATCGCCAACGTCGCCGACTTCGTCGACCCACAGTCGCGCACCGTCAAGGTCCGTGGCTCGATCGAGAACCCCGGCCGCCGTGTGAAGGCCGAGATGTTCGTTACCGCGGAACTCAAGGTGCCTTCGGCGCGCGGCTTCATCGTGCCGACCAAGGCGGTCTATCTGCGCGGCGAGCAGAACTACGTGTTCGTCGACGCAGGCGACGGCCGCTACGTGCGCAAGCCGGTCAGGCTTGGCCCGACCGCCAATGGCCACCAGGTAGTGCTGGAAGGGCTCGCCGCCGACGAGCGCGTTGTCTACGAGGGCAACCTGCTGCTTGAGCGCCTGGTCGCGGCCAGGGACTGAGACAGCAATGATCAAGCGGATAATTTCCTTCGCGCTGTACCAGCCGACCTTCGTGCTGTTCGGCCTGATCCTGTTCGTCGCCGCGGGCCTGATCGCGTACAAGAACCTGCCCGTCGAGGCGTTTCCGGACGTTACCGACACTCAGGCGACCATCATCGCGCTGTTCCCGGGCCGGGCCGCCGAGGAAGTGGAGAAGCAGGTCACCATCCCGCTGGAGGTCGGCTTGTCCGGGCTTCCGGGAGCGGTACGCATGTTCTCGCACACGCAATTCGGCCTGTCCTTCGTCATCATCACCTTCGACGACCGCGTCAACGGTTACTTCGCCCGCCAGCAGGTCGTGGAGCGCCTCACGACCGTCGACCTGCCGCCCGGCGTACAGGCGCAGCTGGCGCCGTTTTCGACCGCGATCGGCGAGATCTACCGCTACCGGATCAAGAGCGAAGGCTCTTCTCCCAGGGAGCTGCGCACCTACCAGGACTGGGTGGTCGCGCGCCAGCTCAAGCTGGTGCCCGGCGTCGCCGACGTCACCAGTTTCGGCGGCCTGGTCAAGCAGTACGAAGTACATCCCGACCTGCCGCGCATGCGCGACTACAAGGTCACCCTCGCTCAGCTTTCGCAGGCCGTGGCGAACGGCAACACCAACGCGGGCGGCAGCTACCTGGAGCAGGGCTCGCAGCAGTACCTGATCCGCGGCATCGGGCTGTTCCGCGACGCGAGCGATATCGAGAACGTCGTCATCGCGGAGCGCAACGGCACGCCAGTGTTCGTGAAGGACATCGCGCGCGTCGAGATTGGCGCGGTACCCAGGCAAGGCGTCGCCGGGGAAAACGACGATGACGACATCGTCACCGGCGTCGTCCTGCTGCGCCGTGGCGAAAATCCGTCCGTCGTCCTTTCCGCGGTAGGCGCGAAGATAGAGGAGCTGAACACGACGGGCCTGCCCAGCGGCGTCAAGATCGTGCCGATCTACGACCGCACCTGGCTCATCGGCAAGACGCTGACTACGGTGTTCTCAAACCTCGTGGAAGGCGCGTTGCTGGTGTCCATCGTGCTCTGGTTGTTTCTCGGCAATCTGCGTGCGGCGGCGATCGTGGCGGTGACCATCCCGCTCGCGCTGCTCGCCACTTTCCTTGGGCTCACCTGGATCGGCATACCGGCGAACCTCCTTTCGTTGGGTGCGATGGACTTCGGCATCATCGTCGATGGCGCGGTGATCGTGGTGGAAAACGTGTTCCGCAAGCTCTCCGAGGCCTCGCATGGCGGCAAGGTGCTCGACGAGAACCGGCGCAAGCACGTAATTCTCGACGCTGCGGTGGAGGTCGGTCGGCCGACGCTGTTCTCGATGCTGATCATCATTGCCGCGCACATCCCGATCTTCACGCTGCAGCGCCACGAGGGACGCATCTTTGCACCGATGGCGTACTCGGTGGTGTCAGCGCTGGTGGGCGCGCTAATCCTGTCGCTCACGCTAGTGCCGCTGCTTTGTGCGTTCGGGTTGAAGAAGAACCTGCCTGAAAGGGAGAACTGGCTGGTACGCACCGCAAAGCGTTTCTACGAGCCTTCGCTCGACTGGGCCTTGCGTCACGGCCGTCTGGTGCTCTCCGCGGCGGTGCTCGCGCTCGTCGGGGCGCTCGCTCTGGTGCCCTACCTCGGCACCGAATTCCTGCCGGAATTGAACGAAGGTATGGTCTGGGTGAGCGCCGACTTGCCCCCGGGCGTGTCGGTGGCAGAAGCGCAGAAAGTGACGAAAGCGATACGCAATGCGATCCGCAAGTTTCCGGAGGTCAAGAGCGTGGCCTCGAAGGCGGGCCGGCCGGAGGACGGCACGGATCCCAAGCCGATCAACATGGTCGAGTTCCTGGTCGACTTGAAGCCCGAATCGGAATGGCAGCGCGGCATAACACGGCACAAGCTGTTCGACGAGATGGACACCGAGATCCGCAAGATCCCGGGTGTCGACCCGCGCTTTTCGATGCCGGTGCGCGACAACATCCTGGAGAGCATTTCGCAGATCAAGGGCCAGATCATCGTCAAGATCTTCGGTGACGACGTCGAAGTGCTGCGCGATCTGGCGACCAAGGCGCTGCACAAGTTCGAGAAGGTGGAAGGCGTGGCCGATGCCTTTGTCGACCGGCTGGGCGAGCAGCCGCAGATCCAGATTCGCGTCGATCGTCTGCGCGCCGCTCGCTTCGGCATCAATGTCCAGGACGTGCAGGATGTCATCGAGACCGCGCTCGGCGGCAAGCAGGTGACGCAGGTCTGGGAGGGCGAGCAGCGTTTCGGGGTGGCAATACGGCTGGACGAACCGGAGCGCGGCTACTCGCGCCTGCAGTCGCTGCTGATCGCGACCCCGTCGGGCTCGTACGTGCCGCTGTCGGACGTGGCCAGCTTCCGCACGGTCGGCAGCGCAATGAACATCTCACGCGAGAACGGCAAGAAGCTGCTGGCGATCGGCGTGTTCATCCGCGGCCGGGACATGGGCAGCGTGGTCGCCGACTTCAAGAGCCAGTTCGACGAGCACGTCAAGCTCCCCGAGGGCTACTCGGTGACCTGGTCCGGGGAATTCGAGAACCAGGAGCGCGCCATGCGGCGGCTCGCGGTCATT
>JANXUV010000105.1 GCA_025356085.1 Betaproteobacteria bacterium
TTGTAGAACACCCGTACCGCGTGCCCGAATACGATGGGGTGCGAGACCTTCATCATGGTCGCCTTGACGTGCAGCGAGAACAGCAGGTCATGTTTCTTGCAGTGCTCGATCTCATTTTCGTAGAACGCGCACAACGCCTTCTTGCTCATGTACATGCTGTCGATCACCTCGCCCTCGAGCAGCGGTACCGAGGGGCGCAGGACCATGGTCTTGCCGCTCCGGGTGACGAGGTCCATGCGCACGTCACAGGCGTGCGACAGGGCCATCGACTTCTCGCCGTGGTAGAAGTCGCCGGCATGCATGTGCGAGACGTGAGTGCGCGATGCGGGATCCCAAGGGGCCATCGAGTGCGGATTCTTGCGCGCATAGTTCTTCACTGCGGCTGGCGCGCGCCGGTCCGAATTGCCCACGCGCAGCACCGGGTTCACCGCGCTGCCGAGGATCTTGCCGTAGCGCGCCTTGAGCGCTTTTTCCGCGTCGTTCTTCGGGGTCTCGGGATAGTCGGGCACTTTGTAGCCCTTGGACTGCAATTCCTTGATCGCGGCCGTCAACTGGCCGACCGGGGCGCTGATGTTGGGCAGCTTGATGATGTTGGTGTCGGGCCTGAGCGTCAGTTTGGCGAGTTCGGCGAGATTGTTGGGGATGCGCTGCTCCGGCGTCAGGAAATCCGCAAATTCCCCGAGGATGCGGGCTGCGACCGAAATGTCGCTTTCCTCGATCTCGATTCCCGCCGGCTTGGCGAAGGCGCGCAGGATGGGCAACAGGGAGTAGGTCGCGAGGCGCGGGGCTTCGTCGGTCAGGGTATAAATGATTTTCGGTTTTGCGGTGGACAAGGGAGATTGCCTTTGCAAGGGGTGTGCGATGGCGCGGAAAACCGATATTTTACGGCCAGAGCTTTACGTCGAGCGAGCGTTCCGCGAGCCAGACCAGCGCCACCAGCGCGATCGCGGCGGAACCGCCGGTAAAGACGACCCCGCGGTAGAACCCGCTGCGACGGAGCAGGTAGGCGAGGGGCAGGAAGGCGCTCACGATCGCGAGCTGGCCGACTTCGACGCCGAGGTTGAAGCCGACCAGCGCGAGCAGCAGCGTGCCCTGCGGCAGCCCCAGGTCGGCCAGTACGCTGGCAAAGCCGAAGCCGTGGATCAGGCCGAAGGCGAATGCGACCGCCCAGCGCCGTTCCGCGACCACCGGTTTCAGGTTGTTCAGCGCGGCGAGCACCACGGAAAGCGCGATGGTCGATTCCACCAGGCGCGAGGGCAGCGAGATCACCGACAGCGCGGCCAGCGACAAGGTGATGGAATGTGCGATGGTGAACGAGGTCACCACCTTCAGGACATCCCAGAAGGTGTCTCTAAAGCGCTCGGCGGGTTTCCAGGTTCTATTTTTAAGAATTAATACGGAAGGGAGCAAAAGAGAGATCAAAAAGAGAATATGGTCGAAGCCAATCCAGATATGCCAGACGCCTTCGCGCAGGTAGTCGGTGAACTGCGCCAGCGGAGAGGACTCGCCGGCGCGGAAAGCGAGTTTCGGCCGTTCAGGCGACAGCACGCCGGTCTGCGCAGTGCCACCGCGCTCGAAGCGCAGCAGCCCGCGGTGCGTGGGATCGATGTCGAAAAACAGGCTATAGGCGACCTCAACGGAAGCAGGCGCCCGCCCGCCGCAATCGGCGTCGAAGCGCATCACCGCGTAAGTGCCGTCACTGTGATCGTCGACCAGGAGATCCGCCGCGCTGAGGGCGCAGGATTTTCCATCTGAAAAAACGTTTAAACGGGAAAAGGCGTATGACTCAACCTCCTTGCGTTTCGACTTCAGCTCGCCCCAGGTGATCTCGCCGTTGCCATCCGAGTCGAGACCGAGCGCGAATTCCAGGTCGCGTAGCGCGATGTCCCACTGGCCGCGCACCGAGGCCCCCTCGACGCTGAGCGCGAGATAGCTGTCGCTCGGCTTGTGCGCATGTGCCGCCGCAGAGAACAGGAACGCGAGAAAAATGAGGAATTTCGTATTCAAGGCTTCATTGCCTTTAGCTGCGAGGCCGCGTCACGCAGGCGTTTTGCCTCGAAGCCACTGGCCTCGACCCACTGTAGCGCCGGCGTCGCGGCGGCCGGGTCTCGCGCGGCGAGCGCCGCGTCGATCAGCACCTGGGCGTCGCGTGGCTCGCGCTGCGTGCGGTAGTTTTCGCTGGCCGCCGCCAGCGCGGCGCGTGCGTCGCCCTTCAGGTCCAGCAGGAATCGCGCCTCCTCCTGGAGATGCAGCTTTTCGCCGCGCAGCCCGGCGTCGGCGAAACGGTCGCCCAGCGTGCGCACGTATTTTTCGCCCTCCGGCTGCTTCAGCGCTCGCGTCGCCAGCGCCAGCCGCAGCAGCAGAGTGTCCGAGCGGCTCCATTTCCTGAGCAGCGGCACGACCTCGGCGGCGCGTCCCTGTTCGAGCAGGAAATCGGCGTAAGCGGCGAGCAGGAAGTTGTCGTCGAAGCCCAGCGCCAGCGCAGATCGGAAATGGCGTTCCGCCGCGCCAGCGTCGCCAAAGCGCCAGGCCATTTCCGCCAGCCGGGTGAGAATCCACAATTGATGCCCCGGATCGACTTCGCCGGCGCGCGCCAGCGCGGCGAGCAGGCGCGCATACGCAGGGCGTGCGTTGCCGGTAGTTGCGTCGACATACGTGCTGCAGGCCACCGCCTGGAGTTCGCTCGCGTACTGGGCAAGCAGGTCGCATTCGCGCCGCGCGCCGGCGTAGTCGGCGCGCACCATCAGGATTGCGACGCGCCAGGCGCGCGCGCCGAAGTTGGCGGGATCTGATTTCAGCGCCAGATCGAAATCCGCCATGGCGTGGGCGAAATCGTGGCGGTACTGGCGCAGCTTGCCGTGAAGCACCAGCAATTCCGCCGCCGTGGTCGCATTCTCAGGCCAGGGGCGAATCACCGCCTCGGCGTAGCCGACATAGCGGGGGTCGCCTTGCTCCATCGCCAGTTCAAAGTAGCGAAGCGCGAGCCGTGCGGCGGCTTCGGCATCCGTCGGCGCCGCCGCCACCGCGGCCCGCATGCTGCGCAGTTCCGTTGCGGTGGGATCGCTGGGTTTGCCCGGCAGCGTTTCCAGAACGACTGTGTCGTCTTTCGGCAAATAGGGCGCGGCGGCGGCCGGCTGCGAAGTCGCCAGCGCAATGGCGGACAGGACCGAGACGGAGAGGCAGCGGAAGTTCATGCGTTGCGTGCGGAGACAACCCTGTAAAAACAACAGCTTATCACGGTTTGATAGGGAATCTTCTTTTGTTTACAATGGCTTGCGTAGGGAAACCTACGAAGGGGGGGAAGTGGAGGGGCCGGGAGGGTCGGTCAACCGCTGTAAGCGTCGCGCGTTTTTCTTTGCGGGGCGAGGCGGCATCTCGTTGCATCACCCCGTTTACTCATACCAATCAGGAGAGACTGAAATGACCAAGCTGCTTTCGATGATCGTTGCCGCCATGTTCGCGGCTGTAAGCGTATCCGCCATCGCCGCCTCGCACGCCGGCGCGCCGGACAAGAAGGGCGACAAGATGGAGAAGAAGGACGACAAGAAGATGGACAAGAAGTAATCGTCAGCTTCTGCATCAAGGAAAGGCAGGGTTCGTCCCTGCCTTTTTCTTTTACAGAGCCATGAGAAGAATTTTCTTCCTGTTCGCGCTGGCGTTCGCGGCGAATGCCTTCGCGCAGCTCCCGCCGCTTCCCGCGACGCAGCTCTCCGCCGGCATGCACCTGATCCGCGCCGAGGTCGCCGACCGCATGGAGGCCCGCATGCAGGGCCTGATGTACCGCAAGGCGATGGCGCAGAATGCCGGCATGGTGTTCGTGTTCGATGAGAACGCCGCCCATTGCATGTGGATGAAGAACACGTTGATCCCGCTGTCGGTCGCCTTCATCGACGAGGCCGGCGCGATCGTCAACATCGCCGACATGCAGCCGCACAGCGAGCAATCGCACTGCGCCGCGCGCCCCGCGCGCTACGCGCTCGAGATGAACAAGGGCTGGTTCGCGCAGCGCGGCATCAAGCCCGGCGTCAAGCTGGGCGGCCTGGAGAAGCTCGCGCCCCGCTGACC
This sequence comes from Betaproteobacteria bacterium, assembly GCA_025356085.1. Lineage (GTDB taxonomy): Bacteria > Pseudomonadota > Gammaproteobacteria > Burkholderiales > SG8-39 > RBG-16-66-20. Next base: position 4,066 of record JANXUV010000105.1, read on the forward strand.
TATGGGTGGTCGTGGCGGTGGTGGATGTCCGGGTAGTGCGGGTGGCTGTGCGCGAGGCGCGCATGCCGGTGCGTGTGAACGTGGGGCTCGGCCCCATCCCGATTTCCTTCGTGTTCATGCCGGTGATGCTCGTCATGCGCATGGGCGTGGCTGTGTTCCATCGGCTCGTGCAGGTGGCTATGGGCGTGATGTTCCGTCACGTGCAGCCAGACACCTGCGGCCGCCAGCGGCAAACCCAGCCAGAACAACTCGCCGGGGGCTTCGCCCAGCGCCGTAAGCGCCAGCAGCACGCCCGCGAAAGGCGCGACAGAAAAATAGGCGCCGGTTCGCGCGCTGCCCAGTTCGCGCAGTGCAACCACAAACAACGCCAGGCTGACGCCATAGCCCAGCAAGCCGACCAGTCCGGCGGCGGCGGTTTGGTTCAAGGACGGCCATGCGCTTCCAAGCAGGAGCGCGATCGAGATATTCACCGCGCCGGCCACCGCCCCCTTGATCGCGGCGATCGTTGCCGGATCGCCGGCGGAGATCCGGCGTGTCAGGTTGTTGTCCACTGCCCACGCCAGGCCGGCCGCGGCGACCAGCAGGCTTCCCGGACCGATGCCGCCCGCCCCGGCTTCAAGCGAAGCAAGCGCGCTGCCCGCGACGATCAGCGCCATCCCGATCGCAATGCGGCGATCGAAATTCTCGCGGAACACGAACCACGCAATCAGCGCTGTGAACACGCCTTCCAGATTGAGCAGCAGGGACGCGGTCGAAGCCGGCGTCGCTGCCAGGCCCAGCATCAGCAGGACCGGTCCGGCCACACCGCCGCAGAGCACTGCCCCGGCCAGCCATGGCAGGTCTGCCGCGGCGAGACGCGGCGCGCGCGCCGCTGGACGCAGCGCGATCCACGCCGCCAGGCCGAGCCCGCTACCTGCGTACAGCAGGCCAGCGAGCAGGAAGGCCGGCATCTCGCCGGCGAGAAGTTTCGCGGCGGGCGTGCTCGCGCCGAACAGCATCGCGGCGGCTAGCGCATACATAACAGAACGCTTCATCGATTCAGCGGCACGGGCCCGGTGTTTTCGGTAAATTAGCCTATCTACGTTCAAGCAGGTCGAACATTCTCAAGTGACGAAGTCTCGGTGCCGCCAGGCGATAGCTCTCGCGGTCTGTACTGCTTTTGCCGCCTCGTGCGTGCTGAAGGCCCATGCCCACGAGCCGACGGAACCGGTGCTCGATGCCATCATCGTCGAGGGCCAACGCCACAACGGCGTCGGCAACTCCGACGCGGCGAGCGAAGGCACGGCAACGCGCAAGATGATCGAGGAGCGCCCGGCGCAGCGGCCCGGCGATGTGCTCGAGTTCGTGCCGGGTGTCATCGTCAGCCAGCACAGCGGCGATGGCAAGGCAAACCAGTATTACCTGCGCGGTTTTAATCTCGACCATGGCACCGACTTCGCGACCTGGGTCGCCGGCATGCCGGTGAATATGCGCTCGCACGCGCATGGCCAGGGCTACACCGACCTGAATTTCCTGATTCCCGAACTGATCTCGCGCATCGACTACCGCAAGGGGCCATATTTCGCCGACGACGGCGATTTCTCGAGCGCGGGCTCTGCACGCATCGGCTACCTGTACCGGCTTGACCGACCGCTGGCGAGCCTGTCGATCGGCCAGAACGGCTATCAGCGTCTGCTGGGCGCGGGCTCGACAGCGGCCGGATCGGGCACGCTGCTGGGCGCCATCGAACTCAATCACAACGACGGGCCCTGGGACGTGCCGGAGAATTTCCGCAAACTGAATGCGGTGGCGCGCTGGTCGCTCGCCAGTGGCGATGACAACCTGGGCGTCACGGCCATGGGCTACCAGGGGCGCTGGACCTCGACCGACCAGATCCCGAAACGCGCCGTGGACGCCGGCCTGGTCGGTCGCTTCGGCTCGCTCGATCCAACCGACGGCGGCGAGAGCACGCGCGCGAGCCTGTCGCTCGACTGGAGCCGGACGTATGCGGACGGCGCGTTCCAGTTGAACGCCTACGCGGTGCGCTCGCGGCTCGATCTGTTCAGCAATTTCACTTTTCTGCTGGCGCACCCGTTCGACCTGGGCGATCCCATCAACGGCGACCAGTTCCGGCAGTCCGAGAAGCGCGGCATGGCGGGCCTGAACGCGTCGCGCAGCTGGGCCGGCAAGCTCGGCGAAGCGGACATGACCAACAAGATCGGCCTGCAGCTCCGCTACGACCGCATCAATCCGATCGGCCTCTATGAAACGGTGGCGCGGGAGACGGTGACTACGGTGCGGCAGGACGAGGTGAAGGAGGGCAGCACCGGACTATTCGCGGAAAATTCCGTGCAGTGGACCACGTGGCTGCGCAGCGTCGTCGGACTGCGCTTCGACCGCTACACCTTCAACGTCGCGAGCGACAACCCCGCGAACTCCGGCAAGGTCGCCGCGCACATCACCTCGCCCAAGCTCGCGCTCATTCTCGGTCCGTGGTCGAAGACCGAATTCTTCGTCAACTACGGCGAAGGCTTCCACAGCAACGACGCGCGCGGCACCACGACCACCGTGAGTCCGGCGACCGGCATGGCGGTGGCCAAGGTGACGCCGCTGGTCAAGTCCCGCGGGAGTGAACTGGGCGCACGCACCGAGATCATCCCCGGCCTGCAGAGCTCGCTCGCGCTCTGGCAGTTGCGCCTGGGCTCGGAGCTGGTGTTCATCGGCGACGCGGGCGACACCGAGCCGAGCCGCGCGAGCCTGCGCCGCGGCGTCGAATGGACCAACTACTGGAAGTTGCGGCCCTGGCTGCTGTTCGACTTCAATTTTGCCGCCTCGAAGGCGCGCTTCAGCGAGAACGATCCCGCGGGCAATTACATCCCGGGCTCGATCGACAAGGTGGCATCGCTCGGGCTCACGGTGCCGGATTGGCACAAATGGTTCGGTGCGCTGCAGTGGCGGTACTTCGGCCCGCGCCCCCTTGTCGAGGACAACTCCCAGCGCTCGGCCGCGACCCCGCTCGCCAACCTTCGCGTCGGCCGGCAGCTCGATTCGAACGTGCGGCTGAGCCTGGACGTCTACAACCTCTTCAACCGCAAGGCGAGCGACATCGACTACTACTATGCGTCGCGCCTGGCCGGGGAACCGGCCGGGGGAGTGAACGACATCCATTTCCATCCGGTCGAGCCGCGCACGCTGCGCGCGGCGCTTCAGGTCAAGTTCTGAAGGACGCTGCCAGGTCCTAAAAACCGCCGTGCGACTGCGCGGCCATGCAGTACAGCATCGGGATCGACAGCATGGTGTTGATGCGCGAGGTCATGCCGGCCATCTTCGCTGCGGCAGCCTTCGCCGCGGGCTCGACGGTCACGATGCCGAGCGCCTTCTTCTGGTTCGGCCAGATGATGAACCAGACGTTGAAGGCCATGATGAGCGCGAGCCACATGCCGATGCCGATCGCGCGCGCGCCGGGCGTGAGCGTGAGCGCCTGCGCGATGTAGCCGTTCATCCAGGCGAGCAGCAGGCCGGTGACCACGGTCGCCAGCGCACCGTAGCGGAACCACCACAACGCGCGCGGAGCGATCACCTTGCTGACGGCGGGCTTCTGCTCGTCGGGGATCTGCGGCATCGAGGGCGTCTGCACGAAGTTGAAATACCAGAGCAGGCCGATCCACATCACGCCGGAACCGATGTGCAGCCAGCGCATGAAGAACAGCCCCCAGCCGTGATCCATGCGGCCGAACGTGCCGGCCACGCCCATCAACACGAGCGTGATGACGATACCGGCGAGGATCGTGCGGTTCAGGGAAGAGAAGAATGCGGCCATCTTGCCTCCTGTTTTGTGTTCTATGCGGAGAGCGAAAAGTCTATCACGACTGCCGCATCCGCCGCCCCGGTCCGCCGTGCTCCAGATGGCGGCTGTACGCGGACATCGCGTAGCAGAACGCGAAATACACAAGGCAAGCGAACAGGTAGGCCTCGATGCCGAATCTCGACCATGCCGGGTCCTGCAGGGAGACCTTGATGGTACTGAGGAGGTCGAACAGCCCGATGATGAGAACGAGCGAGGTGTCCTTGAACAGTCCGATGAAGGTATTCACCAGCGGCGCGATCGAAAGACGCAGGGCCTGCGGCAGGATCACGTGCAGTGTGCGCTGCGCGAACGACAGGCCGAGAGCTTCCGCGGCCTCGTATTGGTGGTGCGGGATCGCCTGCAGCCCGCCGCGCACCACTTCGGCGAGGTATGCGGCGGCGAACAGCACCAGCGCAAGCTGCGCGCGCAGCAGCTTGTCGATCGTCAGGCCCGATGGCAGGAACAGCGGCAGCATCACCGAGGCCATGAACAGTACGCTGATCAGCGGCACGCCGCGGATGAGCTCGATGTAGGCTACGCACGCCGCGCGCAGCACCGGCAGCCGCGAGCGGCGGCCCAGCGCCAGCAGGATGGATAGCGGGAACGCGAACGCCATGCCGAAGCTGGCGAGGATCAGGGTCAGGATGAGACCGCCCCAGCGCTCGTTCTCGACGTAGCGCAGGCCGAATACGCCGCCCCACATCAGCATCGCAATGAGCGCGAGGCCGACGGTCCAGACCAGGCCGAGCCACCAGTGCCATGACCGGCGCAGGGCGCTGAATCCCCAGAGCCCAACCAGGATCAGCGTCGCCAGCGCAGGACGCCAGTGCTGCTCGAACGGATATGTGCCGAACAGCATGAAGCGGTGCTTCTCGCCGATGAAGGCCCAGCAGGCACCTTGCGCTTCTCGGCATGCGTCCGAGTTCGGTGAACGCCACACCGCCTCGACGAAAGCCCAGTCGACGAACGGCGGCACGAGCCTCCACGCCAGCCAGGCGATCACCAGCGTGGCGAGCGCGCTCGGCCAGCTCGAGAAGAGATTGGCGCGCAGCCACCCCGCGATAGCGTTCATTGCCGCACGCCTTTCAGAGCGACGCGCTGGTTGTACCAGTTCATGAACGCCGAGATCGACAGGCTGATGGTGAGAAACACCGCCATGATGATCGCCACGCCCTCGATCGCCTGCCCGGTCTGGTTCATCGTGGTGTTGGCGATCGAGACCAGGTCGGGATAGCCGATCGCCACCGCGAGCGAGCTGTTCTTGGCGAGGTTGAGGTACTGGCTGGTCAGGGGAGGCACGATGAGGCGCAGCGCCAGCGGCAGCACCACGAAGCGCAACGCGCTGCGGCGTGTCAGGCCGATCGAATACGCGGCGTCTACCTGCCCGCGCCCGACCGAGAGCACCCCTGCGCGCACGATTTCGCCGATGAATGCGGCCGTGTAGGTCACCAGGCCGACCAGGAGCGCGGCGAATTCGGGGCTGAGCACGGCGCCGCCGGTGAAATTGAAGCCGCTCAGAACAGGCGTGCTCCAGGGCGTCGGAAAGGCGATGCCGCGGTTGCTGAGGAACACGCCCGCCAGTGGCTGCAATGCCTCGCCCGGATCCGGCAGGTTCTCGGCAATGACCGCGTACCAGAAAAACAACTGCACCAGCAGAGGCACGTTGCGGATCACTTCAACGTAGGCGGCGGCGAGCTTCGCCAGCAGCCAGTTGGGCGACAGGCGCGAGAGACCTACCAGCGCGCCGAGCAGGGTGGCGAACACCACGCCGATCGCGGCAACGCGGAACGTGTTCCACAATCCGATGCCCAGCGCGCGCAGGTAGCTGTCGGCGGCGCTGAAGGCAATTGCCCCGGTTTCGCCGATCTCGAAACCCGCTTCGCGCCAGAGGAAGCCGAAACCGCTGGCAATCTTTCTCGTTTCGAGGTTTTGCGCCGTGTTCGAAACGAAAAACCAAAATACCAGGCCGGCTGCCGCGAGCAGCGCGGCCTGGTAGATCCAATCCCGCTTCACTAAACCCTTTTAGCGGATCGGCGGCGCGTACATCAGGCCGCCCTTGGTCCAGAGGTTGTTGAGGCCTCGCGTGAAACCGAGCGGCTTCAGATGGGTATCGTAGGACTCGCCGTAGTTGCCAACCTGCTTGATGATGTTGAAGGCCCACTTGTTGTCGAGCCCGAGCATTTTGCCGATATCGCCTGTCGCCCCGACGAAGCGCTGCACCGCCGGATCCTTGCTGCCTGCCTGCTGGTCGATGTTCTTGGAGCTGAGTCCCATTTCCTCGGCCTCGATCGTCGCGAACAGCGACCACTTGACGATGTCGAACCAGCGATCGTCCCCGTGCCGTACTGCGGGCCCGAGCGGCTCCTTGGAAATCACCTCGGGCAGGATGATGTGCTCCTCCGGTTTGGGTGCACGCGAGGCGCGCGACGAGACCAGGCCCGACACGTCAGTGGTGAAGACATCGCAACGGCCCGAGAAGTAGGCGTTCAGCACCTCCGGCAGCGTCTCGATCACCACCGGCTTGAACGTCATGCCGTTGGCACGGAAGTAATCGGAGAGATTGAGCTCGGTCGTGGTGCCGGGCTGTACGCAGACGGTGGCGCCGTTGAGCTGCTTGGCGCTGGTTATTCCCGTGCGCGCTGCGCCTTTCGCATCCGCCTTGGCCGCTGGCTTGGCGCCCTTGGCGCGGAAATTTGCCGGCACCATGAAGCCCTGGCCGTCGTAAAAATTCACGCCGACGAAGTTCAAGCCAAGGCTGGTGTCGCGTGTAATGGTCCAGGTGGTGTTGCGTGAAAGAATATCTACCTCGCCCGACTGCAACGCGGTGAAGCGCTGCTGCGCGGTCAGGCCGGTGTAGCGAACCTTGTTGGCGTCCCCGAATACCGCCGCCGCAACCGCGCGGCAGAGGTCCACGTCCAGGCCTTTCCATACGCCCTGAGAATCGGGCGCGGAGAATCCGGCGACCGCACCCCCGTTGACGCCGCACTGCACGTAGCCTTTCTTGACGACAGCGTCCAGGGTCGATTGCGCGTGCGCGTTGCCAACGACAACGGTGAGCGCGGCTGCGACTGCGAACAATGTTTTCATGGTTAGCCTCCTGCGATCGAGTTTAGCAGGCCGGATGCCGCGGCCAGCAATACCAGCAGCTGCGCCGCCGCCAGCGCCGCGTAGACGCGGTCGCGGCGCGCGACGAAGCGCCGCAGCGCGGCGACGTAGCAGGCGATGGTGATCGACGCGAGGAACGCGATGCCGATGAAATTCACGTAGTCGCCCTTGCTGGCGAGCGCGACCCAGCCCCAGCCGGCCGGCACGCGGGCGGCGGCAAGATAGTCCTTCATCGGCAGGCTCCAGAGGCCCGGCAGGTCCCGCAGCGGCACATAGGGAGAGAGCGTGCCCGAGACGTAGGCGATCAGCTCGACGACGATCAGCGCCAGCGCGATCGCGGTGCCGATCGCCACGCAGCGCGCGTAAGCCGCCGCCGCTGCGCGGTCCGTCTCGTGCTGATCGTCTGAATTCAGTTCCACAGGCCGAGCCCCTTGAGCAGCACGCGCGTACCGGCGAATAAAAGCAGAGCCAAGACGAACAGGCGGATCGTCGCCGCCGGCATCACGCGAAATAGCCGCGCCCCGATGTGCGCCCCCAGCATGACACCGAGCAGGGAAGGCGCGACGATGATCGGCAGCATCGCGCCTTCGAGAAAGTAGACCCACGCGGCGGGCGCGTTGACCACCGAGATCACCAGCCCGCTGGTGCCCGCGGCCAGCTTGAGCGGAATGCCCATCAGCAGGCTGAAGGCGGGCACGTTGGCCCAGCCGGCGCCCAGGCCGAACAGGCCGCCGATGAATCCAATTACGGCAAACGCGATAAGTCCCGGCAGCAGCCGGCGCGCCTGCCACTGCGCGTGTTCGCCGTTGGCCGGATCGACATAGGAGCCATGCAGGCCGAGCGCGGCGGCCCAATCGTCGCCGGAGTCGCCACGTGCCACGGCACTGGTTGCGGGGGCGAACAGCGTCAACGTCGCAATCATCAGGATCAATATGCCCAGCGAGGTCTCCAGCGCGCGCGTCGGCACGGCAAAACTGGCGAGCGCGCCGAGGATGGAAAACACCGAGCCGGCGAGCGATACCGGGATCGCCAGCCGCAGGCTCGCCAAGCCGTCGCGCAGCAGCCGCGGCGCCGCGGCCATCGCGGCGGCGAGCGCCAGCAGCACGCCCGCGCCGCGCACGAAATCAAGGTGAAACGGAAAAAAACTGCCGACGATCGGCACGAACAGCACGCCGCCGCCGATACCGGCAAGCACCGCGACCACGCCGAGCAGGAAGCAGGCGAAAAACAGGGCGATCGGCCAGATCCACCAGGCGAGCGCCGCAGTTGTCGCGACGGTGTCTGCTGCATGCATTTCGCGCTATGCTAACCCGATGCCGAAAATCGCCGCCAACCTTTCGTTGTTGTTTCCGCAGTTGCCGTTTCCCGAGCGCTTCTCGGCCGCCGCCAAAGCCGGATTCCGCTACGTCGAATACCAGTTTCCGTATCCGTTTGGCAGCGCGAAGGAGATCGCGGAACGCGCGCGTGCCGCGGGAGTCGAAGTGGTGCTTCACAATCTTCCTGCTGGCGATGCCTCGAAGGGCGATCGCGGCATCAGCTGCCAGCCTGAGCGCGCGAACGAATTCCGCGAAGGCGTCGATCGAGCGATCGAATATGCGAAAGCCGTCGGCTGCCCGCGTCTGAATACGCTGGCCGGCATCCGCCCCGAGAGTCTCGCGCACGACAAGGCGCAGCAGACGCTGATCGAGAACCTGCGCTATGCCGCAGGCAGGTTCAAGGCGGCTGGGCTGACGCTGCTCACCGAACCCTGCAATCCGCGCACCATTCCGGGTTTTTTCCTCAACAGCTCGACACAGGCCCTCGTGGCGATTGACGCCGCGGGCGCCGACAACCTGCTGCTGCAGTACGACGTGTTCCACATGCAGATCGTCGAGGGCGACCTCGCCAAGACCATCGAACGGCTGCTGCCGCGCATCGGCCACATCCAGGTCGCCGACGTGCCCGATCGCAACGAACCAGGCACAGGCGAGATCAATTTCCCCTGGTTGCTCGCGCATATCGACCGGCTCGGTTACCAAGGCTGGATCGGCGCCGAATACATCCCGAAGGGCGACACCGTCGAAGGATTGAAGTGGGCAACGCCTTACCTCAAGTAGATTTTGTTCTGCAAAGGAAAATCTCTGAAAAACTCAGAGAATTTCTGCCCGAGCGCTGCGTGCTATGGCAGCAGGAGGACACGCAGCCCTATGAGTGCGACGGGCTGACCGCCTACCGGCGCGTGCCGATGGTGGTGGCGCTGCCGGAAACCGAAGCACAGGTGCGGCGCATCCTGCAGACCTGCCACGCGCTTGGCGTGCCGGTGGTGCCTCGCGGCGCCGGCACCGGCCTGTCGGGCGGCGCATTGCCGCCGGGCGACGGCGTGCTGCTGTCGCTGGCGAAGTTCATGCGCGTGCTTCGCATCGATCCCGTGGCGCGCGTGGCGGTGGTGCAGCCCGGCGTGCGCAATGCGGCGATCTCGGACGTGGTGGCGCCTTTCGGCCTTTACTACGCGCCGGACCCATCCAGCCAGATCGCCTGTTCCATCGGCGGTAACGTGGCGGAGAACTCGGGCGGCGTGCATTGCCTCAAATACGGCCTCACCGTGCACAACGTGCTGCGCGTGCGCGGCTACACCATCGAGGGCGAACCGGTCGATTTCGGGTCGGAAGCGCTCGATTCGGCGGGCTACGACCTGCTTGCGCTTGCCATCGGCTCCGAAGGCCTGCTCGCGGTGACGACCGAAGTCACCGTCAAGCTGCTGCCGAAGCCGGAATCGGCGCGCGTGATCATGGCCTCCTTCGACGATGTCGAAAAAGCGGGCGACGCAGTGGCCGCGGTGATCGCCGCCGGCATCGTGCCGGCGGGCCTGGAAATGATGGACAAGCCGGCCACGCACGCGGTCGAACAGTTCGTGCGCGCCGGCTACGACCTGGAGGCCGCCGCGCTCCTGTTGTGTGAGTCGGACGGCAGCACCGCCGAGGTCGAGGACGAAATCGCGCGCATGAAGGATGTGCTCACGGCCGCGGGCGCGACGCGCCTTGCGGTGTCGCGCGACGAGGCCGAGCGGCTGCGCTTCTGGTCCGGTCGCAAGGCCGCGTTTCCCGCGGTCGGCCGCATTTCGCCCGACTACTACTGCATGGACGGCACGATTCCGAAGAAGCGCCTGGGCGAGGTGCTGAAATTCATTGGCGCGATGGAGAAGAAGTACGGCCTGCGCTGCCCGAACGTGTTCCATGCCGGCGACGGCAACCTGCACCCGCTGATCCTGTTCGATGCCAACGATGCGGACCAGCTCAAGCGCACCGAGGCGTTCGCCGCCGAGGTGCTGGAGAAATGCGTCCAGGTGGGCGGCACCATCACCGGCGAGCACGGCGTGGGCGTGGAGAAAATCGACCAGATGTGCATCCAGTTCGGCGCGGCGGAACTTGAAACGTTTCACGCCATCAAGCGCGCGTTCGACCCCAAGGGGCTGCTCAACCCCGGCAAGGCGGTGCCGGCCCTGTCGCGCTGCGCCGAATTCGGGCGCAACCATGTGAAGGCCACGGGGCAACTCGGACACGCCGGATTGCCCCGGTTTTGAGCCTCGAAAAAATACAGGAGCAGATTCGTGAAGCGGCCGGCCGCGGCGCGGCGCTCTGCATCCGCGGCGGCGGCAGCAAGGATTTCTACGGCAACGCGCCGCGCGGAGAGCGGCTCGACACGCGCGAACACGCGGGCATCGTTTCCTACGAGCCGACCGAACTGGTGGTGACAGCGCGCTGCGGTACTTTGCTTTCCGATCTTGAGAAAACTCTCTCGGAGAAAGGGCAATTCCTTTCCTTCGAGCCACCCGGCTTCGGTGCTGGCGCGACGCTGGGCGGCTGCGTGGCGGCCGGACTGTCGGGTCCGCGCCGCGCCAACGCCGGCTCGGTGCGCGACGCGATGCTGGGCGCGAAAATCCTCGATGGGCGCGGGCAACTGCTCGCCTTCGGCGGCCAGGTGATGAAGAACGTCGCTGGCTACGACGTGTCGCGCCTGCTGGCCGGTTCGCTCGGCACGCTCGGCGTTATCGTCGAGGCGTCGCTTAAGCTGCTGCCGCGGCCGCCCGAGGAACTGACGCTGAAGTTCGAGCTGCCGCAGGCCAAGGCGCTGGCGAACCTCAATCGCTGGGCGGGACAACCTCTGCCGATATCGGCCAGCGCATGGCGTGACGGCGAACTTTCGCTGCGCCTGTCGGGCGCACGCAGCGCGGTGCGCGCGGCCGCAGAAAAGCTGGGCGGCGAAAGCGCGACGCAGGAAGAGGCCGCCCGCTTCTGGGCCGGCGTCCGCGAGCAATCGGATCCCTTTTTTGTCGGTGATACACCGCTGTGGCGGCTATCGCTGCCCTCGCAGGCGCCGGCGCTGGAGTTGTCCGGCGAGCAGTTGCTGGAATGGGGCGGGGCACTGCGCTGGCTGCGCGCAGGTTCAAATGCGGCCAACGCGGCGGCGGTGCGCGCGGCGGCGTCCAAGGCGGGCGGCCACGCGACGCTGTTCCGCGCCGCGGAGAAGCCCCAGGGTGCATTCGCGCCGCTGTCGCCGGTGCTGGCGCGCCTGCATCGGGAACTGAAGCGCAGCTTCGATCCGGCGGGCATCCTGAATCCGGGCCGGCTGTATCCGGAGTTCTAGGCCTTGCCGAGCTTCTTCTTGAGCGCTTCCACTGCTGCACGCGCCTGCGGGGCGAACGACGAAGCCGGATATCTGACGAGCAGTCGCGCGTACAACTGGATCGCCAGCACGGGTTCGCCTGCTTCGCCTGCTTTATGGGCAGCTTCAAAGAGCAGCTTTTGCGGCGCCAGGTCATTGTCGGCGGCTGGCAGGGCGGCCGGCGGCGCCGGCGGTTGCGCCTCAGGGAGTTTCGCCTTGCCGGTGCTTGCCGCTATAAAGCTGGCGAGACGCGCTTCCTCCGCGAGTTGCCGCTGCTTGAATCTGCGCACGCTGTACCAGACGATTCCAACGGCCGCCAGGGCGGAGACGAGCAGGGCCAGCAGGAACAGTCCTTTCATGCAGAAAGTATAGCGAGCGGCAAAGGCAAACCGTGCAAACCCAGCTCGCCGACTTCATCCGCGACACGCCCGAAGGCAGGGAGGCGGACGCGATCCTGCGCAAATGCGTGCATTGCGGCTTCTGCACCGCCACCTGCCCGACCTACCAGCTGCTCGGCGACGAGCTCGACGGCCCGCGCGGCCGCATCTACCTGGTGAAGCAGATGCTCGAAGGCGCGCCCCCCACGGCGAAAACGCAGCTGCACCTGGACCGCTGCCTGAGCTGCCGCTCCTGCGAGACCACCTGTCCGTCGGGGGTTCAGTACGGGCGCCTCGCCGACATCGGCCGCGGCGTCGTGGAGCAGAAGGTCCCGCGCGGCGCCTGGGACAGGATCAAGAGGGCAGTGCTGGCGACGGTATTGCCGAACACGGGTTTGTTTTCGTTCTTTCTCTCGCTTGGAAGAATTGCAAAACCCTTTCTTCCCGAAAACCTCAGGAAAAAAATTCCTTCGCCGGGTGAGCCGGCTGGAGCCTGGCCGGCGCCGCGCCATGCGCGCCGCATGCTGGCGCTGGCGGGCTGCGTGCAGCCGGCGCTGGCGCCGCGCATCAATGCCGCCGCGGCGCGCGTGCTGGATCGCGCCGGCATCTCGCTGGTCGAAGCGCCGGGCGCCGGCTGCTGCGGTGCGCTGCGCTTTCACCTGAACGACCAGGACGCGGGTAGAAACGACATGCGTGCTTTGATCGACGCGTGGTGGCCGGCGATCGAACGCGGCGAGATCGAGGCGATCGTCATGACGGCCAGCGGCTGCGGTTCCTTCGTCAGGGAATATGAGCATCATTTCCAGGGGGAACCCGGTTACCTTGCAAAGGCAAGGAAAATTTCGGCCATGACAAAGGATCTTTCCGAGGTTCTTCTTGAAAAAGATATCAAGAATAAAAACAAACCTCTTCGCGTGGCTTTCCAGTCTCCCTGCTCCCTCCAGCATGGCCAGCAGTTGCGCGGCAAGGTCGAGGCGCTGCTCGGCGCGGCGGGCTACGAACTGACGCCGGTCGCCGATGGACACCTGTGCTGCGGCTCGGCCGGCACCTATTCGATCCTGCAACCGGAACTTTCCGGCCAGCTGCGCGACCGCAAGCTCACCGCGCTTGGCGCAGGCAGTCCCGAGGTGATCGCTACCGCGAACATCGGGTGCCTCTCGCAGCTTCAAGGCGGTACCCTGACGCCTGTGAAGCATTGGATCGAGTTGCTGGAGTAGACTTTTCCAGTGGAAACCATCGTCCGCGCGGCTTGCCCGCACGATTGCCCCGATACCTGCGCGATGCTGGTGACCGTAAAAGACGGCGTGGCGGTGAAGGTGCAGGGGGATCCCGACCATCCGTTCACCGACGGATCGCTTTGCACCAAGGTCAGCCACTACACCGAGCGCACCTACTCGCCCGACCGCCTGATGCATCCGCTCAAGCGCGTCGGCCCGAAAGGAAAAGGCGAATTCAAGCGCATCTCCTGGGACGAGGCGCTGGATGAAATCGCCATGCGCCTCAAGGCGCTCGCCGCGGAGAATCCGGAAAGCATCCTGCCGCTGAGCTATGCGGGCACGATGGGGATGCTGCAGTACAGCTCGATGGACCGGCGCTTCTTCCACAAGCTGGGCGCATCCCAATTGGAGCGCACGCTGTGCTCCTCGGCGGGCAAGGCCGGCATCAAGGCGACGCTCGGCGGCAGCTACGGCATGGACCCGGAGCACTACCCGGACGCGAAGCTGATCCTGATCTGGGGCTCCAACCCGATCACCTCCAACCTGCATTTCTGGACCCGCGCGCAGGAAGCCAAGCGACGCGGCGCGAAACTGGTGGCGATCGATCCCTACCGCAGCCTCACCGCGGAGAAGTGCACCCAGCATGTCGCGCTGCTGCCCGGCACCGACGGCGCGCTGGCGCTCGGCATCATGCACGTGCTGATCGCCGAGGGCCTGATCGACGAGGACTACGTCTCCAGATACACGCTGGGATATGAAGAACTGAAGGAAAGGGTGAGGCAATATCCGCCCGAATGGGCCGCGCAAACCTGCGGCCTCCCAGTGGAAGAAGTCGTGCAGCTCGCGCGCGACTATGGCACCGCCAAGCCCGCGGCGATCCGGCTCAATTACGGCATGCAGCGCCATGCCGGCGGCGGCATGGCCGCGCGCATCATCGCCTGCCTGCCGGCGCTCACCGGCGCCTGGCGCGATCCGGCGGGCGGCATCCTGCTGACGACCGCGGACAATTACCACTTCGATCATGCGAAGCTGGAGCGGCCGGACCTGATGCCGGCAAAGCGCCCGCGCGTCATCAACCAATCGAAGCTGGGCGATGCGCTGACCGTTGCGCAGCCGCCGGTGCGTGCCGTGATCGTCTACAACAACAATCCCGTCGCCGTGTGCCCGGATTCGAATCGGGTGATAGAGGGGTTTTCGCGCGAAGACCTGTTCTGCGTGGTGATGGATTCCTTCCTCACCGACACCGCGGACTATGCCGACATCGTGCTGCCGGCCACCACGCAACTGGAGCACACTGATATCCACAAGGCCTACGGACACCTGTACGTGCTGGCCAACAATCCGGCGATCGCGCCGGTGGGCGAATCGCTGCCCAACGTGGAAGTGTTCCGGCGCCTTGCCGCGCGCATGGGCTTCGAGGAAGAATGCTTCCGCGATTCCGACGACGAGCTGGCGCGCCAGACGATCGGTTCCGGGCACGCCAACCTCGCCGGCATCGACTGGGAAACGCTGAAAAAGAACGGCTGGCAGCGCCTGGCGCTGCCGAAGTCGTTTGCGCCATTCGCGAAGGGCGGCTTTCATACGCCCTCGGGCAAGTGCGAGTTCTACAGCGAGGCGCTGAAGGCCCAGGGCATGGACCCGCTGCCTGCCTACAGTCCGCCGGCCGAACTCGCCTCCAGCAACCCGGCGCTGGCGGCGAAGTACCCGCTCAACTTCCTGTCGCCGCCGGTACGAAATTTCCTGAATTCGTCCTTCGCCAACATGGCGCGCTTTCGCGAAGCGGAAGGCGAGCCCAGCCTGGAGCTGCATTCCGCCGACGCCGCGCCGCGCGCCATCCGCGACGGGGATAGGGTGCGCGTGTTCAACGATCGCGGCAGCTTCAAGCTGCGCGCCCGAGTCAACGACAAGCCGCGCCGCGGCGTGGTGGTAGCGCCCTCGGTATGGTGGAAAAAATTCTCGCCCGACCGCAAGAACGCCAACGACGTCACCTCGCAGCGCGTCGCGGATATGGGAGGAGCGGCGACGTTCTACGATTGCCTGGTCGAGGTCGAACGCTTGAATTGACGCGCATCGGACGGCGTGCGCCGTCTGTCGGCGCAACTGCAAGAAAGGGTCAGTCGCGTGCC
>JANXUV010000110.1 GCA_025356085.1 Betaproteobacteria bacterium
ATCGGCCGCCGGCGCCGGGATCATGACGGTGGCGTCGTCGTCGGCTTTCGCCGCCGGCATCATCACGGTCGCGTCGTCATCCGAGCGCAAGGCGGGCAGCATCACCGTGGCATCGTCGTCCGGCGCGCGCCCCTTGGCGCCGCCAGCCGGCAGCATCACGGTCGCGTCGGGATCAGCGTCGTCCTTGGGACGTTCGCTCATTGCAAATCCATGTCATGGCCCTGCGCAGGACAGGCAGGGCTGAATTCTAAGGCTTAGCGCTTGCCGGCTGTTTCGACCGTCTCGCCGAGCTGGCGGGCGGTCTCGTACCACTGCAGCGATTCCGCGTAGTCGCGCGAGACACCCGGCACGCCACGGTCGTAGATTTCGCCCAGCCGCTTGGCGGCTTTGCCGCTGCCGGCGCGGGCGGCGCGACGGTAGATGCGGATCGCGCCGGCGGCATCGCCGCCATTTTCCATGGCGAGCGCCTGCTGGTACAGCGTGTCGAATTCCGTCCCCGCCTTGGCCGCGGGCGCCGCGGGCGCGGCTCCTGGCGCAGCCGTTGCCGCCGTTGGTGCGGCGGACGCCACCTGGGTCGGTTGCACGCTGGGCGCCTTGCCAGCCTTCTCCAGCGCCTTGCGCGCAGCTTCCTCGTCGGCCCTCGCCTCACGCTGCGAGCGCGAACCGCCTTGGGGTACGGCAGCCTTCGGCGCTTCCGGCGCCGCTGCCGCGGCCTTGGCCGCCTCGGGCGCAGCCTGCGGGGCCGCCGCTTTCGGCGCCTCGGGCGCCTTGGGCGCGACGGCGGCGACGGGCGTTTCCGCCCCTTTCTGCTCGGGACCCTTGGACGTCTTCTTCGCGTTTTCGGCGGCTTCGGTCGCCTTCTTGCGCGCATCCGAGGCGGCCGCCTCACGCTGCTTCACCGCGTCGGCCTGTTTGGCCGCCTCGGCTTCAGCCCGCTTGGACGCCTCCTGCGCTTCCTTGAGCTTGGCCACATCGCCGCTCTTGCGTGCGGCGTCTTCCGCAGCGCGGGCCTGCTCGAGCGCCTTCAGCGACTCGAGCTGCTTGGCCTGCGCCTGCTGCAGTTCCTGCGAGGTCTTGGTGGCGACCTCGAGCGCCGCCGTCAGCGCCGCCTGCTTCTCGAAACTGGATTTGTTGTAGTAATAGAAGCCGCCGCCGCCCACGGCAGCGATGGCGAGGATCACACCGGCCACCACGCCGATCGGCATCTTCGCCTTGGGCGCCTCGGCCAGCTTCTTCTTCAGTTCGGCTTCGCGCTTCGCGGCCTCGGCTTCGCGCTTGGTCTGCTCGGCCTCGCGCTTGGCGCGCTCCTCGGCTTCCTTCTTGGCCCGCGCCTGCGCCTCTTCCATCGCCTTGAGGCGCGCCTCGGCCTCGGTTTTGGCTCGCAGCTCGGCGTCCTTCTTCGCCTTCTCCTCGATGTCGTGCCGCGCCTTGGCTTCGGCCTCGGCTTTCGCGCGGGCGTCGGCCTCGCGTTTCTGGTATTCGGCTTCCTTGCGCGCCAGCTCGGCCTTCGCTTCCTGCTTGGCCTTTTCGATCGCTTCGGCCCGCGCTTTTTCGTCGGTCAGCGCGCGCGCCTTGGCTTCCGCCTCGCGCTTGGCCATTTCCGCTTCGCGCTTCGCATCGGCTTCCGCGCGCGCCGTCGCTTCGGCGGCGCGCTTGGCTTCGGCTTCGGCGGCGCGTTTCTCGTATTCGGCTTCCTTGGCCGCAAGCTGGGCCTCCAGCTTGGCCTTCTCGTCGGCCAGCTTCTGCTTGGCCTCGGCTTCGCGCTTGGCCGCTTCCTCGGCCTCTTTCTTCTCCTGCTCCTTGGCCTTGGCGCCCGTGTCTTCCGGCGCGACGCCGCGCAGCTTGGCGATCTTGCGCTTGGCGAGCGCTGCGTAGATGCCGTTGGGGAACTGCTGGACGTAGAGCTCGAAGTCGTCCGGGTCGTTGCCGTCCTTGATCGCGCGCCAGAACTCCAGCTCGACTTCCTGGCTGCCGGTGGCGGTGGTGCCCTTGGTCGAATCCGGCTTGGCGACGGCCGCCTGCGGATTGAGCTTCGGCAAGGAGCCCATGTCGGCCATCGACCCGACCACCGTCTTGTCGGACTCGTCCTCATCCGAGCGCCCTTCGAGGGCGCGCTTGAGCGAGGCGGCGAATTCCTTGGCGGTCTGATAGCGCGTCTCGACCTGCTTGGAGAGCGCCTTGTTGACGACGTTGTCGAACAGCGGCGAGATGGTGTTGTTGATCGACGAGGGGACCGGCGGGTGATCCTGGATGATCTTCTTGGCGATGGTCCAGGCGCCCGAGCCGGTGAACGGCTTCTCGCCGGTCAGGAACTGGTACAGGATGATGCCGGCCGAAAAGATATCGGTGCGACGGTCGACGTTGCCGCCGGTGATCTGCTCGGGCGACATGTAGGCCGGCGTGCCGACCATGGTGCCGGCCTGCGTCTTCTCGGCGGCGGAACGGTCGTCGGTGACGCGCGCCACGCCGAAGTCCGCGAGCTTGACGCGTGCCTGGCCGTCGAGCATCACGTTCGCGGGCTTGATGTCGCGGTGGACGATGCCGCCCTCATGCGCGAAGTCGAGCGCATCGAGCAGCTCGCACATGATGCGCACCGCTTCCTTCAGCTCGAAGCGCTCGTTGGCGTCGAAGAAGTTCTTGAGTTCCTTGCCCTTGATGAACTCCATGACGATGTAGGCGATTTCGCCTTCCTCGCCGAAGTCGTACACCTGGACGATGTGGGGATGGTTGAGCCGCGCGACGGCCTGGGCCTCGCGCATGAACCGCATCGAGTATTCCTTGGCCGCATCGTCGTCATCCATGTGCCCCTTCAGGATGGTTTTGATGGCCACCTTGCGGTGCAGCTTGGGGTCCATGCCCTCATAGACGATGCCCATCGCGCCCTTGCCGAGCACGCTGGACAGGTCGTAGCGGCCGAGCTGCTTGAGATCAGCAGGCGCGGGCATGGGACCTAAACGCCAGATTTTGCGGGCGATTTACCACAGCTTTATATTATCTTTACCGGACAGGGTTAAGACAAGGGCAGAAGTCGCACTGGCCCCACGCTCCGGAACTGCTGCAAGCGCCCGGCGGGCGAGGTTCATTTGGTGGTGGTCATGCGCGGCAGGGGTTTGTCGATCTCGACCCCCTGCTCGCGCGCCCTCTGGTACCACTGCAGCGAGGTCTGGTAATCCCGCTGCACCGCCGTGTTTCCTTTGTCGTAGATCTGGCCCAGCTTGCGCTGGGCGACCCCATAGCCGGCCTCCCCCGCCTCCAGGAAGGCCTTCAGGGCCGCTTGGTCGTCGCCCTTGCGTTCCAGCGCCAGGCCTTCGCGGTAGCGCCGGATCGCCTCCTCGCGGCCCGGCGGCAGCGCGGCAGGCGCCTTGACGGGTGCCTTGACGGCGGCGGCAGGTTTTGCGGCGGCCACCTGGGCGGGGGCGGTCTTGCTGAGCATCTCCCGCACCAACCGGTCGGCCTCCGCGGGATCGATGGCGGCGACGGTCTCGCGCGGCGGGATGGCGAGAACCGTTCCCACTTCGAGCAGGTTGATGTTGCCAGCCACGAACACATCCTGGTTGGCGCGCCAGATCGCCAGGATCATCTGGTTACGGCTGACGCCGTCGTGCTTGGCCTTGCGAGCGACCGCGAACAGCGTGTCGCCCCTGCGCACTTCGTGCGTGAGCTTGACTTGCGCCTGCAGTGGCGCCGCGCTCAGGGCAGTGCAAGCCAGCACCAGGGCCGCCAGGCAGCGGCGCAGTCTCATTCGCAGAAGTACTCGAGGATGTCGGTGGCGGTGGTCTTCGACTGGCCGAAGGCGATCCAGCCCTTGCCGCGCAGCGTGAATTCCTCGCGCCGCAGGACGATTTCCTTGTCGCCATCGACCATCACGAAAGTGCCGTTAGCGCTGTGGTCGCTCAGCACGAACTTGTCCAGGCGGCGCTCGATCTTGCCGTGCGAGCGCGAGGCCATGCGGTCGGTGATCACCAGGTCGGCGGTCGCGTCGCGGCCCATCGACACCGCGGTCAGCTCGTCCGTGAGCTGGTGCTCCTTGCCCTGCAGCACCAGCCGCAGCACGGTCTTCTTCGGCTTGTAGACCGAGCGCGACGCCGCCATGGTGGTGGCGTCTTCGCTTTGCTGCCACATCAGTTCGTAGACTTCGACCTCGGCCGCCTTGCCCTTGATCTGGATGGCGGTGATCTTGCGGGTCGCAGACTTGAGCATCGGCGCCATGTTCATGACCGTGTCGCGCGCGGTGATGATCTGGCCCTTCACCGCGACGTGCGACAGGCGCGAGGCGACGTTCACCGCATCGCCGAAAATGTCGCCGTCCGCCTGCTCCACGATCGGCCCGAAATTGAAGCCGATGCGGATGCCGATCTTGGTGTTGCCGACCGGCTTGAGTTCGTTGATCGCTTCCTGCATCTGGATCGCGGCGTCGGCAGCGGCGTCGGCGGTCGGGAACGAGGACATGACTTCGTCGCCGATGGTCTTGATGACCCGGCCGTGCGCGGCCTCGGTGCGCTCGCGCATGATGCGCACGCACTCGTCGATCGCGGCTTTGGCGACCTGATCGCCCGCGGTCTCGTAGAGCTTCGTGCTGCCGCTGACATCGGCGAAAAGCACGGCTGCTTGGGCTTGCGGCTCGGCCATCTCTCTGCTTCGGCTCCCCTGGATCCCTGGATCTGCCTGCTGACCGTGCAATTTTACACGGCCCAAAAAAAAGGGGCGCCGAAGCGCCCCTTTGTTCCGCTTTCCCCGCCCCAGTCGCCCGAGGAGGCTCTAGCAGGCCTCCCCTTCCCGGCTCTCGTTGAAGCACTTGGGCACCGAAATGCCGACGCCCTGGAGCCGGTGGTCGATCGGGGGCAGCACGCCGACGTCCCCGGCGAAACCGAACTCGATCTGCTCCGCCACGCTGTCCGTGCCGAAGGTGTTGGCCGCCTCGTCCGCCGCCGAAGCCGCCGCCGTCGCCGCCGCCGTCGAGGCCGCGCTGCTGGCTTGGTTCTGCAGCGTGCTCTGCTTCAGCGAGACGCCGCCCACCGTGACGCCGAAATTCGACCCCGCCGGCGTCTGGACGGCGTTGTTGATCACAGTACCGCCGAAGGACCACAACGGCGCCGATCCACTGATGGCCATGTCCGTCACATTGACCGTGATCGCGTTCAGCGGGGGCGCGACATTGCCGTTCATGCGCAGCAGACCCGTGGTGTAGGTCCCTCCAGTCAGCCCGGAAAGGTTCGCCGCGCTGAGGGTGATCGTGCCGGTCGTAGAAGTCGCGCTCGTGATGTTCTGCGAACTGATGATGGCGCCCGCCTTCGGAATATTGGTCAGATCGACGAACGGGTTCGGCTCGGCGCCGGTCGGTATCGTGCCGGCCACCGAGAAGTTCGTCATGCCGCTCACCGGGCCGCCCAGCGTCACCGTGCCGCCGGTGCCGATCTGGAAATTCGTGCCCCCCGTGATGGAGCTGCCGAAGCTGATTGCGCCGGCCACCGATTGCACGTAGTTCGTCGCGCCGGCCGCCGTTACGGCGCCCGTGTAGGTCTGCGAGCCTCCACTCGTGATCTGGGCGTTGGTCATTGCGGTAGTCCCGGCGACCGACAGAGCGCCACCGCTGGAAATGAGTCCGCTCAGGGCCGCGCCTCCGCCTATCGTCAGGTTTCCGCCGGCGGCGAGCGACCCGCTCAATGCGGCGTTCCCCGTCACGGCAATATTGTTAGCCACGCTGCCGTTACCCGAGATCGATGCGTTACCGGTGTCGGTCAGGTTCTCGAACGAAGCCCAGCTGAATGCGCGCACGCCATTATTGACGGTGCCCAGATTCGCGCCGCCGAGCGCCCAGGTGGCGCTGGCGCCGGTGATCGTGTCGTTCGCGTTGCTGCTGCCAGTCACGCTGCTGATGCCCAAGAATCCAGTTCCGAGACCATTGCTTGTGATGGAGCCGTTGTTGGCGTTGCCGTTGACGTCGAAGGTCAGCGTCGTGGCGCGGCCGCTGTAGTCCAGCGTGCCGTTTGCGGCGGATGTAATGCCGCCGGTCAGCAAGTTGGCGGTATTGCCGAACTTGAAGTTGCCCGCCGCGCTGTCAGCCAGGTTCTCGATCGACGTCCAGCTGATCGTGCCGTTGTTGCCGGTATCCAGCGCCGTCATGTTGTAGGTCTGGTTCGCGCCGCTCACCGTGTCAGCGGCGTTAGTGCT
>JANXUV010000179.1 GCA_025356085.1 Betaproteobacteria bacterium
ATGGGAGGCCGCCGAAATCTTCCCGGCCCATGAGGTGTTCAAGAAACTCGGCAACATGGGCATGCTGGGACTCACCAAGCCAGAGGCCTACGGCGGCGCGGCGCTCGACTACAGCTACTCGATGGTGTTCGCCGAGACGCTCGGCCAGATCCGCTGCGGCGGCGTGCCGATGGCGATCGGCGTGCAGACCGATATGGCGACGCCGGCGCTGGCGCGTTTCGGCTCAGATGAGTTGCGCAAAGAGTTCCTCGCGCCGGCCATCGCCGGCGACTACGTGGCCTGCATCGGCGTCTCGGAACCGGGCGCGGGCTCGGACGTGGCCTCGATCAAGACCACCGCGAAGAAAGACGGCGGCGACTACGTCATCAACGGCGCGAAGATGTGGATCACCAACAGCCTGCAGGCCGACTTCATGTGCCTGCTGGCGAACACGTCGGAGGGCTCGGCGCACAAGAACAAGACCCTGATCATCGTGCCGATGAAAACCAAGGGCGTCAGCGTCGCCAAGAAAATCCGCAAGATCGGCATGATGTCCTCCGATACCGGGCTGATCCACTTCGACGACGTGCGCGTGCCGCAGCGCTACCGCATCGGCGAAGAAGGCGCGGGCTTCACCTACCAGATGCAGCAGTTCCAGGAAGAGCGCCTGTGGGCGGCGGCGAGCTCGGTGCAGGGGCTGATCCGCACCCTTAACGACACCATCGAGTACATCCGCGAGCGCAAGATGTTCGGCCAGACGGTGCTCGATTTCCAGTATGTGCATTACCGCCTCGCCGAGCTGAAGACCGAGATCGAGGCGCTGCGCGCCCTCACCTACCGCGCCTGCGAGATGTACGTCGCCGGCGAAGACGTCACCGAACTCGCCTCCATGGCCAAGCTCAAGTGCGGCCGCCTGAGGCGCGAAGTTTCCGATTCCTGCCTGCAGTACTGG
Source organism: Betaproteobacteria bacterium (assembly GCA_025356085.1). Classification (GTDB taxonomy): domain Bacteria; phylum Pseudomonadota; class Gammaproteobacteria; order Burkholderiales; family SG8-39; genus RBG-16-66-20. The sequence goes on from JANXUV010000179.1 coordinate 932, forward strand.
GGCGGCATGGGCTACACCTGGGATAACCCGGTGTCGCGCGCCTACCGCGACGGGCGCCTCGGGTCGATTGGCGGCGGCGCCGACGAGGTGATGCTCGGCATCATCTGCAAGTACATGCACATCCTGCCGAAAAAGTAGGAACCCGCTCGTAGAAACCCTCACGTGAAATTCCGATCGCTGCTGGTTGCCAACCGGGGAGAAATCGCTCTTCGGGTCATGCGCACGGCAAAGCGCATGGGGCTGCGCACGGTCGCCGTGTATTCGGACGCCGACCGCGATGCGCCGCACGTGCGCGCCGCGGACTCGGCGGTGCACATTGGCGGTTCGTCGCCGAAAGAGTCCTATCTGAATATCAAGGCCATTCTCCAGGCGGAAGGAGACGCCATTCATCCTGGCTATGGCTTTCTTTCCGAGAATGCGGAATTCGCGGAAGCAGTGCTGAAATCGGGGCGCGCCTGGATCGGCCCTCCGCCCGCGGCGATCAAGGCGATGGGCGACAAGGCGAATGCCAAAGCCATTGCGGCGAAGGCCGGCGTGCCGGTGCTGCCCACTTACGACAAGAATCCTGAGTTCCCGGTGATGATCAAGGCGCTGGCGGGCGGAGGCGGCCGCGGGATTCGCATTGTTTTTTCACAAAATGAATTTCCGGACGCACTGAAAACGGCACAGTCGGAAGCCCAGCATTCTTTCGGGGACTCAAGAGTCCTGCTGGAGAAGGCGCTCCTCAATCCGCATCACGTCGAAATTCAGATCTTCGCCGACAGCAAGGGCAATTTCGTGCACCTCGGCGAGCGCGACTGCTCGGTACAACGCCGCCACCAGAAGCTGGTCGAGGAATCCCCCTCTCCCGCGGTGAACGCAAAGCTGCGGGCCGAGATGGGTGCCGCAGCCATCGCTGCGGCGCGCGCCGTGGGCTACGTGGGCGCCGGCACGGTGGAGTTCCTGCTCGAGGACGGCAAGTTCTGGTTCATGGAAATGAACGCGCGCCTGCAGGTCGAGCACCCGGTCACCGAGGCGCTCAGCGGATTCGACCTCGTCGAGTGGCAACTGCGTGTCGCCGCCGGCGAGCCGCTGCCGGCAAAGCAGGCGGATGTCCGCCTGTCGGGCCACGCAATCGAAGTGCGGCTTTGCGCTGAAGACCCGGAGCAGAACTTCCTGCCGCAGGCGGGAACGCTCGTGCAATGGCAGCCCTCCGCGGCGGTACGCGTGGACCACGCGCTCGAGACCGGCATCGCCATCCCGCCCTTCTACGATTCGATGATCGCCAAGCTGATCGCCCACGCGCCCACGCGGGACGAGGCGCGAGTGAAGCTGGCGGCGGCGCTGGATGAAACTGTGGCGCTCGGCATACCGACCAACAAGGCGTTTCTGGCTGCCGTTTTGCGCGACAGAAGCTTCGCGAACGGAGAGGCGACGACGGGTTTTCTTTCGCATTTCACGTTCCCGACCGGCGATTTCGGCGAATGGAGCGGCTGGAGCAACAACCCGGCGCACCGCTCGCGCGGCAGCGAGCGCTTCTTCCAGCGCAACGCTCGCGATCCGATGCGGCAAAAGGAAACCAGCGACGGCAGGCTGCTGGCGCCGATGAACGGCCGCGTGGTCGCGGTAAACGCCAAAGTCGGAGAGACGCTTGCGGCAGGCAAGGCACTCGTGGTACTGGAAGCGATGAAAATGGAGCATGGATTGGATTTTCCGTTTCCATTGAAGGTAAAAGCCATTCACGTAAAGGCCGGCGCGCAGGTTGCGCCAGGAAATCTGCTCGTGGAATTCGATCCCGCGTGAAAGCGCATCCGGCGATCACGGAGGAACACGAGGCCTACCGCGACACGGTGCGCCGTTTCGTCGAGCGGGAAATCTTCCCGCACGCCACTGCCTGGGATGAAGCGGGCGAGTTTCCGCGCGAGCTCTACAAGAAGGCTGCATCGGCCGGCCTGCTGGGCCTGGGTTTCCCCGAGGAATACGGCGGCACCGAAAGGACCAGCGAAACGCCGGTGGCGGATTACTTCTTCCACATCGTCAGCGCCGAGGAATTCGCCCGCGCCGGTACCGGCGGCCTGTCGGCCAGCCTGTTTTCCCACACCATCGGCGCGCCGCCGATCGCCGCGGTCGGCAGCGAGGAACTGAAGCGCCGCGTGCTGCCGGCGATCCTCGCGGGCGAGAAGATCTCCGCGCTCGCGATCACGGAACCGAGCGGCGGGTCGGACGTGGCCAGCCTGAGAACTTCCGCGAAAAAAGACAAAGGCGAATACATCGTCAACGGCGAGAAAACCTTCATCACGTCGGGCATGCGAGCCGACTATTACACCGTCGCCGTGCGCACGGGAGGACCGGGCGCGGCGGGCGTATTGCTGCTGCTGATCGAGCGCGACCGGCCCGGCTTCACGCGCGCGGAGCTGAAAAAGATGGGCTGGTGGTGCTCCGACACCGCGAGCCTGCATTTCGACAACGTGCGCGTGCCCGCCGCCAACCTGATCGGCGAGGAGAACGCGGGCTTCCGCGCCATCATGCGCAACTTCAATTCCGAGCGCCTCGGCATGGCCGCCGGCGCGGTCGGTTATGCGCAGACCTGCCTCGATGACGCGCTCGACTGGGCGCGGAGCCGCACAACCTTCGGCCAGGCGCTGATCGGCCACCAGGCGATCCGCCACAAGCTGGTGGACATGCAGGCGCGGGTGCACGCGGCGCGCGCGCTGCTCTATGACACCGCATGGAAACTCACGCAGGCGCCGCGCGAGGCGGCGCACATCGCGCAGCTGGCGATCCTGAAGAACGTCGCCACCGACGCGATGCAGTTCTGCGCGGATGCCGCGGTGCAGACGCTCGGCGGCGCCGGCTTCGTGCGCGGCACGCGCGCCGAGCGCATCTACCGCGAGGCGAAGGTGATGCAGATCGGCGGCGGCAGCACCGAAATCATGAAAGACCTGGCCGCGCGCCAGCTCGGATGGGAGCCATGAACCTGAAAGCGAAAGCCCTGCAGGCGCTGATGCGGAAGGTGATGGAGGAGCACATCGCCTTCAACAAGCTTCTCGGCCTCAAGGTGGAGTCCTTCGACGCGGAGGCGCCCAAGCTGCGCTTCGAGATGCGGCCCGAGCTGGTCGGCAACCCGGCACGCCAGATCCTGCACGGCGGCGTGATCTCGGCGACTCTGGACGTTGCCGGCGGCTTCGCGATCATGCTCTCGCTCGCGGCGGAGATGACCGGCATCCCCACCGCCTTCCCCAACATGGGCACCATCGACCTGCGCGTGGACTACTTGCGCCCGGGCCGCGGCAAATATTTCATTGCCACGGCGCGCATCGTACGCAAGGGCAAGCGCATCGCGGTCACGCACATGGAGTTGCACAACGACGCGGGCGAGCTGATCGCCACCGGCGGCGCCGCCTACGTGGTCGGCTGAAAAAATGCCGTCATTTTCCGGTTCTGACAAACTCGAGCAGCGCCTGGCCGAAGGTGGTGTCGTCAGATGAGCCGAGGTGCGCGATTTCGCTGATGTGGTTGTGCCCGGGCAGGTCGAGCGTGGGCGGTTTGGCGCCGCCATCGCGCTTCGCCAGCCCTTCGCTCAGCAGCGCGGCCTGGTCGCGGAACGGCGCCGGATCCAGCTCCGCGTAGACAAGGAACACCGGGATCTTCCTGCCATCGAGCTTGGTCAGCAGCGACTTGCCGGCCCATTCCGCGCGCGGGCCGAAATAGGCTTCGATGTTCGGCCCCGGCGGCGCGCCCGCGGGATCGAGTACCGGCGACTGCAGGATGGCGCCGGCCACGCCGTCCCCACCGTCTGCAGGCTGCAGGCGTTCGTCGAACACATAGTGCGCCACGTGAGTGCCGCCCGCCGACTGGCCGAACAGGAAAATGCGCCCCGGATCGCCGCCGAACTCGGCGATGTGGTTCGTCACCCAGCGCAGCGCCGCGGCCACGTCCTCGCCGCCCGCGGGCCAGGGCGCCTTGGGCGCGAGCCGGTAATTCATCGTCACGCCGATCACGCCGTTTTTAGCGAAGAACACGCCGACGTTCTGGTAGAACGGCACGCCCTCGCGGTTTTTGGCGCCGGCGACGTAGCCGCCGCCCGGCACGAACAGCACCACCGGCATCGCACGGCCGGGCCGCGCCGCCGGCGCGAACACGTCGAGGCGGTGCCGGTCGTCCGGCCCGTAGGCGATGTCCTCCACCGAGCTCACGCCCGGCGATGCCTTCGGCACCTTGGGAATGTAGATATCGAAGGTCGCCTGGATCATCGGCGGATTCAGCACCGGGCCGATCGCCTTCAGCTTTGCCGCGATGTCGGCGGGCATCTGCGCCCAGGCCTGGCCGGCGGCAAGCAGGAGTGCGGCGGCGGCGATTTTCTTTTCCATGGTTGGCTCCCCGTACATGCTGAAAGAAAAACGGCGCCGCGAGGCGCCGTTGCTGAAATGTTGCCCTGATGCCGTTTATCAGTCCGTGATGAAGTCGCTGACCGAGGTCCATTTGCCGTTGACGATCTGCGAAAGACGCGCGCGATTGGAGCCGAGGTGCTTGGTCGGCGTGAAGCTGAACGCGTCGGCGCCGAACATGTCGCGCGGCGCGGTGAACTTGTCCAGCGTCTTGATGAAGTTGTCGGTGGTCAGGTTCGGACCGGTCTTGGTCGCGATCTGGATGAACAGCTCGATCACTTCATAGCCGTACACCGAGAACACGCCCGGATCTTCCTTGGTCTTCTCCTTGTAGCGGTTGGCCCACTCGCGCACATTCTTCGAGGCGTCGTCCAGGTACGGCATGTTCACAGTGTTGGTCGAGTAGTAGCCGTTCGCCAGCGGGCCGCCGAGCTTGTGGATCAGTTCGGTGTAGGACGCCGAGGTGCCCATGAATTCGACGTTCCAGCCGAGCTTGCGCGCGGTGCCGATGGTGCCCAGCGTCTCGCGGATGATGGTGCCCATCACGACGAAGTCGCAGCCGGCATCCTTCATCCTCGCCACCTGGGAAGAGAAATCGGTCGCGCCGCGCTTGTACGTGGTCTTCTCGGCGAGCACCTGATTGATCTCCTTCAGGCCGGCCTCCGCGCCGCGCATCACTTCGACGCCGAAGTCATCGTCCTGGTACAGCGTGCAGACTTTCTTGTAGCCCTTCTGCTTGACGATGTACTTCACGCCGGCGCGCGCCTGGTCGTAGTAGGTGGCGGCAAAGGAGTACTTGAGCTTGTGCAGCGGCTCGTACATTTCGCGCGCCGCTGCGAGCGGGAACAGGTGCGGCACGTTCTTGTCGAACAGGATCGGCATCGAGGCCATCGAGGTGGCCGAGCCGATGGTGCCGACCATCGCGAAGATCTTGTCCTTCTGCACCAGCTTCTGCGTCGCCAGCACGGCTTTTTTCGGATCGTAGCCGTGGTCCTCGACGATGAGCTTGATCTTGCGGCCGTCGATGCCGCCCTGCGCGTTGATCTCATCGACGCGCATGTTCATGCCGTGCACGAGTTGCTTGGAGAACGCGACGATCGGGCCGGACAGATCCTGCATGCTGCCGATGACGATCTCGTTCTTCGATACGCCCTGCGTCTGCGCGAGCGCAGACCCGGCAAACAACATTGCAAACAAACCCAGTTTGAGCTTCATTTTTCCTCCTCCTTGTTTATTACTGTATCACTCCGGCAATGGCTAGGCCGCTTCCTTGACGTACATGGAATCGATGAGCGCCTTGTACTTCTCGTTCACCAGCTTGCGCTTGAGCTTCATGGTCGGCGTGAGCTCTTCATCCTCCGCGCCGAGCTTTTGCTCGATCAGGCGGAATTTCTTCACCTGCTCGACGCGCGCGAAGGCTTTGTTTACGCGGTCGATCTCGGACTGGATCAGCTCCTGCACCTCCGGGCGCCGGCACAGGCTCATGTAGTTGGAGAACGGAATGGCGTTGTCCTGCGCGAATTTCTCCACGTTCTCGTGGTCGATCATGATCAGCGAAGTCAGGTAGGGCCGCTTCTCGCCGATCAATACCGCGTCGGTGATGTAGGGCGAGAACTTGAGCTGGTTCTCGAACTCCGAGGGCGTGATGTTCTTGCCGCCCGCGGTGATGATGATGTCCTTCATGCGGTCGGTGATGTAGAAGTAGCCCTCGGCGTCCACCTTGCCGACGTCGCCGGTATGCAGCCAGCCGTCCTTCAGCGTCTCCGCGGTCTTCTCGGGCTGGTTCAGGTAGCCCATGAACACCGTCCCGCCGCGCACCAGCAACTCGCCCTCGGGCGATATCTTCACCTCGGCATGCGACATCTTCGGCCCGATCGAGCCCGGCTTCACCGCGCCGCCGAGGTTCGAGGTCACCGCGCCGCAGGATTCGGTCTGGCCCCAGACTTCGACCATCTCCAGGCCGAGCGCCATGTACCAGCGCACCAGGTCCGGCGAAATCGGCGCGGCGCCGGTGACCAGGAATTTCGCCCGATGCACGCCGATCAGCTTGCGCACGTTGTTCAGGACCAGCAGCCGCGCCAACCAGAACGCGGCCTGCAGCCCCGGCGAAACCGGCTTGCGCTCCTCGCGCAACAGCGCCTGCCGGTAGCCGATGCCGATCGCCGCCTTGTAGGCCCATTGCTGCAGCGGGCCGGCTTCCTTCAGGCCGATCAGCACGCCGGAGTAGAACTTCTCCCAGACGCGCGGCACCGCGGTGAATACGGTGGGCGAGATTTCGCGCACGTTCTCCGGCACCGTGTCCGGGTTTTCCACGAAATTCAGCACCGCGCCTGAATAGAGCGCGTGATATTCGCCGCCGACGCGCTCGGCGATGTGGCAGAGCGGCAGGAACGCCATCCGCTCGTCGTTCTCATCCTGTGGGAAGCCGGCCTGGTAGCCCTCGCAAGTCAGCACGATGTTGGCGTGCGAAATCATCGCGCCCTTGGGCTTGCCCGTGGTGCCCGAGGTATAGACCAGGATCGCCAGGTCTTCCGCCTTGCGCAGGCCGATGCGGCGCTCCCATTCGCCCGGGTGCGCCGCATCGTACTCGCGCCCCAGCGCGCGCAGGGACTCGAGGCTCAGCACCTGCGGGTCGCTGAGATCGTGCAGGCCTTCCATGTCGAAGACGACGATCTTGCGCAACTTCGGCGCTCGCGCGCGGACTTCGAGCAGCTTGTCGAGTTGCTCGTCGTCTTCGACGAAGGCGTACACCGAGGCGGAGTCGGTGAGCAGATACTCGACCTGCGAAGCCGCATCGGTCGGATAGATGCCGTTCACCACGCCGGCGGCGCCAAGCGCGCCAAGGTCGACGCACATCCATTCCTTGTTGGTGTTGGAGAGGATCGACACCACTTCGCCGGGTTCGTAGCCCAGCGAGACGAGTCCCATGCCGATCTCGCGCGCGATGCGGCCGAGTTCGGTCCAGGTCACCGCCTGCCAGATACCGAGGTTCTTCTGGCGGAAGATGGTCTTCGGCCCGCGCGTCTTCACGCCGTTCCAGAACATTTTTGGAACTGTATCTATCGCCACTGTTTTTTCTTTTTCCATCGACGCTGCCCTCTCACACCCTGCGCCTTCATGCCCAGGTAGAACTCCTGCACGTCCTCCTTCTCCAGGAGGCGCTTGCAGGTATCTTCCATCACGATGCGGCCGACTTCAAGCACGTAGCCGTAGTCGGCCACTTCCAGCGCCATGTTGGCGTTCTGTTCCACCAGCAGGATCGTCATCCCTTGCTGCCGGTTGATCAGGCCGATGATGCGGAATATCTCCCGCGTCAGCAGCGGCGACAGGCCCAGGCTCGGCTCATCCATCAACATCAGTTTCGGGCGCGACAGCAGCGCGCGGCTGATCGCCAGCATCTGCTGCTGCCCGCCTGAGAGCAAGCCGGCCTCCTGCCGGAAGCGTTCTTTCAGGATCGGGAAATAGGCGTAGACCATCTCCAGGTCCTGCGCGATGCCGGCGGCGTCGCCGCGCGTATAGGCGCCCATGCGCAGATTCTCGTCCACCGTCAGCAGCGGGAAGACTTCCCGCCCTTCGGGCACGTGGCCGATGCCGCGGCGCACGATCCAGGCCGGATCGCGCCGCTGGATTTCCTCGCCGGCAAAGCGGATCTGGCCCTTGTTCGGGTCGATGATCCCCGAGATGGTTTTGAGGATGGTGGACTTGCCCGCGCCGTTGGCGCCCAGCACCGTTACGATCTTCCCTTTGGGAACAGCAAGCGTCACGCCTCGCAAGGCCCGCACGGGACCATAGCTCGCTTCCACATTGGCTAGCTCGAGAATATTCATGCGGCCTTACCCAGATAGGCCTCGATCACCGCAGGATTCGCCTGTACCTCGGCGGGCGTGCCCTCGGCGATCACCGTTCCCATGTTGAGCGCCAGCACCCGGTCGGAAACCCGCGACACCAGGTTCATGTCGTGCTCGACCATCAGCACCGTCACTCCGAGCTGGCGCTTGATGTCCTCGATCCAGAAGGCCATGTCGTCGGTCTCCTCCGGGTTGAGGCCGGAGGACGGCTCGTCGAGCAACAGCAGCCTGGGCTCGGTGGCGAGCGCGCGCCCGAGTTCCACCACCTTGCGCACGCCGTACGGCAGGCCGGCAACCAGGCTGTCGCGGTATTTGGCGAGATCGAGGAAATCGATCACTTTCTCCACCGCCTCGCGCTGCGCGAGTTCGGCGCGCCGTACCGCGGGCGTGAACAGCAGCTCCTGCCACAGCGCCGTGCGGCGATGGCGGTGGCGGCCGATGAGCAGGTTCTGCAGCACGGTGGCGTGCTCGAACAGCTCGATGTTCTGAAAGGTGCGTGCGATGCCGAGGTCCGCCACCTGGTGCGGCGACAGGCCGGTCAGCTCTTTGTCCTGGAAGAAAATCTTCCCCGATGTCGCCGGATAGAGCAGTCCGATCAGGTTGAAGATGGTGGTCTTGCCGGCGCCATTGGGCCCGATGATGGTGTAGCACTCGCCGCGCTTCACCTCGAAGCTCACCCTGTCCACGGCCACCACGCCGCCGAAGCGGATGCCCAGATCTTTTACCTGGAAGAAACTCATCTGAGCCTCTCCGATTTCATGTAGCTCTTCTGGCGGCGGAACATGCCGCGTCGGTAGAACGGGAACAGTTCGAACCAGGTGCGCAGCTTGAGCCAGCGGCCGTACAGGCCGAGCGGCTCGAAGATGATGATCACGATCAGCACCAGGCCGAACACCACCGACTGCAGGCCGGTGCCGGCGACGTCGGCGGGCAGGTAGTCCTTGGCGAGAGAGATCAGCTGCGGCAGCACGATCAGGAACGCGGCGCCCAGCACCGCGCCATGCACGAAGCCGACGCCGCCCAGGATCACGATCGTCACCAGCTCGATCGACTGGAGAAGCGTGAACTGCTCGGGCGAGATGAAGGTGACCTTGTGCGCGTAGAGCGCACCGGCGATGCCGGCCAGCGCCGCCGACAGCGCGAAGGACATGGTCTTGTAGTTGGCAAGGTTGACGCCCATGCAGGAGGCCGATATTTCGGAATCGCGGATCGCCACGAACGCGCGCCCGGTCGGCGAGCGCAGCAGGTTCAGCACCGCCAGGATCGACAGCATCGCGAGGCCGAGGCAGAGGTAGTAGAAGCCCGCGTCGCCGTCCAGCTTCATTCCGAACAGTTCGATCGGCTTCAGGTTGAGACCCGAGTTGCCGTTGGTCAGGCTTTCCCAGCGCGCCAGTATCTCTTCGACGATCACGTTGAAGGCGAGCGTGGCGATGGCCAGGTAGATGCCCTTCAGGCGCAGCGCCGGCAGGCCAAGCACCCAGCCCATCGCCGCCGACAGCAGCGCCGCGCAGGGCAGCGAGACGAAGAACGGCACGCCACGCGCCTGCATGAGCGCCTCGGTATAGGCGCCGATGGCGAGGAACGCGGCGTGGCCCAGCGAGATCTGCCCGGTGAAGCCCACCAGCAGCATCAGCCCCAGGCCGACGATGGAATAGATGCAGATGAACTGAAGTTGGGAAGTCAGGTACTCGCCGATCGCGTAAGGCGCGGCCAGCAAAAGCACCATCAGCAGCCCGTACCAGAACACCTGGCCACCGTGCTTGAAGAGGCGCAGGTCCTGCGCGTAGCCGGTTTTGAAAAGGAATCTCAATTCAAACCTTTTTCCTGGCCGTCTCGCCGAAGATGCCTGAAGGCTTGATCATCAGCACCGCCAGCACCACCACGTAGGCGGCGATGTCCTTGAAGCCTTCGGGCATGTAGCGGCCGGCGAAGGCCTCCACCAGGCCGATGATCAGGCCGCCGACGATCGCGCCCGGCACGCTGCCGAAGCCGCCGACCACCGCGGCCGGAAACGCCTTCAGGCCGATGAAACCCATGTTGGAATGCACGAAGGTCGCCGGCGCCAGCAGGATGCCGGCAAACGCGGCGACGCCGGCGGACAGGCCCCAGATCATCATGTTCACGCGCCGTACCGGGATGCCCATATAGGCGGCGGCGAGCTGGTTCTGCGAGGTCGCCTGCATCGCCACGCCGAGCTTGGAGTAGCGGAAGAACACATACAGCACCGCCACCAGCGCAGCGGTCATGACGATCACCGCCACCTGCTGCTCGGCGAAGATCACCTCGCCGAACTTGAAGGTGCCGTCGGCGAACGGCGTCGGGAAAGTATAGGTGTCGGTGCCCCAGCCGGGAATCATGGTCACCACCCCGCGCAGCACGTAGCCAACGCCGATGGTGATCATCACCACCGTGAAGGCCGGCTGGCCGAGCACCGGGCGGAGCACCACGCGCTCGATCAGCATCCCGACCGCGGCCATCGCCGCCACCGCGAACAGGATCGTCGCCCAGTAGGGCCAGCCCAGCATCACGCTGGCGGTCAGCGCGAAGAAGCCGCCCAGCATCATCAGGTCGCCCTGGGCGAAGTTCACCGTCTCGGTCGCCTTGTAAATCAGCACGAAGCCGAGCGCGACCAGCGCGTAGACGCAGCCCTGCGCCACGCCGGCGAGCAGCAGTTGCAACACCTGATTCAGCGGAACTCCTCCTGGAAAGAATTGTAGACTAGCCCGCGATGAAAACCATTCGCGTCGGCGCCGGTCTGGGTTTCTACGGCGATTCGTGGCAACCGGTGCGCGCCTCGATCGAGCGCGGCGGCGTGCAGTACATCGCCTCCGACCATCTTTCCGAACTCACGCTGGCGATCCTGCAAAAGGATCGGCAGAAAGATCCTTCCGCAGGTTATGCCCGCGACGGCGTGCCAATGCTCGCCGAGCTCTGGCCGCTGGCGGCAAAGCACGGGGTCAAGTTCGTGCTGAACGCGGGCGGCCTGAACCCGCACGGGGCGCGCGAAGCGATTGCCAGGACATTTCGCGCCAAGGGCTTCAAGGCGAAGATCGCCACCGTGACTGGCGATTCGTTGCTGGAGCGCATCGATGAGCTGCGCGGTGCGGGCGAAGCGCTGGCGCATATGGACACCGGCGCCGACATCGGCGGCGTGCGCGAGCGGATGCTGTTCGCCAACGCCTACCTGGGCGCGCAGCCGATCGCCGAGGCGCTCGCGCAGGGTGCCGACATCGTGCTGACCGGGCGCGTCGCTGACGCGGCACTCACGCTGGGACCGCTCGCCCACGAGTTCGGCTGGAAATGGGACGATTGGGATCGCATGGCGGCCGGCCTCACGCTCGGCCACCTGCTGGAATGCTCGGGCCAGGGCTCGGGCGGCAATTTCGGCTCCTCGGGCGAATGGGCCAAGGTGCCGGACTACGCGCACCTCGGCTACCCGATCGCGGAAGTATCGGAGGATGGCAGCGCGATGTTTACCAAGCCCCCCGGCACGGGCGGGCTGGTCTCGTTCGACACCATCCGCCAGCAGCTGCTGTACGAAGTACACAACCCTCACGCCTACTACTCCCCCGATGTGGTGCTCGACATGGGCACGCTCAAGTTCGAGGACCAGGGCAACGACCGGGTGCGCATCACCGGCGCCTCGGGTGCGGCGCGGCCGAAGACGCTGAAAGTGGTTGCCGGCTACCAGGACGGCTGGATGGGCACCGGCATGATCGGTTTCGCCTGGCCTGAGGCCTATGCCAAGTGCGAGAAGAGCGCGCAGATCATCGCTACGCTGGTGAAAGAGCGCGGCTGGGCGGTGGAAGACAGCAATGTCGAATACATCGGCTACAACTCGCTGCTGGGCGCCAACGCCGACCCGGCCTACCGCGACCAGCTGAACGAATGTTTCCTGCGCATGACAATCCGCACACGGGACCGGAAAGTGGCCGATGCCTTCGGGCGACTGTTCCCGTGGCTGGGGCTCTCCGGTCCGCCGTATGTTGGCAGCATGAAGGGCATACAACCGGCAAAGGAACTATTGGGAATTTGGCCGACTTTGGTTTCCAGGGAACTTGTGGAAAAAAACATAAAAATTGAAGTCGAAAATATCTGAATGAAAACCGCCCTTTGGAAAATTGCTCATGCACGTTCCGGAGACAAGGCCGATCGGGCAGATATCGGGCTTTTCGCCTTCGATGCTCCCACCTACCAGGTGCTCAAGCGCGAAGTAACGAAGGAGCGGTTGGCGGCGCATTTCGCCGGCTTTAACACCGGCCCGGTGGAGCTTTGGCCGCTGGACAACATCCTCGCGCTGAAAATTGTGCTGAACGGCGCGTTGCAGGGCGGCGCCGCGCGCAGCTTGCGCATGGATAATCTCGGTAAGAATGTCGCCGCGCAGTTGCTGCGGATGGAAATCGAAACGCCGGAAGACCTTCCCCGGCTCAAAGGAAAATAAGGAACATTCATGAATCGCCTGCTGTATGCCGCACCGGCGCTTGCCTGCGCCGGCCTGCTCGCCTTCGGCTACTACCTGCAGTATTTCGACCACCAGGATCCCTGTCCGCTGTGCCTCGTGCAGCGCGGCTTCTACTACGGGATTCTTGTGGTTTTCGCCGTTGCTGCGCTGCATTTTCCCGGCCGGACCGGAAAATTTATTTACTGCACCGCCGCAACCGGCTTCGCACTCGGCGGCTTCGGCGTCGCGGCGCGGCAGGTGTGGCTGCAGCATCTTCCGGCAGATCAGGTACCTGCCTGCGGTCCGGACCTGTTTTTCATGATGGAGAACTTCCCGCTGTCGCGCACGCTCCAGAAGCTGTTCATGGGCTCGGGACAGTGCGCGGAGGTAAACTGGAAGTTCCTCGGGCTTTCCATTGCCGAGTGGTCGCTTGCCTGGTTCGCGGCCATTGCGCTGTACGCGCTCTGGCTCGCCTTCCGGCGGCGTTAGCGGTTCGACGTTTCCTGGGAGGGAACCATGGAATTTTCCGCACTCGTAACCTCGATGCAGACCACACTTGGCGAACGGCTGCCGGCGATTTTCTTCGCGCTGGCGATCATCACCGTCGGCTGGCTGGTGGCGGTGATGCTGCGCGCCGCCACGCGGCGACTGCTTGGCATGCTGAAGGTCGATGCGCGCATCGAAGAGAGCACCGGCCAGAAAGTCAGCGTCGAATCCGGAATCGCGCTCGGTGTGTTCTGGCTGATCATCCTGGTGACGGTGGTGGCGGTCTTCAATTCGCTGCACCTCGACCGGATTTCCGATCCGTTCGCGCAGCTGGTGGCGCAGATCATCGGCTACGCGCCGCGGCTGATCGCGGGGACGCTGCTGCTGCTGGTAGCGTGGGTGATCGCGTCGGTGATCCAGGCAGTGGTGAGCCGGGCGCTGGTGGCGAGCAAGCTGGGCGCCACGCTGTCCAGGGAAGCCGGCATGGAGCCGATGGGCAAGACGGTCGCCAACGTGCTCTTCTGGCTGGTGATCCTGCTGTTCGTGCCGAGCATCCTCGGCGCGCTCGACCTGCGCGGGCTGCTCGAGCCGGTACAGGGCATGATGAGCAAGCTGCTCGACATGGTGCCGAACGTGTTCGGCGCGGCGGTGATTGGCTTCGTCGGCTGGCTGGTGGCGAAGGTGCTGCGCGGGCTGGTGACCAACCTGCTGGCGGCCGCCGGAGCCGACAAGATGGGCAGCCAGATCGGCCTCGCCGACGCGGTGAAGCTGTCGCGCCTGGCCGGCACCATCGTCTTCATCCTGGTGTTCGTGCCGACGCTGATCGCGGCGCTGGATGCGCTCAGGATCGATGCCATATCGCGGCCCGCCACCGAAATGTTGGAGCGGCTGCTCGCGGCGGTGCCTAACCTCGTTGCTGCGGCGCTGATCCTGGTAGTCACCTGGTACGTGGCCAAGTTCGCCGCCGACCTGCTGTCGCGGCTGCTGTCGGGCATGGGCTTCGACACCCTGCCGGAAAAGCTCGGCATCACCGGCGCATTTTCTGGCACCCTCAAGCCCTCCGGCCTGGTGCGGGGCCTCGCCCTCTTCTTCGCAATGCTGTTCGCGACGGTAGAAGCGTCGCACCGGCTCGACTTCACCCAGGTGCGCGACCTGGTCTCGATGTTCATCAAGTTCGGCGGCGAGGTGCTGCTGGGCGGCTCGATCCTGGTGATCGGCTTCTGGCTCGCCAACCTGGCCTTCAACGCCATCGGCCGCGCCAGCGAGCGCAGCGGCCTGGCGCGCCTCGCGCGCGTGGCGATCCTCGGCCTGGTGATCGCGATGGGCCTGCGCGCGATGGGCATCGCCGACGACATCGTCAATCTCGCCTTCGGCCTCACGCTGGGCGCGGTAGCGGTGGCCTTCGCGCTCGCCTTCGGCCTCGGCGGCCGCGAAGCCGCGGGACGCCAGATGGAACACTGGCTGGCTCAGTTGCGCAAGGATTAGCGCCTCACGTCAAGCCCACAGGGAGATGGCAACCGGCAAATTCATATCGCTCAAACCGCGCACCAGCACCGCCGTCGACCCGCAACGGATGGAGATTTCCCACGGCGCCATGCGCGTGCAATATGACCTGGACCTGAACGCACCGTCCCAGCGCTTCATTTACGATTGCTGCCAGGGCGGCGGCGTGTACGAAGCGGTCACCACGAATCTCCTCACCCGTGTCCTCAAGCCCGGGGATGCTTTCATCGACGTCGGCGCGCACGTGGGGTTCTTCTCGATGATCGCCGCCGCGCTGGTCGGACCGGCCGGCCGCGTCGTTGCATTTGAGCCGAACGCCGAGAACTATGCGTCGCTGCGGAACAATGTGTCGCTCAACGGATATGCACACGTCGTTTGCGTGAATTCGGCGGCCGGGGATCGCGACGGCGAGGTGAAATTTTTCGAGAACCTCGATAACGACGGCGGCCACGCGCTTTGGGATCCGGGCCTGCATTCGTTCAACGAGAAAAGCAAAGCGCGGCAGACAACGCGCCAGCTGCCGATCGCCACGCTCGACACCGCCCTCTCCGGCCTGGGCGTGCAATCGATCAAGGCGGTCAAGATCGACACGGAGGGCGCCGAAGTGCAGGTGCTCAGGGGAGGAGCACGCTGCCTGGCCGCGCCGGGAATCGAACTGCTGGTCTGCGAGGACAACGAGTTCGGGCTGGCCAGCCTCGGCACTTCCGGCACCGAGCTCAGGCGGGCGCTTGAGAAGCTCGGCTTTGTGATCTGCGTGCAGGACGCGCAAGGCGGATTGCAGGAAATCGATGCGAATACGCCGCTCGAGAGCGCCTCGGTGGATAACTTCTATTGCTTGAGGCGGAACAGTCCGTATCAGTTCAACGCGCTATAGCTCGCGCTATCGCGGCGATCACCTCCGGTTGCTCGCCGATAGGCGGCTCGACGGTGATGTCGAGATCCGGAAAACGCCCCCGGATCTCCGCCGCTAGTCTTGGCAGGTCATCCTTGACATGTCCGCCCGTGCCGAGAAATACCGGCACTACCCGCAGGCCGCGCACGCCCTCGCCATGCAGCGACGCGATGCACTCCGGCAGCGACGGCTGCATCAATTCCAGGAAGGCGAGCACAATGCGCTCGCCGGGCAGGCGCTCGCCGAGCTCTGCTACGAGCTGCTGGAACGGGCGCGCCCAGTCCGCGTTGCGCGCGCCGTGGGCGAAGAGGATGACTGCTCGTTGGGCCACGCGGCGATTATCGCCGAATCGCGCGCCACCTCGCCCAGCAGGATGGCCACGGGCCCGCCGCCGCAACGGGCGGCAAGCGTTGGCAACTGCGCCAGCGTTCCGGCAAACGCGCGCACGGTCGGCAGCGACGCATTCTCCACCAGCGCAACCGGCGTGGCCGACGGCTTCCCCGCCGCGATCAGGGCCTGTGCGATCGCATCTGCCTCCCCCGCGCCCATGTAGATGACGGCCGTGTCAGCGGCCAATGCCGCCTTGATCCATTCGTTCGGACGCTCGCCCGGCGCAGTCCTGGTCGTCAGAAATGCAACCGAGCGGGCGGAACCCCGTCGGGTCAGCGACACGCCCAGATCCGCGCTGGCGGCGAGCGCGGCGGTGATCCCGGGAACGACCTCGAAACGAACGCGTTTTTTCCTCAGGTAGGAAATTTCTTCATGCGCCCGGTCGAACAGCATCGGGTCGCCACCCTTCAGACGCACAACCACCTTGTGCTTGCGAACGGCGTCCGCGAGCTGCTTGTTGATGAAGTTCTGCGCGGTCGAGTACTGGCCGGAGCGCTTGCCGACTTCGACTTTCTTTGCCTTTGAAGCCAGCAGCAGTATTTCCTGCGGCACCAGCGCGTCGTGGAACACGATGTCGGCGCACTCAAGAAATTTCGCCGCGCGCAGCGTAAGCAGATCGACTGCGCCGGGGCCCGCGCCTACCAGATAGACGGTGCCCGTCACTCGATCATTCCCGCGGCCACAGTCTGGTTGGTCGCCTCGTCGATGAGGATGAAGGCGCCAGTGGCGCGATCCATCGCATAGGGATCCACGAATACCGGCTGCTGCACGGCAAGCGCCGCGTGAACGATGTCGTTCATGCGCACTTCGCCCTCCAGCGGCCTTTGTTCCAGCGTCTGCACGTCGATACGATAGTTGATCGCGGCGAACCTAGCTTTCACCGTGCGCGTGGTGTGCCGGAGCAGGTAGCGGCCCCGCGGCGCCAGCGGCTCACTGGCCAGCCAGCACAACTTCGCCGTGAAAGCCTTCACGGGACGCGGCAGGCGGTGCGCGTCGACGATCATGTCGCCGCGCGACACGTCCACCTCGTCCTCCAGCTGCAGTGCGACCGAGTCGCCCGCCAGCGCGGAGCCGAGCGAGTCGCCCAGAACGGAAATGCCTTTCACCCTGGTACGCCGTCCGGAGGGAAGCACGATGACTTCGGCCCCCGTCTGCACCGTGCCCGCCGCAACGCGTCCCATGTAGCTTCGAACCTGTCCACGCGCCACGTACTGCACCGGGAAGCGGAACGGCAGCGAGCTGTCCGTGGATTCGACATCGATCGCCTCGAGTGCTTCCAGCAGCGTCGGCCCCTGATACCAGCCGAGGTTCGCGCCGCGCTCGACCACCATGTCGCCGCGCAGCGCCGACATTGGAATGAATAGCAGGTTTGGAATCTCCAGCGGCGCGGCGAAGTTTTCGAAGGACGCCCGCAATGCGGCGTAAACCTCACGCCCGTAGCCGGCCAGATCCAGCTTGTTCACCGCCACGATGACGTTGCGGATGCCGAGCAGATGCGCGATCAGCAGGTGGCGACGCGACTGCGGCAGCAAACCTTTGGTCGCATCCAGCAGGACCACCGCCGCATCCGCGGTGGAGGCGCCGGTCACCATGTTGCGGGTGTACTGCTCGTGGCCCGGGGTGTCGGCGATGATGAACTTGCGCCGGCCGGTGGCGAAATAGCGGTAGGCGACGTCGATGGTGATGCCCTGCTCGCGCTCCGCTTCCAGGCCGTCGGTCAGCAGCGAAAGGTCGAGTTCCCCCGAGCCGCGCTTCGAGGAAGCGCGCGTCACCGCGGCCAGCTGGTCCTGCAGGATCGTCCTGGAGTCGTGCAGCAGCCGCCCGATCAGCGTGCTCTTGCCGTCATCCACGCTGCCGCAGGTGATGAAGCGCAACACGCCTCGCGTGTTCCTTCCATCGCCCAGGTCGGCGTGGTTGCGTTCTATTTCGCCCAGCAGGCTCATCAGAAATACCCTTCCTTCTTGCGCCGCTCCATCGAGGCATCCGAGGTCTGATCGTCCATGCGCGTCGCGCCGCGTTCCGTGAGCGTCGACGAGACGGTCTCGGCAATGATGGCCTGCACGTCCCCCGCGTCGGATTCCACCGGGCAGGTGCAGCTGATATCGCCGACGGTACGGAAGCGGACCGACAGCTCCTCGCCTTGCTCACCCGGTTTCGGCGCGAACAGATAGCCATTCCTTCGCATCACCTGGCGCCGGTGCGCATAGTAGATCGAAGGCACTTCGAGCTTCTCGCGCCCGATGTACTGCCAGATGTCAAGCTCCGTCCAGTTCGAGATCGGGAACACCCGCACATGCTCGCCCTTGTGCACGCGCGCGTTGTAGAGGTCCCAGAGTTCGGGGCGCTGGTTCTTCGGATCCCACTGTCCGAATTCGTCGCGGAAGGAGAACACCCGCTCCTTGGCGCGCGCTTTCTCCTCATCGCGCCGCGCGCCGCCGATCGCCGCGTCGAAGCCGAATTCGGCGATCGCCTCCAGCAGCGTCACCGATTGCGCCGCATTTCGGCTTTCGTCCGCCGAACGCAGCCGTACCGTGCCGCGCGCGATCGAATCCTCCACCGTTCGAACGATCAGGCGTTCGCCCAGTTCCGCGGCGCGCGCGTCGCGGAAGCCGATCACCTCGTCGAAGTTGTGCCCGGTGTCGATGTGCATCAGCGGGAACGGGAAGCGCCCCGGCCGGAACGCCTTCTCCGCCAGGCGCAGCAGCACAATGGAGTCCTTGCCGCCCGAGAAGAACAGCACCGGATTGGCCGCCTCGCCCGCGACTTCGCGCAGGATGTAGATGGCCTCCGATTCGAGCCAGTCCAGGTGGCTGCGATCGGATTTCACAGTACTTTCTCCCGGATCAATTTTCCATCGGGCGAAAAATGAATTCCGCATTCACTCGCGCCCTGCTCCTCCCACCACCAGCGCCCGGCGCGCGCATCCTCGCCGGCGACCACCGGCCGCGTGCAGGGCGCGCAGCCGATCGAGCGGTAGCCCTGGTCGTAGAGCGGGTTGTAGGGCACTTCGTAGCCTCCGATGTAGTCCCAGACTTCGGTCTCGCTCCAATCCGCAAGCGGATTGAGTTTCATCAACTCATGGGTCTGATCGAATTCCTCGATGGCAATGTCACCGCGCAACGCCGATTGCTCGCGCCGCATGCCCGTAATCCACGCCCGCTTGCCGGTCAAAGCGCGCTTGAGCGGCTCGACCTTGCGGATGCCGCAGCATTCCTTGCGCAGGTCGACGCTCTCGTAAAACGCGTCGCGCCCGAAGCGCACGATGTACTCGTTCACCGCCTGCGGCCGCGGCCGGTACATGCGCACGGCGATGCCGTAACGCTGCTCGATGCGGCCGACGAGGTCGAGCGTATCGCCATGCAGTCGCCCGGTGTCCAGCATGAAAATTTCGATCGGCAGGCGCTCGCGGCCGATCAGGTCGGCGAGCACCATGTCTTCGGCGGAGAGGCTCGAAGCGAGCACGGCGGGACCGTGGTCCCGCGCGACCCTCGCCAGCAGGTCGCGTGCGTCGCTTTCCCTGCTCATCGCCCGGCGCGCCTGCGGAACAGCGGCACCGGCTGCGCGGCGTTGGCCTGGTAGGACTCGCTGAAGTCGCCAAACGCGCGAAGCGCGTCCTGCACGTCCTCGCCTTCGCGCAGCTGGAAAGAATCGAAGCCGCACTGCGCCATCAACTGCAGGTGATCGCGCGCCACCACGCCGATCGCGCGCAGTTCGCCCTTGTAGCCGTAGCGCTCGCGCAGCAGTCGGGCGATGGAGTAGCCCCGGCCGTCGCTGTACTTCGGGAAGTTGACCGCGATGAGCTTCAGCCCGGGCAGGCGCTCTGCGAGCGCCCGCGGGTCGTCCGTCGGCTCCAGCACCACCAAGTCAGGCGGCGAGGGCTCGTCGACGATCTGCTGGTTTCTGATCAAGGTTGGCATAGACGTTCTTCTTGAATGGATCCACTCCGACGCGGTGCACCACGTCGACAAAGCGTTCGTTCTCGCTGTCACGCAGCTCGAGGTAGGTTTCGATCAATCGCTCGATGACGTTCGTTACATCGGCCCGCGCAAAGGAGGGGCCGATGACTTTGCCGAGCGAGGCAGGCCACTGGTTGCCGCCAATTTCCACCTGGTACCACTCCTCGCCGTTCTTATCGACGCCGAGAATGCCGATGTGGCCGACATGGTGGTGGCCGCAGGCGTTCATGCAGCCCGAGATGTTCAGATCCAATTCGCCGATGTCGTGCAGGTAATCGAGATCGTCGAACCTGCGCTGGATCGCCTCGGCGACCGGAATCGATTTGGCGTTGGCGAGCGAGCAGAAATCGCCGCCCGGGCAGGAAATGATGTTGGTCAGCAGGCCGATGTTCGGCGTGGCGAGGCCGAGTGCGCGCAGTTCCTGCCACAGCCCGGACAGCTCCGCCTGGCGAACGTCCGCGAAGACGAGGTTCTGCTCGTGCGTGACGCGCAGCTCGCCGAAGGAATAGTGGTCGGCCAGGTCGGCGATGCGCTCCATCTGGTCGGAGGTCACGTCGCCCGGCGGCACGCCCGTTTTTTTCAACGAAAGGCTGACCGCCGCGTAACCGGGCAGCTTGTGCGGATGCACGTTGCGCTTCAGCCAGGCGTTGAACGGCGTCTTCGAGCCGGTGTAGTCCACGTCGGCCAGCTTTTCATGGGCTGGCCGCGTGAAGCGGCCTTCGATGCGGCGAATCTCCGCCCAGGTCACCGTTGCCGGTCCGTCTCTCATGGGAGCCCACTCGGCATCGACTTCCTCGCGGAATTTGTCGATGCCGCGCTCCTTTACCAGGATCTTGATGCGCGCCTTGTGGATGTTGTCGCGCCGGCCGTGCCGGTTGTAGACGCGCAGGATCGCATCGAGATAGGTCAGCAGGTGCCGCCACGGCAGGAATTCGTTGATGACGTGGCCGACAATGGGCGTGCGCCCGAGGCCGCCGCCGACGATCACCCTGAAGCCGACTTCCTTTTCGGCATTTTGGATCGCATGCAGGCCGATGTCATGCACGAAGGTCGCCGCGCGGTCGGCGACCGCGCCGTTGACCGCGATCTTGAACTTGCGCGGCAGGTAGTTGAATTCCGGGTGGAACGTCGACCACTGGCGGATCAGCTCGCACCAGACGAAGGAGTCGACAATCTCGTCCTTCGCCACGCCGGCGAACTGGTCGGCAGTGATGTTGCGCACGCAGTTGCCCGAAGTCTGGATGGCATGCATCTGCACGGTCGCCAGCTCGGCCAGCAGCTCCGGCACCTCGGCCAGCTTCGGCCAGTTCAGTTGCAGGTTCTGCCGCGTGGAAAAGTGGCCGTAGCCGCGGTCGTACTTGCGGGCAATGTCAGCCAATTTTCTTAATTGTCTTGAACTTAAAAGACCATAAGGAATTGCAATGCGCAGCATGGGCGCGAAGCGCTGCACGTACAGGCCGTTACGCAGGCGCAGCGCGCGGAAATCGTCTTCGTCGAGCTTGCCATCGAGAAAGCGGCGCGTCTGGTCACGAAATTGCGCCACGCGCTCGTCCACCAGCCGCTGATCGATGTCGTCGTAGATATACATGGCGATCAGCCGAGCCGATGAGCGAGAAGCGACGCCGCGTTCCGGTTCCGCGACTTGAAATAGGCGACCAGCAGCCAGGCATCGATCAGGCCCGCCAGCAGCATCGGCCCGAAGGCGAGGGCCCCTTGCGCCAGCGTGAGGTCGGACAGCACGCGCGACAGGCCGAAACCCACCACCCAGACGTCGAAGCTCATGCAGACGCGGCGGAAGGTCTCGGCGTCGAGGCGCCGGATGGCGAAGGCGCCAAGCGGAATGCCAAGCAGCACGCCCGGGACAATCAGCCAGACCAAATCGAAACTCTGTGTTACGAACAGTCCGAGCTGCCAATAGGCGAACGCCGTCAGCAGCGATTCCGCGACGCGGATCAGCGCGAGGCCTGCGCGGAAGTCCTGCTTCACCAGGCCCTGGTTGTTGAACAGCACCGCCAGCGGCGGCCCGGAGATGGTCGTCACCGAATAGAGGAAGCCGAGCCCGGCGCCGAAAGGGACGCCAATCAGCTTTTCCGCGCGAATCGGCCGGCGCACGCCGGCCGCCTGCACGAGGATGAGCGGCAGCAGCAGCGCGTAAGTGGCGAACTTCAGCCAGCCCGGATGGATCGAGGCCAGCACGCAGCTGCCGAGCGCCACGCCCGGCAGCAGGCCGATCAGGATGGGATACACCCGTTGCCACACCGCGCGCACGCTGCCGCGATTGATGAACAGCACGTACAGGTTTATGAACACTTCGATCAGCACCAGCGCCGGATTCAGGATCCGGCTGGCGTGGAACAGCAGCGCCACCGGCACCGTGAGCGACGAAAAGCCGTAGCCGAGCGCGCCGTTGACGAAGGCGGCGAAGAACGTGATGCCAAGCAGGGCCCAGGCGGCGTGATCCATGGCGGGCGATGCTACGGACTTGCCTTATTCTTTTGAAATACTATTGTGTTAGTATCTTATAACCACTTTGTATACTGTAAGCCCATGAAACTTCAGCAATTACGCTATGCCTGCGAGATCGCGCGCCGCGGATTGAATGTATCGGCCGCCGCCGAAGCGCTGCACACTTCGCAGCCCGGCATCTCCAAGCAGATCAAGAGCCTCGAGGACGAACTGGGCGTGGAGATTTTCGTGCGCCACGGCAAGCGCATCGCCGCGGTGACCGAGCCGGGCAAGGCGGTACTGGCGATCGCCGAGCGCATTCTTTCCGAAGCCGCGAACCTGAAGCGCGCCGGCGAAGAGTTCGCCAACGAAAAACTCGGCACGCTCACCGTCGCCACCACCCATACCCAGGCGCGCTACGCGCTGCCCAAGGCGGTGGCGGCGTTCAAGAAGAAATATCCGAAAGTGCGCCTCGTGCTGCACCAGGGCAACCCGACGCAGATCTGCGAGATGGTGGTGGCCGGCGAAGCCGACCTCGCCATCGCCACCGAATCCATCGCGGAGTATCCCGAGCTGGTGTCCCTGCCCTGCTACCAGTGGAACCGCTGCGTGGTGGTGCCGCCCGGGCACCCCTTGCTGAAGGCGCATCCGCTCACCCTGGAATCGATCGCGCAGTACCCGGTGGTGACCTACGACTTCGCCTTCGCCGGCCGCTCGCAGATCAACAAGGCCTTCGAGAAGCGCGGCCTGACGCCGAACATCGTGCTCACCGCGCTCGATTCGGACGTAATCAAGACCTACGTCGAACTGGGCCTGGGGATCGGCATCATGGCCCAGATGGGCTTCGATCCGAAGCGCGACAAGGGGCTGCACGCGCTCGATGCGAGCCACCTGTTCGAATCGAGCACCACCCGCCTTGGCGTGAAGCGCGGCGCCTGGCTGCGCGGCTACGCCTACGACTTCATCGAGTTTTTCGCGCCGCGGCTGTCGCGTGGGCTGGTGGAAAAAACCGTGATGGAGAAAGCAGGAAGCGCTTACGAACTCTAGGCGTGTTTCCTGATGAAGTCTTTTACCTTGGGATAGATCGTCTCGCGCCAGCGGCGCCCTGCGAAGATGCCGTAGTGGCCCGCGCCCGGGGCGACGAAATGCTCGCGCTTCTCGCGCGGAATGCTGAGGCATAGCAGGTGCGCCGCCTCGGTCTGGCCGTTGCCCGAGATATCGTCGAGTTCTCCCTCGATCGTCAATAGCGCGGTGTCGTGGATCGCCTGCGGCCGCACCAGCTGGTCGCGCACGAACAAGCGGCCCTTGGGCAGCGCGAAGTCCTGGAACACCGACTTGATGGTGTCGAGGTAATACTCGGCGGGCAGGTCGAGCACCGCGTTGTATTCATCGTAGAAATCGCGGTGCTTCTCGGCCGAATCGCCCTCGCCGTGCAGCAGGTGATTGAAATAATCCCAGTGCGCGTTCATGTGCCGGTCCGGGTTCATCGCCACGAAGCCCAGGTGCTGGAGGAAGCCCGGGTAGACGCGCCGCATGTAGCCCGGATACTTGTCGGGCACGCGCTGGATCACGTTCTGCTCGAACCAGGAATACGGTTTCTGCGTCGCCAGATTGTTGACCGCGGTCGGGCTCTTCCTCGCGTCGATCGGCCCGCCCATCATCACCATTGTCCTGGGGGGATTCGGAATTTTTTCTTGCGCCATCTGCGCGATCGCGCACAGCACCGGCACCGTCGGCTGGCATACCGAGATCACGTTCAGGTTTGAATTGCGCGGTTCGGTGAGCAGCGTGATGAATTCGCGCACGTAGTCGACATAGTCGGCGAGGTGGTACGGGCCAGCGGACAGCGGCACCATGCGCGCATCCACCCAGTCGGTGACCCAGACATCGTGGTCGGGCAGCAGCGCGCGCACCGTGTCGCGCAGCAGCGTCGCGTGGTGGCCCGACAGCGGCGCCACCAGCAACACGCGCGGGTCATTTCGCTTGGCGCTGACTGAACGGCGGAAATGCACCAGCTTGCAAAAAGGCTTGTCGAGCGCGGTGACCTCTTCGACCGCCACCGGCCTGCCGTCGATGGTGGTGCTGTCGATATTCCAGGCCGGCTTTTCATAGCGCTGGGTGATGCGCAGGAAAAGGTCCGAGGAGGCGGTGATCCGGCGCGCGATCGGCGAATAACTCAACGGGCTGAAGGGATGCCCGAACCAGCCACGGGCGGCCTCCGCGGCGATGCGCCATGGGCCAAGCAACTGGTGCTGCGCCTCGTACATGTCGTAGAGCATTGACCCCACCATAGCAGATTTGCGGCGGTGCGGCATTCAGGCCCGCGAGGCCAACCCGGTGGATTCGCAGGTATTCTTCCCCGAATGCGCAGATTCTTACGTTTCACAGCCTGGCTGGCGGCGCTCCTGGCGACCCTGCTGGCGGGCGCCTACCTGTATTTGCGGCAGTCCCTGCCGGTCACCGAGGGTGAAATCCGCCTCGCCGGATCGGCTGGACTCGGCGCGCCGGTCGAAATCCTGCGCGACCGCTACGGCATTCCGCACATCTTCGCCGCCAGCCTGGACGACGCGAGCTTCGCGCTGGGCTACGTGCATGCGCAGGACCGCCTCTGGCAGATGGAGATGAGCCGGCGCATCGCCGCCGGGCGCGTCTCCGAGATCGTCGGTGCGGCCGGCCTGGAGACCGACCGCTTCCTGCGCACGCTGGGCGTGCGGCGCTCCGCCGAAGCCAACTTGCGCACCATCGATGCCGAGACGCGCCAGCAGTTCGAGGCCTATGCCGCCGGGGTCAACGCTTTCCTCGCTTCCAACCCGGTGCTGCCGCCGGAGTTCTGGCTGACCGGCGCGCGACCCGAACCCTGGACGCCGGCCGATTCGGCGGGCTGGGTGAAGATGATGGCCTGGGACCTGGGCGGCAACTGGCGCAGCGAACTGCTGCGCATGCGCCTGGCGAAAATGCTGCCGCTGGCGCGCATCCACGAATTCCTGCCGCCCTATCCCGGCGAAGCGACGCCGGCGATCGCGGACCTGAAAGAACTGTACGGCGCGATGGAGCGCGACGCGATCCGCCTGGCGCAGTTCGCGCCGGACAATGACGGCATCGGCTCCAATAACTGGGTGGTGTCTGGCGCGCGCAGCGAGAGCGGCAAGCCGCTGCTGGCCAACGATCCGCACCTCGGCCTCTCCGCGCCGCCGGTGTGGTACTTCGCGCAGATTTCCGTGCCCGGCCTCAACGTCATCGGCTCCACCCTGCCCGGCGTGCCGGGCGTAGTCCTCGGGCGCAACGAGCGCATCGCCTGGGGATTCACCAACACCGGCCCGGACGTGCAGGACTTGTACATCGAGAAGCTCGATGCCTCGGGCGGCTATCTCGCCCCCGGCGGGCCGCGCCCATTCCAGGTGATCGAGGAGACCATCAAGGTGAAGGGCGGCGAAACCGAGAAGCTGCGCGTGCGCATCTCGCGCCACGGCCCGGTGATCTCCGATGTCTCGAAAACGGCGCAGGACGAAGCGCCACGCGGCCACGTCATCGCCTTCGCCTGGACCGCGCTCGCCGAGGACGACCGCAGCATGCAGGCCACCCTCAAGTTCGCGCGCGCGCGCGAATGGGATGGCTTCCTCGCCGCGGCGCGCGACTTCCAGTCGCCGCAGCAGAACATCGTCTACGCCGACGTCGAGGGCAACATCGGCTTCATCGCCGCCGGCCGTGTGCCGCAGCGCCTGGCCGCCAACGACCTGAAGGGCATGGCGCCGGCGCCCGGCTGGCAGGAGAAATACGACTGGGCTGGCAGCATCCCCTTCGAGCAGCTGCCGCGCAGCTACAACCCGGCCAGCGGCGCCATCGTCACCGCCAACCACCGCATCACGCCGCCCGGCTACCCGTACTTCATCAGCTCCGAGTGGCAGCCGCCCTACCGCGCCGACCGCATCCAGCAGTTGCTGGACGCAACGCCGAAGCACACCACGCAGACCTTCGCGCGCATCCAGGCCGACGTGACCTCGCTCGCGATGCGCGAGCTGCTGCCGAAACTGCTCGCCACCCGCCCGCGCAGCGAGGAAGCGCGCCAGGCGCTCGCGCTGCTCGCCAAGTGGGACGGCGCGATGACCATCGATCGCGCCGAACCGCTGATCGCCTCGGCGTGGTGGCGCGAACTCGCGCGCGCGATCTACGCCGACGAACTGGGCGACGCCTTCCGCCAGAACTGGCTGATGCGCGTGCAGTTCACCAACAACGTCCTTTCGGGAGACCCGGTCCTCGCGCGCTGGTGCGACGACGTGCGCACGCCGGCAGTCGAAACCTGCGATGAGGTTCTCGCGCTGTCGCTGGATGCGGCGCTCGCCGACCTCGCCAAGCGCTATGGCTCAGATCAGACCAAATGGCGCTGGGGCGAAGCGCACCTCGCGCGCCACGAACACCGGCCCTTCGGCCGCCAGCCGCTGCTGGCAAGAATTTTCGACATCACCGTGCCCTCGCCCGGCGACGCCTTCACCGTCAACGTCGGACGCAGCAACCTGAACGACGAAGCCCAGCCCTTCGCCAACCGCCATGCCGCCAGCCTGCGCGCCATCTACGACCTGTCCGACCTGGAGAAGTCGCTCTACATCCACTCCGGCGGCCAGTCCGGCAACGTCCTGTCAGAGCATTACAAGGCGTTCACCGAAGCCTGGGCGAAGAACGAATACATCCCGATGCACGCCAAGCGCGAAACGCTGGAGAAGGAACCGCACCAGTTGCTTCGCTTGCTGCCGGTCAAGTAAAGGTGTCGATCGCCAGCTTGGTCCTTTCGACAATCGTCTATTTCGTCGCCAGCTTCTTCATCAAGCGCTATCTAGAAGAAGTGGGCATCCCGAAAGGCATGACGCGAAGCATTTCGATTTTCGCGCTGGCGCTGGTTCCAGCCTACTGCGTGGCGTTCCTGATGGACCGAATGCTGTCCTAGCGCGTTCCGTCCAGCAACACGAAGGCAATGCGCGCGGTTTTCTGAGACCGGTTGGCCCATGCATGGTTGGTGCCGCGCTGGATTAGAACGTCGCCAGCGCGCATGAGGGTTTCATTGTCGTCCATCACGGCCCAGATCTCCCCCTCTAACAGGAGTGCGTAGTCCACGGTGTCGGTGCGGTGCATGCCGGGATGGGCGCCTTCGCGCTTGTCGTGCTGGGCATCCTTGAACATTCCCGTAAACGTCGCCTCGATGCGGCGCTTGCGCTCGGCGGGATCGGCGGGCTCGGGCGGGAAGTCGATGATGCGCAGGATCGAGCCGCCATTCTTCGGCGGCAGGATTCCTTTGTGCGCCGCGATGCTGTCGGGTGCCGCTACAGGCGCGGGCGCGGCTTCGGTGCGCCAGACGTTCACCGAGCGGTAGCCGGGACGTCCTTCTACGGTGCGGACCGCGGCGGCCGGCGCGTCTTCGGCGATGCACGAGCGGCCTTGCGCGTCGTCGGCGGTGACGATGCGGCGGATAGGGGGAAGCGTTTCACTCATGGAGCCCTCTGGATTTAGCGAACGCAGCGATCTTATGCCAGACTGCGCCGAAGGACTTCTCTTGAAATCCACCGACGAAGATTGGATCGCACGCGCCCGCGCTCTGACGCCGGTGCTGGACAAGGCCGCGCCGCGCATCGAGGCGGCCAAGGCCCTGCCGCCTGACGTGGTCGACGCGCTGCACGCGGCGAAGCTGTTCCGCATGATGCTGCCGCGCGCGCTCGACGGTGCGGAATTGGAACTGGCCACGTTCTTCGAAGTGGTGTGCGCCATCGCCGAGGGCGACGCCAGCACCGCCTGGAGCGTGTCGCAGAGTTCCGGCTGCGCGATGGCGGCCGCGTACCTCGAGCCTTCCACGGCGAAGGAGATCTTCGGCGATGCGCGCGCAGTGCTGGCCTGGGGATTTCCGTCGGCGCCCTGCCGCGCCGTCCCGGCGGACGGCGGGTGGAAAGTGAACGGCACCTGGGGTTTCGGCAGCGGCAACCGGCATTCGACCTGGCTGGGCGGCCACTGCCAGCTGCCGGATGGCAGCGAGCGCACCATGCTGTTTCCGCGCGCCAAGGTAAGCATCAAGCCGGATTCCTGGAACGTGGTCGGATTGCGCGGCACGGGCAGCGACTCTTATTCGGTGACGGATCTCTTCGTGCCGGCCGCGCACGCCATCGTCGCGCGCGCGAGCGGGCGCGACTTGCCGCCGGCAGCAGATATCGAGCCCGATGAAGAGCCCGAGCGGCGCGAAAAAGGCACGCTGTACCGTTTCTCTCCCACCAGCGTCTACCAGTGCGGCTTCGCGGCCGTATCACTCGGTATCGCGCGCGCGACGCAGAACGCTTTCGTCGCGCTAGCGAGCCAGAAGACGCCCTCGGGCGGCAGCACCATGCTGCGTGACAACCCGGTGGTGCAGCTGCGCGTCGCGCAGTCCGAAGCGCGCCTGGAATCGGCGCGCGCCTGGGTGCTGCAGATCCTGCGCGAGATGTGGGCCGAATGCGCGGCGACCGGCAAAGTGAATTTCGAGCACCGCATCCAGCTGCGCCTCGCGGCCACTTACGCGATTCAGGAAGCGCGTGAAGTCGTGGAAACCGCGTACATCGATGCGGGCGCGACCGCGATTTTCGAGGTCAACCCCTTCGAGCGGCGCCTGCGCGACATGCACGCCGCTTCGCAGCAGATCCAGTCGAGCCCGATGCACTTCCAGAGCGCGGGGCAGCACTACCTGGGGCTCAAGCCCAACGCGCGCTTTATCTAGGCTATTCGGCCTTGATGTTGCCGGCGCGAACGACCTTGCCCCACTTCACGATCTCCGCCTTCACGTAATCCGCGAACTGCTGCGGCGTGCCGCCGACCGGCTCGAAGGCGAGCGCGGAGAGTTTTTCCCGCATATCCGCGTTCTGCAGCGCCTGGTTCACCGCCGCGTTCAATTTCTGCACGATCGCCGGCGGCGTGCCGGCGGGCAGAAAGATGCCGATCCAGGTGTCGTCTTCCACCCCGGGAATGCCGGATTCGGCGAAGGTCGGCACATCGGGCAGCGCGGCGACGCGCTTGGCGCTGGAAACAGCGATCGCGCGCAGCTTGCCCGCTTTGACAAACGGCAACGGCGTGGCGACCGCGCCGGCGCCGACCGTCGGCTCGCCCGCGACCACGGCAGCAGCCGAAGGGCCCGCGCCGCGGAAGTGGATCGCCGGCATGTCCAGCTTCGACATCACGTTGAACAGATTCTCCGCGGTCAGGTGCGGCGTGGTGCCGCTGCCGGGAGAAGCGAAGGCGAGCTTGCCCGTTTTCGCCACCGCCAGCAGCTCGGCCAGGTTCTTTGCCTGCACGCTCGGATGCACGAAGATCAGGTTCGCCTGCTTGGCCACCACCGCCACCGGGATGAAATCGCGCTCGGCGTCGTAGCCGGAATTCGGCGACAGGCTCACGTTGACCGCGAACGCAGAAGTCGTCACCAGCGCGGTGTAGCCGTCCGGCGCGGATTTCGCCACCGCCGCCGCGCCGATGTTGCCGCCCGCCCCGGCGCGGCTCTCGACCACCATCGGCTGGCCGAGGATCTCGGTCAGCTGCTGCCCGGTGAGCCGCGCGATGATGTCCGCCGGGCCGCCCGGCGCGAACGGGATCACGAAGCGCACCGGTTTGGATGGATACGTCTGCGCGTGCGCCGACGTGACTGCCGCCAGCGCGAGCGCGATGATGCAGCGCAACCAGGAATCCACGGTGTTTTCCCTCTGGCGAAAAGCTTATATTACGCACAGGAGAGGACACCATGACCACCAGACGCGACTTTCTTGCTTCCACGGCCGGCATCGCCTTCGTCGGCTGCAGCATGCTTTCGGCACGCCCCACGGCAGCCCAGGCCAGGCGCCAGACCATCGTCGCGGGCAGGCGCGCAAAAGTGATCGATGTGCACGCGCACTGCGCGGTGCCCGAAGCGCTGGCGCTGATGGGCCTGAAGATCGGCGGGCCGCAACTGCGGCCGGACCTGGTCATGGCGACTACCGCCGCCGAACGCATCGCCATCATGGACGCGCAGGGCATCGACATGCAGGTGCTCAGCATCAATCCGAATTGGTACAAACTCGAGCGCGATCTCGCCGAGAAAGTCATCCAGGTGCAGAACGAGAAGCTCGCCGAGGCCTGCGCCGCGCACGCGGACCGCTTCGTCGCCTTCGCCTCGGTGGCGCTGCAGCATCCCGACCTCGCGGCCCGGCAGCTGGAGGAAGGCGTGAAGAAATACGGCCTGCGCGGCGCGGCCATCGGCGGCAGCGTGAACGACCTGGAGATCAGCGATCCGAAGTTCCACCCGTTCTGGGCCAAGGCCGAGCAGCTGGGCGTGCTGATCTTCATCCACCCGCAGGGCACCGGCGCCACCGAGCAGATGGCGCATCGCTTCAAGGGCAACGGCTATCTCGGCAACGTGATCGGCAATCCGCTCGAGACGACGATCGCGCTCTCGCACCTGATTTTCGAGGGCACGCTCGACAAATTCCCCGGCCTGAAGATCTGCGGCGCGCACGGCGGCGGCTACCTGCCCTCCTACGCCGGCCGCAACGACTGGGGCTGCCCCACCCGGCCCGACCTCTGCCCGGGCGGCACGCATGGCCCGCTGAAGAAAAAGCCGACTGAGTACCTCACGCAGATGTACTACGACACCATGGTGTTCTCGCCCGAAGGCATCCGCCATCTCGCCGCCGAAGTCGGCGCCGGCCGGCTGATGGTCGGCACGGACTATCCCTACCCGTGGACCAAAACCATGGTGGACGAAGTGATGGCCACGCCGGGCCTGAGCGAATCCGACCGCATCGCCATTCTCGGCGGCACCGCGGCGAAATTGCTCGGCATCAAGCTCTAGCGTTCCCGCGCCGCAAGAAGAGATTATTCGCGGCGAGCGCGACGATGACGACGGCCGCGCCGCCGATCTCGATGGCCGAGAAGTTGCGCCCCAGCCAGGCTTCGATGCCGAACACGATGATTGGTATGAGAGTCAGCATCAGCATCGCGTTCAGCGCGCCGAGATATTTCACGCCGTTGTTGAAGCCGAGCACGCCGAGCACGACGGTGAACACCACGAAGTAACCGAGCTGCCACTTCACCGACCAGACCTGCTCCAGTGTCGGCAGCATCGAGTAGCCCATGCTAATGGTGAAGGCGTTGATGGCGATGAGGCCGATGGTGCCGGGGATGCAGGTCAGCACCGTCATGCGCAGCGGCGACCATCCCGCGAAGTGGCCGCCCGCCATGGTGTAGGTCACCCAGCTCACCGCGCCGAGAAAAACGAGCAGATCGCCGACGAGCGAGCCGCCTTCGAAGGCATGCGCGAGATCGCCCTTGGTGACGACCAGCAGCACGCCGGCGATCGCCACCGCGATGCAGCCCACGGTGAACGGCGCCGGCCGCAGGCCGCGGGTCAGCCAGACCGCCAGCGCGATCATCGGCGGCTGCAGCGCCATGATGATCGACGCGTGCTCGGGGCGCGTGTAGGCAAGCCCGCACCAGACGAAGGAGTTGAAGGCCGTGAAACCGAACAGGCCGTACACCATTGCCGGCAGGAAGCGTCCGTTGTAACGCAACGCCTGCCGGCCTTCGGCGATCCACAGGATGGCGATGAACAGCAGCACGCCGATGGAATAGCGTATCGAACCGAGGAAGAACGGGTCGAGCACCGGCAGCGTGCGCTTGGCGATGGAAAACAGCGCGCCCCAGGAGGCGATCGCGATGCCGAGCCAGACCAGGCCCCTGATTAAATGGGCCTGGTTTATTTTTTAAGCTGCCTTCTTTTCGTCGCGCAACGCCCGGCGCAGGATCTTGCCGACGTTGGTCTTCGGCAGCTCGGCGCGGAATTCGATATGCTTCGGCATCTTGTAGCCGGTCAGGTTCTTGCGGCAGTGATCGAGCACCGCCTGCTCGGTGAGCGCCGGATCTTTCTTCACCACGAACACCTTGGGCACTTCGCCGGATTTCTCGTCCGGCACGCCGATGGCGCAGCATTCGAGCACGCCGGGGCAGGCGGCCACCACGTCCTCCAGCTCGTTCGGGTACACGTTGAAACCCGACACCAGGATCATGTCCTTCTTTCGATCCACGATCTTCACGTAGCCGCGCTCGTCCATGACGCCGATGTCGCCGGTCTTGAAGGCGCCGTCCTTCGCCATCACCTTGGCGGTTTCCTCCGGGCGCTGCCAGTAGCCCTGCATCACCTGCGGGCCGGCGATGCAGATCTCGCCCACCTGACCCACCGCGAGGATGTTCTCGTCGTCGTCGCGGATGGTGATGATGGTGCTCGGCACCGGCAGGCCGATGGTGCCGCTGAACTCCGTGATATCCACCGGGTTGGTGGTCGCCACGGGCGAGGTTTCGGTGAGGCCGTAGCCCTCGAGGATCGGCACCCCGGTCGCCTGCTTCCAGCGCTCAGCCACCGCCTTCTGCATCGCCATGCCGCCGGCCGAGGCAAGCCGCAAACGCGAGAAGTCGATGCCGGAGAATCCCGGGTGGTTCAGCAGCGCGTTGTAGAGCGTGTTCAGGCCGCTGATGGCGGTGAAGCGGTTGTTGGTGAGCTCCTTGATGAAGCCCGGGATGTCGCGCGGGTTCGGGATCAGCAGGCAGCAGCCGCCGTCGCGCAGCATGAACAGGCAATTGCAGGTCAGCGCGTAGATGTGGTAGAGCGGCAGCGGCGCGACCATGACGAGCGGGTCGTCTTCCTTGCGCGTCGGCGAGAACCAGGCCGAGACCTGCTCCATGTTGGCGATGATGTTCCGGTGCAGGAGCACCGCGCCTTTCGACACGCCGGTGGTGCCGCCGGTGTACTGCAGGAAGGCGATGTCCTCCGGCCCGACGTCGACCTTCTTCATCTGCATGCCCGCGCCCTGGCGGATGGCGTCGTTGAAGCGGACCGCGCCAGGCAGGTTGAACGCCGGCACCAGCTTCTTGACGTTGCGCACCACGAAATTGACCAGCAGTCCCTTCACGCCGAGCAGGTCGCCCAGGCTGGCGACGACGATGTGCTTGACCGGCGTCTTCGGCAGCACCTGTTCGAGCGTGGTGGCGAAGTTCTCGAGAATCACGATCGCCTCGGCGCCGGAATCCTTGAGTTGGTGCTCGAGTTCGCGCGGCGTGTAGAGCGGATTGACGTTCACCACCGTGTAGCCGGCGCGCAGGATGCCGAACACCGCCGCCGGGTACTGCAGCACGTTCGGCATCATCACCGCCACGCGCGCGCCCTTGGCGAGCCCCTTGGACTGCAGCCAGGCGCCGAAATTGGTCGACAGCCGGTCGACGTCGCCGAAGTTGATGGTCTTGCCCATGCAGATGTAGGCGGGCCGGTCGCGGTACTTGCCGATGTTCTCGTCGATCAGGTGCGGGATCGAGCGGTAGGCGTTGACGTTGATCTCCGCGGGCACGCCCTTGGGATAGCTCTTCAGCCAGATTTTTTCCATCGGGGACTCCTCCTGCGGAAGATTCTAGCCTAGCGAGCTCCCGCAAAGACACGCACCACTATCGGCGCGGCAAGGCAGCCTGCGCCAATGGCGACATAGGCCCAGATCCAGGCCGCGGCGCTCGCCTCGCCGCCACCCAGATCGAGCGCCAGGCCGAACAGCGACGGCCCGAGCATGCCGCCGGCGAATCCCGCCAGCGAATACAGGCCGAGCGCCGCCCCGCGCAACTCGGGCGGCACGGCGCCGACCAGGCCCGCGGTCAGGGTGCCCGAATCCGCCATTACGAACAGCGCGTGCAGCATCAGCAGCGCCAGCACCACCGGCCAGTACGCCGGCGCGGCAACCGCCAGCACGATGCCGGCGGCGCCGGAGGCGACCATGGCGATCTGGATCCAGCGCCCCCGGCCCATGCGCATCGCCACTTCATTGCCGAGGATGGAAGACGGCACCGCGCCGAGGTTCACCGCCGCCGCGATGGCGGCGAGGTTCCACGGAAATTCCCCGCCCGGCGCCTGCAGGCTGGCCGAATAGGCGAGAAAAGCCACCATCCAGCCGCGCGAGCCGAACAGTTCAATGCAGTGCGCCGCGTAGCCGAGCGTAAAGCCCGCGGCCGCGCGGTTCGACAGGACCTTGCGCCACGCGGCAACGGGGAACAGGGTGGCCAGCGAGAAATTGATTTGTTTGCTTTCCTGAACTTCCGCTTTTTTGACAAAAACGAAAACAATTACCCCCGC
The DNA here is from genome assembly GCA_025356085.1 of Betaproteobacteria bacterium. Classification (GTDB taxonomy): domain Bacteria; phylum Pseudomonadota; class Gammaproteobacteria; order Burkholderiales; family SG8-39; genus RBG-16-66-20. The sequence goes on from JANXUV010000179.1 coordinate 35,399, forward strand.
AAGCAACGGCCCCAACGCAGACACCACGAACGCCCAGCGCCAGCCCTGCGTCGCCGCCAGGATGCCGGCCAGCGCCAGCGACAGCGCGGTGCCGACGCCGAAGAACGAGGTATAGAAGGAAATGTAGCGGCTCTGCAGCGGGCCGCTGACGCGGTCCGAGAGCAGGCGCAGACCCGGCATGTAGCTCGCGGCCACGCCCGCGCCGAGCAGCGCCTGGAACAAAGCGGCGCTCGCCAGCCCCTGCGCCGCGAAGCCGAACCCCGCCTCGCCGACGACCGCGAGCAGGCTGCCCGCGAGGTAGACCTTGCGCCCGTCCACGCGATCGGTAAGCGCGGTCCAGTAAGAGACGGTCGCGATGTAGCCGAGAAAGAATGCGCTGCCGATCAGGCCGGCCTCGGTGTTGCTCAACCGCCAGAGATCGCGCAGCTCCGGCAGCAGCGCCGCATAGGTCGCGAATCCCAGCATCGACAGGATGTGAGACCCGATGAGAACGTAGGCAGGGTTAATAAGGAACGCGCTCGCGCGTTAGCGGTTCTTAAACTTCGGTTTTCTTTTTTCAACGAACGCGGCCATGCCCTCTTTCTGATCTTCAAGCGCAAACGCAGCATGGAACAGCCGCCGCTCGAACAGCACGCCTTCCGACAACGTGCTTTCATAGGCGCGGTTGATGGATTCCTTGATCATCATCGTCGCGGGTAGCGAACATGAGGCGATTTTCTCCGCCACCGCCATCGCCTCCTCCATCAGCTTGTCGTTGGGCACCACGCGCGACACCAGGCCGGCGCGCTCGGCTTCCGCCGCATCCATCATGCGCGCGGTGAGGCACAGGTCCATCGCCTTGGCCTTGCCGACCGCGCGCGGCAGCCGCTGGGTGCCGCCCGAGCCGGGCAGCACGCCGAGGTTGATCTCGGGCTGGCCGAACTTCGCGCTCTCGGCGGCGATGATGATGTCGCACATCATGGCCACCTCGCAGCCGCCCCCCAGCGCGTAACCCGCCACCGCGGCGATCACCGGCTTGCGCACGTTGCGGATATGTTCCCAGTCGCGCGTGATGTAGTTGGACATGAACGCGTGCTGGAAGTCGAAATCCTTCATCGCGCCGATGTCGGCGCCGGCGGCGAAAGCCTTGTCGTTGCCCGCGATCAGGATCGCGCCGATGTTGTCGTCGGCATCGAAGGCGTAGAGCGCGGCGCCCAGCTCCTGCATGAGCTTCGGCGCCAGCGCGTTCAGCTGCTTCGGCCGGTTGAGCGTGACCAGCCCGACGCGCCCTTTCACTTCGGTCAGGATGAATTCGTAGCCCATGGGAAAGATTTTAGCTAAGCTTTGCCCATGGAACCCCTACTCGTTTCGATGGACGCCGGCGTGCTGACGCTCACGCTCAACCGCCCGGACACCCTGAACGCATTCACCACCGCCATGCACGCGGGGCTCGCCGCGGCCATGACGCGGGCCGAAACGGAAGCCGCGGTGCGCTGCGTGCTGATCACCGGCGCCGGGCGCGGCTTCTGCGCCGGACAGGACCTGTCGGAGCGCGACATGAACGCCGTTGATATCGACATGGGCGCCGGACTGGATGCGCGCTACAACCCGCTCGTCAGGCGCATGCACGCGCTGCGCAAGCCCATCGTCTGCGCGGTGAACGGCGTGGCCGCCGGCGCCGGCGCCAATTTCGCGCTCGCCTGCGATATCGTGATCGCGGCGCGCTCGGCCTCCTTCATCCAGGCCTTCGTGAAAATCGGCCTGGTGCCGGACTGCGGCGGCAGCTACTTCCTGCCCCGCCTCGCCGGCACCCAGCGCGCGATGGCGCTCGCCATGACCGGCGACCGGCTCTCGGCTGCGGACGCGGAGCGCTGGGGCCTGATCTGGAAATGCGTGGACGATGCGCAGCTGAAAGAGGAATCTGGAAAGCTCGCGCGCAGCCTGGCGAGCGGCCCGACCAGGTCGCTTGGCCTCATCAAGAAAGCCATCTACGACTCCGCCCACAACGACCTGGCGGCGCAGCTCGACCTCGAACGCGACCTGCAGCACGAAGCCGGCAAGGGCAAGGACTTCCGCGAAGGCGTAAAGGCGTTCCTCGAGAAGCGCAAGCCTTCTTTCACGGGTCAATGAAGAGATTTCCGCTAGAAGCAATCGAGAAGGCCTCGCGCAAGAAGCTGCGCGACCTGCAGCTCGCGCGGCTGAAGTGGTCGCTGAAGCGCGCCTATGAGCGCGTGCCGCACTACAAGAAGAAGTTCGACGCCGCGGGCGTGAAGCCCAGGGACCTGAAGACGCTGGCGGATCTCTCTAAATTCCCGTTCACCGCCAAGGCCGACCTGCGCGACACCTACCCCTTCGGCATGTTCGCGGTGCCGATGGATAAAGTCGTACGCATCCACGCTTCCTCGGGCACCACCGGCAAGCCGACGGTGGTCGGCTACACGAAGAAGGACATCGACACCTGGAGCCACCTGATGGCGCGCTCGATGCGCGCCGCAGGCGCGCGGCCGGGCGACAAGGTGCATAACGCCTATGGCTATGGGTTGTTCACCGGCGGCCTGGGCGCGCATTACGGCGCCGAGCGCCTGGGCCTGGCGACGATCCCGGTGTCGGGCGGCATGACCGAGCGCCAGGTGCAGCTGATCCGCGATTTCAAGCCCGAGATCATCATGGTGACGCCCTCCTACATGCTGGCGATAGCCGACGAGATGGAGCGCCAGGGCTTTGACCCGAAAAAATCCAGCCTGCGCATCGGCATCTTTGGCGCCGAGCCCTGGACGGATGAATTGAGAAAGCAGATCGAAAAAAGAATCTCCCTGCAGGCCATCGATCTTTATGGCCTGTCGGAAGTGATGGGCCCCGGCGTGGCGGCCGAATGCATCGAGACCAAGGACGGCCCGACCATCTGGGAAGACCATTTCTATCCCGAGATCGTCGATCCGGTGACGGGCGAAGTCCTGCCCGACGGAGAGCAGGGCGAACTCGTCTTCACCTCGCTCACCAAGGAAGCGCTGCCGGTGATCCGCTACCGCACGCGCGACCTCACGCGCCTGCTGCCCGGCACCGCGCGCACCATGCGCCGCATGGCGCGCATCACCGGCCGCTCGGACGACATGCTGATCATCCGCGGCGTCAACCTGTTCCCCTCGCAGATCGAGGAACTGATTCTCAAACAGGGCCTCAGCCCGCACTACGTGCTGGAACTTTCCAAGCAGGGGCCGCTGGATCACCTGACGGTGCTGGTGGAGACGGAAGACCGGACCGCCGCGGGAAAATTGCAGCACGACATCAAGTCCACCATCGGCGTCAGCGCGGAGGTGAAAGCCGTTGCCGCGGGCACCATCGAGCGCTCCATCGGCAAAGCCAAGCGCGTCATCGACAAGAGACCCACATGAGATTTCCGGCCGCCCTGCTTTTCTTCATGGCACTGGCGGCGCAGGCAGCCGTCGGCGTTGCGGAACTCCCGGGTCTCGCCGGCGACGGCCCGGTCACCGTGTTTTATCCAACCAGCGGCACCGTGCAAGCGTTGAAGCGCGGACCGTTCACGATCCAGGCCGCGGAGAACGCGGCGCCCGTCGCCGGCAACGGCAGGCTGGTCGTGGTGTCGCACGGTTCGGGCGGATCGGCGTGGACCTACAGCGACCTCGCGCGCGCGCTGGTCGAGGCGGGCTTCGTGGTGGCGATGCCGCTGCATCGCGGCGACAACTACGCGGACATGAGCGAAGTCGGGCCGCCCAGCTGGCGGCGCCGTCCCGCCGAAGTTTCGCGTGCCATCGACGCGATGGCGCGCGACGCTCGCTTCGCGACGCTGCTGCGGCTGGACAAGGTGGGCATGTACGGCATGTCCGCGGGCGGCCACACGGCACTCACGCTCGCCGGTGGGCGCTGGTCGCCGGCCGTGCTCGCGCGGCACTGCGAAGCGCACATCTCGGACGATTTCGCCACTTGCGTCGGCCTGAGCACCAGCCTCAAAGGCGATATGTTCGACGGCACGCGCAAGACCATCTCGCTATGGGTCATCTCCTGGCGGCTGAGCGACGCGACGTGGCAGACCTACAGCGACCCGCGCGTGAAAGCCGTGGTGGCGGGCGTGCCCTTCGCGGCCGATTTCGACTTTGCCTCGCTCGCGACCCCGCGCGTACCGCTCGGGCTCGTCATCGCGGGCAAGGACATCTGGCTGACGCCGCGCTTCCACGTCGGCGCGGTGCGCGCGGCGTGCAAGGCCTGCGAGCTGGTGGCAGATATCCCCAACGGCGGGCACGGCGCCCTCCTCTCGCCGATGCCGCCCGGCCTGACCGGACGCCTCGCCGAACTGATCAACGACCCGCCTGGTTTCGACCGCGGCGTGCTGCCGGAGGTCGACCGCAAGATCGCCGCATTCTTCAGCAGGCATCTGCTCCCTTAGTCAATGGCGTTTGATCTCAGTCGCAAAGTGCTGGAGCGGGCGGCGCGACTCGTTCACGCCGCCATGCCGCCCACGCCGCAGCTGTCCTGGCCGCTGCTCAGCCAGCGCGCGGGCTGCGAGGTCTGGGTAAAGCACGAGAACCACACCGCCACCGGAGCGTTCAAGATCCGCGGCGGCATCGTGATGATCGACGCGCTCAAGCGCGCCGAGCCGAAGCTCGCCGGCGTGGTCAGCGCGACGCGCGGCAACCACGGCCAGAGCCTCGCCTGGTCGGGCCGCCGCCACGGCGTGCGCACGGTGATCGTGGTGCCGCAGGGCAACAGCCGCGACAAGAATGCCGCGATGCGCGCCTGGGGCGCGGAGCTGGTCGAGCATGGCCGCGACTTCGACGAGGCGAAGGATCACGCCGCGAAGCTGGCGCGGGAACAGGGTTTGCAGTCCATCGGCCCATTCCACCCGGAACTGGTCGCCGGCGTCGGCAGCTATGCCTTTGAGCTGTTCTCGGCGGTCGCTGACCTGGACGCGGTCTACGTGCCGATCGGCTGCGGCTCGGGCATCAGCGGCCTGATCGCCTGGCGCGATGCGCTCGGGCTGAAGACAAAAATCGTCGGCGTGGTGTCGGAGAATGCCGACTGTTATGCCTTGTCTTTCGAATCAAATGCTCTTATTGAAACCCCATCGGCGCTCACTTTCGCCGACGGTATGGCGGTGCGGGTGCCGGTGCCCGCGGCTCTCGACATCATCCGCGCCGGCGCTGAGCGCATCGTGCGCGTTTCCGACGACGAAGTGAAAGCCGCTGTGCGCTACTACTACAGCGACACCCACAACCTCATCGAAGGCGCGGGCGCCGCGCCGCTGGCCGCGCTGCTGAAGGAAAAACCGAAATCCGGCCGCTTTGCCGTGATTGCGTCGGGCGGCAACATCGACCGCGAGGCCTACCTCGCCGTGTTGAGCGGTTAATCCGCCCAGCGCACGTTGCGCGCTGCCTGGGTGATGGCCTCGGCGTCCTCGGGCAACAGCAGACGGCGTTCCACGAGTTTCGCGGCGGCGGCGCTCACATTCGCCACATAGGTTTCGGGCGAGCCGTAGCGCGCCTTCACTACCGTAATCGGATAGGCCTCGTAGCCGGCGCTGAGACGGCAGGGATCCTTGTCGACTGTGTTCTGCAGGCCATGCGCACCCAGGGGCGCTTCCACGTCGGGCAGGCGCACGCCGCCGAGAACGTTGCCGTCGCCGCCGCGCGCGGGCGCGAGCACCACGGCCTTCGCGAGGTGCGCAGGCGCGCGCAGCACGCTGGCGTCCACGGATTTCTCGCCGAGCGGCATCAGGGCGCTCGGCGGCGGCTCGGTGCCGCGCGCCACCCAGGCGTCCAGGTTCGCCATGGAGCTGCGCATGATCGGCCGGTAATCGAGGCGCGCGAGCGGCAGCGCGCAGTTGGCGTGCTTCTCGGTCGTGTTGAGCGAGTGCGAGGCGCCCGCGACGTCGTACATGCGCACGTTGGCGGGCAGCGGCACGTCGGCTGTGCCTTCGGCGCCGGTGCGCGCGAGCGAGGCGCGCAGACTGAGGTAGTCCGTGGTCATGTTGGTGACCACGATTTTCGGCAGCGGCTCCTTGCGCGCGCTCATCGCCGCGACGATGTCGGCATAGGTGAACGGCGCTTCCTGCACGCCGCGCATGTCCGGCCGCCCGAAATTCGGCGTCGGGCTGGCGTTGGCGGAAGCCGCGCCCTTGCCCGCTTCCAGTATGGGCATCTGCCCCGAGGCGCCGGCATGCAGGTGCAAGCCCGCGAACACCATGCGGCCGTTCACTGTGTTGTAGCCCTGCGAGAGGTAGGTGCGCAGGAAGCGCGCGGTCTGCGAGAAGCCCGTCGCGTAAGCGCGGTCCACCAGGCCCGCGACCGGATTCGGCCGACCCGCATCGTCGGCGCGCGCATCGCGCAGGAAGATGGCCACGTCGCGGATTGCGCCGAACGCGGCCGCCTCGATGTTGCGCTCCTCGCCGCTAGCGTCGCGGAACTTCGGTGGCATGAAGCCCTCACCGTATTCCCAGGTAACGCTGACGAGCGCGAAGCCATTGCGCTGCAGAAAGCCGGTGCCCGGCTCGGTGGCGCCGACGCCGGTCGCCGGCTCGCGCAGGCCGTTGTAAAGGGCGTGCGAGATGACGCGGCCGCGGTTGGGAACATCCAGCAGGAGCGCGCCGTTCGCCCGGGTTACGGGCACGATCAGCAGCACGCGCGTCTCGTACGCGGCGCGCCCGCCCGGCGCCTTCTCGACGTCCGGAATACGGTCTTCGCGAACAAGCTCGCCCCGCACCTTCGCTTCGATGCGCTGGTAGTCGATGCCATTGAAGCGGCCATACGGTGACTGCTTCTCGATCTCGAAAAAGACCAGCCGCGCCTGCAGCGGCGCGGTGCAAAGAAAAAGGGCGGCCACACAAATGAGGCGGGCGATCGTCATGATTCGAGCTCCAGCAGCGCGCGCTTGCGCGCGAGGCCGCCAGCATAGCCCGTCAGGCTGCCGTCTGCACCCATGATGCGGTGGCAGGGCACGATGATGCTGAGCGGATTGCGGCCGGTGGCCCCGCCAGCGGCGCGCGCGCTGCCGGCATGCCCCGCGCGGCGCGCGAGCTCGCCGTAGGTGGCGGACTTGCCGTAGGCCACCTTCGAAATCTGCTTCCACACCGAATGCTGGAACGGCGTGCCATCCGGATCCAGCGCGACTTCGAAGCGCTTGCGCCTGCCGGCGAAGTATTGCGCCAGCTCGCGCTTCGCCTGCCTGAGAGGCGCGTGATTCGGAGTGCGCTGCCAGGCCTTGTCTTTCTTCGGAAAGTATTTCTGCCCTTTGAAATAGAGGCCGGCGAGACCGCCTTCCGTCGCAACCAGCAGTATCTCCCCTTGGGGACTTTTGAAAGTGTCGTAATAGCGCATGGTCATTCCTTTATGAGTGACTGCCAGAGATGCATCACGGCGTAAGCGCGCCAGGGACGCCAGGCCTCGCCCGCTGCCAGAACCTTGCGTGCGTCGCTTTCGCCCAGCGCCTTCTTCACGCCGTAGTCGCCGTGCGGGAAGGCGTCGGGCCAGGCGAGCGCGCGCATGGCGATGTACTGCGCGGTCCATTCGCCGATGCCGGGCAGCGCGCGCAACTTGTCGAGCGTGGCTTCGATGTCCGCGTTAGGCCGCAAGTCGAGATCGCCGCTGGCCACCGCGCGCGCGACGGCCAGCACGGTACGCGCACGCGCGCCGGGCATGCCGAGGCGCGCAATGCGCCCATAGGGCAGGTCTGCGATGCGCTTTGCCTCTGGAAAGGCGGTGGTGAGAGAAACAAACGGCGTTTCGATCGGATTGCCGAACGCCGCAGCAAACCGGCCTGCGACCGTGCGCGCAGCGGCGACGGTGACCTGCTGGCCGAGGATCGCGCGCACCGCCACTTCGAATCCGTCGAAGGCGCCCGGCACGCGCAGGCCGGGATGCGCCTTCGCCAGCGGACCGAGCGCCGCGGCGATTTCCGCCGGATTACAGGAAAGGTCCATCAGCGACTTGACGCGCGAGAGCACCGGCGGTAGCGCCTTGGCGAGCGAAGTCGAAACGGCGACGCGCAGCGCCGGTTTTTTCGGCGACAGCGAGATTTCGATCCAGCCGAGGTGATTCCTGCCGTCCACCGCGACGCGCACCGTGCGGCGGTAGCAGCCATCCTCGAGCACCTCGACGCCGGCAATCGCGCGCGCACCAAGAAAAGCGCTGACAGCGGGCCAGTCATAGGGTGGGCGGAAACTCAGTTCGAATTTGAGGACATCGGCCGCCGCGGATGCGGGTGCGTGACGCCGCAATTGCCCCGGCTGCAGGCGATAGCGCTGCTTGAACAGCGCATTGAAGCGCCGCACGCTACCGAAACCGCTCGCGAACGCGACTTCCGTGACCGGCAGCGTGGTATCGGTGAGCAGGCGCTTGGCGAGCAGCAGGCGCTGCGTCTGCGCGTATTCCACCGGCGAGACGCCGAACTCGGCGCCGAAGGCGCGCCGCAGGTGCCGGTCGGTGATGCCGAGGCGCGCGGCGACGCTGTCCAGCCCCTCTTCCTCCAATGTGCGGTCTTCCATCATGCTGGCGGCGGCCTGCGCCAGGCGCGAGGTGGCGTCGATGCTGGCGTTGCCGGGCGCGAGCTCCGGCCGGCAGCGCAGGCAGGGCCGGTAGCCGCCCGATTCGGCGGCCGCCGCGCTCGGGTAATAGCGGCAGTTCTCCCGCCGCGGCGGCTTCACGGTGCACACCGGGCGGCAATAGATGCGCGTCGAAGACACCGCGACGAAGAAACGGCCGTCAAAGCGCGCGTCGCGAGCCTTGAGCGCCCGGTAGCAGGTATGGGGATCCAATGTCATGCGCCATTATCTGCGCGGCAACCCGAGCTGTCTGGCCGTTTTCGGCCCAGGCGCCACAAGGTCCGAAAACGGCGAGACAGGAATTCGGCACCGTCTAGATGCGGCGGCTAGAATTGAAGGCATATGCCTGCCTATCCCCTGCTTTTCCGCACGCTCGACCTGCCGGGCGTGCAGCTTCCAAATCGCATTCTCATGGGCTCGATGCATACGGGCCTGGAAGCGCGGCCCGACGGCATGGCGCGGCTGGCGGCGTTCTATGCCGAACGCGCGCGCGGCGGCGCGGCGCTGATCGCCACCGGCGGGTTCTCGCCCAACGATGCGGGCGAGCTGAGTTCGCACCGCGCGCAGATGAGCACGCAGGAGGACGCCGAGCGGCACCAGCCGGTGCCGCGGGCGGTGCACGACGCCGGCGGCCGCATCGTGCTGCAACTCCTGCACTCCGGCCGCTACGGCTTCCACCAGAACATCGTCGCGCCCTCGCCGGTCAAATCGGGCATCAATCCGGGCACGCCGCGCGAGCTGGGCGCGGCCGAGATCGAGCAGACCATCGGCGATTTCGTGCGCGCGGCGGTCCTTGCGCAGGCCGCGGGCTACGACGGCGTGGAGGTGATGGGCTCGGAGGGCTACCTGATCAGCCAGTTCCTCGCGCCGCGCACCAACCAGCGCCTGGACGACTGGGGCGGCGCGCTTGCGAACCGCATGCGCTTCGCCTGCGAAATCGTCAAGCAAACGCGCGCCGCGACCGGCCCGGATTTCATCATCATGTACCGCATCTCGGCGCTGGAGCTGGTCGAAGGCGGCTTGAGCGGCGATGAAACGGTGCAGCTCGCCCGCGCGATCGAGAAGGCGGGCGCGACGCTCCTCAATACCGGCATCGGCTGGCATGAAGCGCGCATCCCGACCATCGCGCAGGCGGTGCCGCGCGCCGGTTTCGCCTGGGCGGCGCGGCGCATCAGGGAAGCGGTGGGCATTCCGGTGATCGCCTCCAACCGAATCAACGCACCCGAGATCGCCGAGGAGATTCTCGCCCGCGGCGACGCGGACATGGTGTCGCTCGCGCGCGCGATGCTGTCGGATGCGGAGTTTGCCAACAAGGCCAAAGCCGGCGACCGCGCCGGTATCAATATCTGCATCGCCTGCAACCAGGCCTGCCTGGACCACTACTTCATCGGCCAGCCGGCCAGCTGCGTCGTCAATCCGCGCGCAGGCCGTGAGAGCAAATTGATTTATGCAAAAACGAATTCAAAGAAAAAAATTGCCGTTATCGGCGGCGGCCCTGCGGGCCTTTCCTGCGCCGCGGTCGCGGCCGAGCGCGGGCACGAAGTGACGCTGTTCGAAAAAGCCGGCGAGCTCGGCGGCCAGTTCAACCTGGCGAAGAAAATTCCCGGCAAGCGGGAGTTCGCCGAGTCGATTGCCTACTACGCCGAGCGCCTGCGGCGCGCCGGCGTGAACATCCGGCTCAATCACGCGGCAACCCAGGCGGACCTGGCCGGTTACGACGAGGTGATTCTCGCCAGCGGCGTCGATCCGCGCCGGCTCTCCTTCCCGGGCATCGATCATAAGAGCGTCGTCGGCTACGTCGACCTGCTCGCGGGCCGCGCGCAGGCAGGCAGGAACGTCGTGATCATCGGCGCCGGCGGCATCGGCTTCGACGTGGCGCTCTATCTGCTCGAGCGGTCCAGCCGCTCTGCTCTGGAATTCAAGGAGTTCAACAAGCATTGGGGCATTTCCGAGGATTCTTCCATTTCAGGCGGCCTTGCCCCTGAAGGAGTGGAAAAGCCCGAGGAAAAACTCAAAATCACCATGCTGAAGCGCTCCACGACACCTTTCGGCAGCACGCTTGGGCGTACCACCGGCTGGGTGCACCGCGCGGAACTGCTGCGCAACGGCGTAAAAATGATCAAGGGCGTCGAGTACCGGAAAATCGATGATGCGGGCGTGCATATCGCGGTGGACGGGAAGGAAGCAGTGATACCCGCCGAGACAGTCGTACTTTGCGCCGGACAAGATCCCAAAAGAGAATTGCAAGCGGCCCACCTGATCGGCGGGGCCAGGGAAGCCGGTGAATTGGACGCCAAGCGCGCCATGCTCGAAGGCGCCGAACTCGCGGCAAGGCTGTGAAGCGCCGGGTACTTTTCGTCTTGCGCGGCAAATTGGGCGACACCATCTCGGCCTACGCCACGGTGCGCGCCTACGCCCGGGCGCATCCGGAGGACGAGCTGACGCTGCTGGTGCGCGCCAATTACGCGCCGCTGTTCGCGCGCGAGCGCGGCCTGCGCCTGATCGGCTTCTCCAGCCGCCTCGCGATGTTCGCCAGGCTGCTTTGGATGCGCTGGAGCGAGCCGCCGTTCGATGCGCTGCTGGTGCTGCTCGGCTTTGGGCCGCCGATCCGGCGCCTGGGCCGCATGGTGCGCGCGGCGCGCAAGATCTACCTGGACGAGCGCTTCCGCGACGTCTACCCGGAATGGCCCGTACTGCCGCCCGGCTACCTGCAATCGGAACCGGCCTGGCGCATCGCCCGCCTGTACGACCCGGGGCTCGCGCAACCGAAACAGTCGCGCATCGAAAGCCTCGCCGTGCTGCGCCGCCCCGCCGGTGTCATCGGCATCGCCCCCGTCTCGGATGAGCCGCGCCGGAGCATGGGCGTGCAGATCCTGAATTCGTTCGTGGCTTCGCTCATGCGGCGCAATCCAGGCAGGCCGATCCACGTGCTGATCAATCCCTCGGACCAGGACGCGAAACCGCTGCTGGCCGCGGGCCTGCCGGCGGGCGCGACGTTCCGCAGCTTCCCGACGCTGGACAAGCTGTTCGACGAGCTCGGCATGCTCGAGCACCTGCACTCGACCGACACCGGCCTCTACCATCTGGCCGCCGCCATGGGCGTTCCGCTCACCACCTACTTCGGCCCGACCCAGCCCGGGCGCAACGGCTTTCCCGCCCAGCCCGCGCTTGCGCGCGTGCGCATCGCCGCGCTGGGCGGCGACCATTGCGAGGAAAAAGGCTGCCTGCGCCCGGTATGCCTGGAAATCCCGGTCGCGCGCCACAACAGGTTCGAGCCTCCCGCGTTCGACGTGGGCGAGCGGCCGCCGGGCTGCCTGCTGCGGCAGCACCCGCGCGCGGCGCTGGAGAAAATCAGGGTGGACGCCAGCTAGCGGCAACGCGCAGGCGTCGTACACTAAAGGCCATGGGAACAGTCGTGGCACTGACCGGGCAGGTGGGCGGCGCGAAGCTGGTGGACGGGTTTTATCACCTGCGCGGCAAGGATCTGGTGGCGATCGTCAACACCGGCGACGACTACGAGCACCTCACGCTGCGTTTCTCGCCCGACATCGACACGGTGCTGTACATGCTCTCGGGCCTGGGCAGCGACAAAGCGCCTTGGGAACCCGCCAACGAAAGCCATGCGCTGTACGGCACGCTCAAGCAGTTCGGCGGCCCGGACCGGATGTCGCTCGGCGACCGTTCGCTTGCCGCGCCGCTGCTGCGCACCGCCTGGCTGGCCGAAGACCGGCGCCTGACCGCGATCACCCTGGATTTCTGCAAGCAGCTTGGCATTGGCGCGCGCGTGCTGCCGATGAGCGACGACCCGGTGCGCACCTACGTGCTCACCGCGGACGGCGAGGTGTCGTTCCAGGAATATTTCACCACGCTGGGCTGCGAGCCGGCAGTCAGCGGCTTCAAGTACGCCGGCGCCGAGGATGCGATGCTGACGCAGGAAGTCTCCGACGCGCTCGATTCGGAAGACCTGGAAGCGGTGGTGATCTGCCCGGCCAACCCCTACCACACCATCCGCCCGATCCTCGAAGTGCCGAACATGCGCGAACTGATGCGCAAGCGCCGCGCCCCGGTGATCGCGGTGACGCCGATCGTCGGCGGCAAGGCGCTCAAGGGCTCGGCCGGCAAGATCATGGCCGAACTCGGCCACGAAGCCTCCGCCCGCCGCGTCGCGCTCGAATACCGGACGCTGATCGACGGCTTCGTCATCGACAGCGAAGACGCGGACAGCGCCGAATACGTGCGCGCGAGCGGCATCGAAGTGCTGGTCGCCAACACCGTGATGCGCACGCCGGAAGACCGCACCGCGCTCGCGCGCACGGTGCTCGCCTTCGCGCAGACCATCCGCGAGCGGCGCCTGCAGGAGGTCTGACCCGGATGAACGCGGCATCCCAGCCCGTGATGTCTGCGCGCGAGGCCAGCGAACTGTTCGGCCGCATTGCCGGCAACATCGAGCAGGTGATGCGCGGCAGCCACGCGGGCGTGCGCAAGCTGCTGGCGGCGTTCGCCTCCGGCGGCCATGTACTGATCGAGGACTATCCCGGCACCGGAAAAACCACCCTTGCCAAGAGCCTGGCCGCCTCCATCGGCGCCAAATTCACCCGCGTGCAGTTCACGCCCGATCTGCTGCCCTCCGACATCCTTGGCGTGTCGGTGTTCAACCAGAAGGAGCAAACCTTCGAGTTCCGCGAGGGGCCGGTGTTCACCTCGATCCTGCTGGCGGACGAAATAAACCGCGCTTCGCCGCGCACCCAGTCGGCGCTGCTGGAAGTGATGGCCGAGGGCCAGGTCTCGGTCGAGGGCCGCACCCATGCCATCGACGAGATGTTCTTCGTGGTGGCGACGCAGAACCCGGTCGAATTCCGCGGCACCTATCCGCTGCCCGAGGCGCAGATGGACCGTTTCGCGATGCGCATCGCGCTCGGCTACGTGGATGCGGAGGTGGAAGCCGAAGTGCTGGCCGCGCAGGATCTCGGCCATCCGCTCGCCGCGCTGCGCGCGGTGGCCTCGCGCGACGAAGTGCTGGCGCTGAAGGAGCGCGTGCGCCACGTGCGCCTCGCCGCGGAGCTGCGCCGCTACGTGGTCGAGGTGGTGCAGCGCACGCGCGCCGCGCCGCAGGTGCAGCTGGGCTGCGGCCCGCGCGCCTCGATCGCGCTGGCCGGCGCCGCCAAGGCGCTGGCGTTGATCGACGGCGAGGAATTCGTGCGCCCGGAACACCTGCACGAGCTCGCCGTGCCGGTGCTGGCGCACCGCATGGTGCTCGATCCGCAGGCGAAATTCGGCGGCGCCACCGCCGCGGCCCTGGTCGCCGACATCCTGCGCGAGGTGCCGGTGCCCGCGTGAAGCGGTTTATTTACCGCGCGCTGCGCATCGCCAGCACGCTCGACCACTGGCTGCGCGAGCGGCTCACCCCCGCGGGCTGGCTGGCGCTCGGCATGGCCGCCGCCTCTGCCGCCGCGGGCCTGGATACCAATCAGACCGTCACTTACCGAGCTTTCACCTTCCTCGCGGCGCTGCTGCTGCTGTCCTGGATCGCCAGCCTGTTCTTCAGGGCGCGCCTTGTGGCGAGCCGCGACCTGCCGCGCTACGCCACCGCCGGCGAGCGCTGTGTCTACCGCGTGGTCGTCACCAATCGCGGCCAGCGCACCCTCGCGGGCGCCAGCCTGCTCGAGCGCTTCCGCGATCCGCGGCCGGCCTACGAAGAGTGGAAACGCTCGCGCGAGCCGGGCGAGGAGCGCCGCAACTGGTGGGATCGTAGCGTCGGCTATTTCCGCTGGCGCTGGCTGATCGAACGCCGCCTGCCGCGCGACGCGGAGCCGGGCGAAATCGCGCTGCTCGCGCCCGGCGAGCGGCAGGAGCTGCGGCTCGCGTTCACGCCGCGCCGGCGCGGCCGCATCGAAATGGCGGGCTTGACGGTCGGCCGCAGCGACGCGCTTGGCCTGGTGCGGGGCCTGGCGCGCGTGCCGCTGGCCGCGCGCCTGATCGCGCTGCCGCGCCGCTACCGCCTGCCGGAGATGGTGCTGCCGGGCAGGCGCAAATTCCAGCCGGGCGGCGTGTCGCTGGCGGCATCGGTAGGCGATTCGGAAGAATTCCTCGCGCTGCGCGACTACCGTCCGGGCGATCCGCTGCAGCGCGTGCACTGGAAGAGCTACGCGCGCACCGGCAAGCCGGTGGTGAAGGAATACCAGGACGAATTCTTCGAGCGCCACGCGCTGGTGCTGGATACCGGAAGCCTGCGCGGCGAAGATGCCGCCTTCGAGGATGCGGTAGCGCTGGCCGCTTCATTCGTCTACACCATCGACACGCATGAGTGCCTGCTCGATTTGCTGTTCGTGGATGCCGGAGTCCGCGCGTATACCGCCGGCCGCGGCCAGATACAGTCCGCGCAGATGCTCGAAGTTCTCGCGGCCGTGGCGCCAAGCGCGCCCGCCGCATTCGCCGAGCTTGCGCGCGCGGTGGCGGGACGGCGCGACAGCCTCTCCAGCGTGATCCTGATCCTGCTCGGCTGGGACGAGGAACGCCGCAAGCTCGCCGCCGCGCTGCAGGCCTCGGGCGCGGAGGTGCATGCGCTGCTGGTGTGCGCCAAGGGCGCGCGACCAGTGGACGCCCCGGCCTGGGTGACAACGCTGCACCCGGGCGATATCGAGCAAGGCCTGGCCAGGCTGCAATGAACACGCCTCCCCTGCTGATCGGCGCGATGCTCGCCTTCTGGGGCTGGCAGAGCGGCAATCCGCTGGTCGGCGCGCTGCTCGGCGTCGCGCTGGAGGTGCTGCGCGCGATGCGGCTGCGCATCGACCTCGGCGTGAAAGAGCATTCCACCATCGCCGACCTGTCCACCGTCGGCTTCGTGCTGCTGGTGGTGCTGCTCGCGGCCAACCGCGGCATTGGCGGCGGCATTCTCGAGGCCTTCGTCTGGCAACCGGTGGCGCTGTCGCCGATCATGGCAGCGCAGTTGGTCACCGCGGAACGCCGCCTCCCGCTGTCGGCCCTGTTCCGCTACATGCGCAAGCTCACGCGCGCCAATCCGGACATCAAGGATCCCCCGGTCGACGTCAGCGCGGTCTACGCCGCATTCACTCTGCTGTCGGCAGGCGTCGCCAACCAGCGCGGCCCGGAGTACTACCTCGGCGTGGTGGCCGGCACCGCCTGCCTTCTGTATGCGGCGCGGCCGCGCGGTGCAAATGTCGCAGCGGGCGCGGCGATGATCGCCGCCGCCGCGGCGATCGGCTACGCCGGCCATATCGGCCTGCGGCACGCGCAGACGGCGCTGTTCGACTGGGTGCTCGAACTCAACATGCGCACGCTGGACACGGATCCCTACCGCGTACGCACCGAGATCGGCTCGCTCGGCCGCCTGAAGCAGTACGACGCCATCGTGGTGCGCGTCTATGCGGAAGAGAAAAACGCGGCGCAGGCGCGGCTTCTGCATCGCAGCAGCTACAACACCTATCTCGCGGGCACCTGGGTGGCGCGCGGCGCGCAGATGCAGAATCTCGAATCGCTGTCTGACAACGAAACCTGGCCGCTGGACAAAGCGTCGCCGCCGGATACCGCCCCGCCTTTAACGCTCACGCACGTGCGCATGGCCAGCCGCTTCGACGCCGGCCGCGCGACGCTGCCGCTGCCGCCCGGCACGGTACGGCTAGCCGCGTTCCCGGCTGTGCGCGTCGAACGCAACGCGCTTGGCACGGTGCATGCGCAGCTGGGCGTCGACTGGGCGAACTACGAGGCGCAGGCCATTCCCGGGATCGCGCTCTATGCGCCGCCGGCCGCCGAGGACTCGGCGATCCCCGCCGAGGAGCGGGAAGTGCTGCAGCGGACTGCCGAGTCGCTCGGCCTGGCGGGGCTTGCGCCGGCGGAGCGGCTGCGGCGCATCGAAAGCCATCTCGCCGGCTTCCGCTATTCCACCTATCGCGAGCGCCCGGTGCCGAAAGGCGAAACCGCGCTGGGCGATTTCCTCACGCGCACGCGTACCGGCCACTGCGAATATTTCGCCACCGCGGCGACGCTTCTCGCGCGCGCCGCGGGCGTGCCGGCGCGCTATGCCATCGGCTTCGCGGCGATCGAATACAGCTCGCTGGAAGGCGCCTGGGTGATCCGCACGCGCCATGCGCACGCCTGGTCGCGCGCCTGGGTGGACGGCCGCTGGATGGACCTGGACACCACGCCGCCGAGCTGGGGCGAGGAAGAAGCGAGCGATGCGCCCTACTGGCAGGGCCTCGCCGACCTGTTCCGCTACGCCGGCTTCCGCTGGTCGCAGCGCGGCGAATTCAAGGCCAGCGACAGCTGGTATGCGGCGCTGGCCCTGCTCGCGCTGTATCTCGGCTGGAGCGTGCTGCGCGGCCGGCGCATCGTGCGCGAGGAAAAAACCGCGGCCGTCGCGCGCCGGCGCAATCCGGGCGAAGACTCCGAGTTCTATGGCGTGGAGAAATCCCTGCCGCCGCGCGAGGCGAGCGAGACGCAGTCCGCCTGGCTGCAGCGGATCGACACGAAGATTTCGCAAAAAAAGCTGGGCCCGGTGCGGGAAGCGCTGCGGCTGCACCAGCGCTACCGTTTCGATCCGGCCGGTCTCTCCCGCAACGAACGCAACCGCCTGCGGGAACTCTGCCGCGACCTCGCTGCCCCAGCCTGAG
>JANXUV010000215.1 GCA_025356085.1 Betaproteobacteria bacterium
GTGAGGCCTCAGGGCTGCGCGGGCTACGGTTCCACGATCTGCGGCATACCTGCGGGTCGTGGTTGGCACAGGCGGGCGTTCCATCCAGCCATATAGCGGCGGTGTTGGGTCATAGCACCGTGCGAATGACTGAGCGGTACGCGCATCTTGCGCCGGCGAATGCTCGGGAAGCCGTGGAGAAATTGATGGGGGTACCCAATCCGGTACCCAGTGCTGCTGAAGAAGATTTAGCTACGGCGTAACTGCTTGAGAAGATTGGTGGGTGGTATAGGGATCGAACCTATGGCCCCTGCCGTGTGAAGGCAGTGCTCTACCGCTGAGCTAACCACCCATCGTGGTTGGTACTGCGCGGGGGCGAATCTTATCAAATCACCCCGCCATCGTCAGCCCGCCCGAGACCGACAGCACCTGCCCGGTGATGAAGGCGGCGTCGTCGCTGGCGAGGAAGCAGATGGCGCCGGGCAGGTCTTCCGGCTTGCCGAGGCGGCCGAAAGGAATCGCGCGGGTCAGCGCGGCCTTCAGTTTCTCGCCGCGCTCGCCGTCACCGGCGAAATCGCGGAACAGCGCGGTGTCAGTGGGGCCAGGACAGACCACGTTGATATTGATCTGGCGCGAGGCCATCTCGCGCGCCATGGTCTTCGAGAAGGCGATGATGCCGCCCTTGCAGGCGGAATAAACCGATTCGCCCGAGGAGCCGACGCGCCCTGCATCTGATGCGACGTTGACGATGCACCCCCGGCCACGCGTCTTCATGCCCTGCAGCACCGCGTGGTGCATGTTGAGCGGGCCGGTCAGATTGATGGCGATGATTTTCTGCCACAACGCGCTGTCGGTTTCCAGGAACGGCGCGGCCTTGTCCCAGCCGGCGTTGTTGACCAGCACGTCCACCGGCCCGAGGTCTCGTTCCACCGCTGCCACGGCTTCGATGACCCGGGGTTGGTTGCTGATGTCTACTGTGTAGGGTTTTGAATTCAGGTCGAAGACCGCAACCTTCGCGCCTTCTTCCTTGAATCGCTCGCAAATCGCAGCGCCGATCCCCGCCGCGCCGCCCGTGACGATCACCACCTTGTTTCGCAGTCCCCGCATATTTAAATGTTACGCTCAAAGCCATGAGCATCAAGGGCAAGGCCTGCATCGTCGGCGCCTACGAGCACCCGACGCGCAAGGCGCCGGACAAGTCAGTCGCGCAGCTGCACGCCGAGGTGGCGAAGGGCGCGCTCGAGGACGCGGGCCTCACGCGCGGCGACATCGACGGCTATTTCTGCGCCGGCGACGCGCCCGGCCTGGGGCCGATGTCGATGATCGATTACATGGGCCTGAAGGTGCGGCACGTGGATTCGACGGATACCGGCGGCTCCTCGTACCTGATTCACGTCGCGCACGCGGCGGAGGCGATCGCGCTGGGCAAGTGCAACGTCGCGCTGGTGACGCTCGCCGGCCGGCCGCGCTCCGAGGGCTCGAGCGGCACGCAGCCGCGCAGCTGGGGCGCGAACCTGCCCGATGCGCCTTTCGAAGCGCCCTACGGCATCGTCACCGCCAACAGCTACGCCATGGTGGCCGCGCGCCACATGCACGAATACGGCACCACCAGCGAGCAGCTGGCCTGGGTCAAGGTCGCGGCCTCGCACCACGCGCAGCACAACCCGCACGCGATGCTGCGCGAAGTGGTCACGGTCAAGGAAGTGCTCGATTCCCCGGTGATCGCCGATCCGCTGCACCGCATGGATTGCTGCGTGGTGAGCGATGGCGGCGGCGCGGTGATCGTGGCGCGGACGGAGATTGCGAAAAGCCTGAAGCGCCCGGTGGTGAAGCTGCTCGGTGCAGGTGAAGCGCCGAAGGGTCAGGCGGGCGGCAAGCTCTCGCTGACGACCTCGGGCGCGGCCTGGTCGGGCGCCGCGGCTTTCGAAGAGGCGGGCGTCAAGCCGGCCGACATCCAGTACGCCTCCATCTACGACAGCTTCACCATCACCGTCGTGGTGCAGATTGAGGACCTCGGCTTCTGCAAGAAAGGCGAGGGCGGAAAATTCGTCGCCGACGGCAACCTGATCTCCGGCACCGGCAAGCTGCCCTTCAACACCGACGGCGGCGGCCTGTGCAATAACCATCCGGCCAACCGCGGCGGCATGACCAAGATCATCGAGGCCGTGCGCCAGCTGCGTGGCGAAGCCCATCCGCAAGTGCAAGTGAAGAACTGCGGCCTCGCGCTCGCGCAGGGCACCGGCGGGCAACTGGGTGCGAGGCATACCAGCGCCACCTTGATCATGGAAAGAGCATGAGGAAAATTCCTGCACCTTCCGTGAACCCTGAGAACAAGCCGTACTTCGATGCGGCCTCGGCCGGCAAGCTGCTCGTCAAGTTCTGCGGCGCCTGCGAGGAATATCACCACTACCCGCGCTCGATCTGCCCGTTCTGCTTCTCGGACCGGACCGAGTGGCGCGCCGCGAAGGGCGCCGGCACCGTTTACACCTGCAGCGTGCTGCGCCGGGGCGTGCCGGAACCCTATTGCATCGCCTACGTGACGCTGGAGGAGGGCGTGTCGATGCTGACCAACATCGTCGACTGCGACCTCGACGCGGTGAAGATCGGCATGAAGGTCAAAGTGGTCTTCAAACCCAGCGACGGCGGCCCGCCGGTGCCGATGTTTACTCCCGCCTAGTCGGTACCGCCTTCGACCGGGAAGCGCTGGCCGCGCCAGCGCAGCATGCCGCCGGCGAGGTTCGCGACCCGCGCATAGCCCGCGTTCCGCAGCAGCACCGTCGCCTGCGCCGAGCGCGCGCCCGACCGGCATACGATGACCGCGGGCCTTTGCTTGTCTATTTCCGAAAGTTTTTGGGTAAGAATTCCAAGCGGAACCAGCTTTGCTCCGGAAATATGCCCCAGCGCGCCGTCGAATTCCTCCGGTTCGCGCACGTCGATCACCTGCACGCGGCCGGCGTTCTCAGCCAGCCAGTCCGGCTGCAGTTCCCAGATGCCGGCGAAGGTGTAGGACATCGGCGCCCAGTCGGTGTCGGTGGAGTTTCCGGCGAATTGGGCGACATCTTCCCGTTCCGGGCGGCCGCAGCGCAGGTTGGCCGGCACCGCCACCGCCATCAGCTTGGGGTGCGCCAGGCCGAGGTGCGTCATGTAGCCGACGAAATCGCCTTCGCCGACGCCCTCGGCAAGGCGCGGGTTGTACATCCGTTCCTCGGCGACGCTGGAGGAAGTGAGACCGCGGTAGTCGTGCCCCGGATAGATCAGGCAGGGGTCGGGCAGCGAAAAAATCTTCTCGCGCACCGAGTGGAACAGCTTGCGCGCGTCGCCGCCCTGGAAATCGGTGCGGCCGCAGCCGCGGATCAGCAGCGCATCGCCGGTGAATGCCATGCTGTGGTCGTCCAGCACGTAGCTCAGGCAGCCGCCGGTATGGCCCGGCGTGGCGTGCACTTCCAGCACCCGCTTGCCGAAATGCACGCTCTCGCCGTCGGCGAGCTTGCGGTCGGCGCCCTCGGCGCCGCTGTCCCTCGACAGCGCGATCATCGAGCCGAAGCGGCGCTTGAGCAGCGAGGCCCCGGTGACGTGGTCCGCATGCACATGCGTCTCGAGCGTCCAGCCGAGCTTCAGGCCCAGTTCCTCGATCAATGCCGCGTCGCGCCGCGCGTGCTCGAACACCGGGTCGATCAGCACTGCTTCGCGCGTGGCAGAATCCGCCAGCAGATAGGTGTAGGTCGAGGACTGCGGATCGAACAACTGGCGGAAGATCATGACTGGAAAAAAATCATATGCATGACTTTACCCCGATTCCCGCGCTGGCCGGCGGCGCGCTGATCGGCCTGGCCAGCGTCTGGCTGCTGGCCGCGAATGGGCGCATCGCCGGCGTGAGCGGAATTCTGCACGGACTGTTCTCGCCGCCGGATACGAAGTGGCGGGCCTTGTTCCTGTCGGGCCTGCTGCTTGCGGGCCTCGCCTGGCAGGCGGCCGGCATGCCGTCGCCGTCGCGCGCGGGATTCCCGCTCGGCTGGGTGGCTGCAGCCGGGCTGCTGGTGGGATTTGGCACGCGCATGGGCGGCGGCTGCACCAGCGGCCACGGCGTCTGCGGCCTCGGGCGCCTCTCCGCGCGCTCTCTGGTGGCGGTGATCGTATTCATGGCCGCCGGCATGATCGCGGCCTATGTCATGCGGCACGTGCTCGGGATCGCGTCATGAAACAACCCGGCGCGGCGCTCGGCTGCGGTTTTCTCTTCGGCATCGGCCTGTGGCTCTCCGGCATGGCGAATCCGGAGAAGGTGCTTGGCTTTCTCGATGTCGCGGGTGATTGGGATGCGAGCCTGCTGCTGGTCATGGGCGGCGCGGTGGCGGTCACGCTCGCCGGGTTCAGGATCTACAAGTCCAAATTCCAGCTTCCCGCCAGGAAGGACATCGATTTTCCGCTGGTCGCAGGATCGGCGCTGTTCGGCGCCGGCTGGGGCATCGCCGGCTACTGCCCGGGCCCGGCGATCACCTCGCTCGCGACGCTTTCAGCGGAGTCGATGGTGTTCGTGGCCGCGATGCTCGCGGGCGGCCTGCTGCATCGCGCATTGTGGCGCTCGCGGCGCGAGTGATCCGCTGACGGCGTGAGAAAATCACGCCAGCCATGAACATCCGCACCCGCTTCGCTCCCAGCCCGACCGGTTTCCTGCACATCGGCGGCGCGCGCACCGCGCTTTTTTCCTGGGCCTACGCGCGGCGCCACGGCGGCAAGTTCATCCTGCGCATCGAGGACACCGACCTCGAGCGCTCGACCGAGACCTCGGTCGCGGCGATCCTGGAGAGCATGCAGTGGCTGGGCCTGGACTGGGACGAAGGCCCGTTCTTCCAGATGAAGCGGCTCGCGCGCTACAAGGAAGTCGCCGACCAGCTCATCGCCGCCGGGCACGCGTACTACGACTACATGTCGCGCGAAGAACTCGAGGAGCTGCGCAAGGTCCAGATGCAGCGTGGCGAGAAGCCGCGCTACGACGGCCGCTGGCGCCCCGGACACAAGCTGAAGGTGCCCGAGGGCGTGAAGCCGGTCGTGCGCTTCCTGACCCCGCGGGACGGCGAGATCGGCTGGCACGACCTCGTCAAGGGGCCGATCAGCTTCCCCAACAAGGAGCTCGACGACCTGGTGATCCTGCGCGCCGACGGCGTGCCGACCTACAATTTCGGCGTGGTGGTGGACGACCTGGACATGGAAATCACGCACGTGATACGCGGCGACGACCACGTGAACAACACGCCGCGCCAGATCCACATCTTCAACGCGATGGCAAAGCCTTTGCCGGCGTTCGCGCATCTGCCGATGATCCTCGGCGCCGACGGCGAGCGCCTGTCCAAGCGCCACGGCGCGGTCAGCGTCACGCAGTATCGCGACGAGGGCTACCTGCCGGAGGCGCTGCTGAACGCCCTCGCGAGGCTCGGCTGGTCGCACGGCAACGACGAGGTGTTCTCGATGAAGCAGATGGTCGGGTGGTTCGACCTCGGCCACGTCAGCCATTCGGCGGCGCAGTTCGATCCGGAAAAAGCGCTGTGGATGAACCAGCAGTACATCAAGAACGCGGATTTGAACGTTCTTTCGAATTTAACAAAAGAAATTCTTCAAAAAATGAACGTCAATACCGATGCAGGTCCAAAACTCGATCAGGTCATTTTCCTGGTGAAAGACCGCGCGCATACCATTCCGCAGATCGCGGAAGCGGCGAAGATTTTCTATACGTACGACGAACCGGATGCCAGCAAGCTGACTGCGCCGGTGCGCTCTGCCCTGGTTTTACTTCTCGAGAAATTAAGAGCAAGCAATTGGGACCGCAAGTCGCTGGGCGCCGCGGTAAGCGAAGTCGTGAAGGCGAGCGGCCTGAAAATGCCCGAACTCGCGATGCCGGCGCGGCTGCTGGTCACCGGCCGCACGCAGACGCCGTCGCTGGACGCCGTGCTCGAATTGATCGGACGTGAAACCGTGCTTGCGCGCTTGTCGCGCCACCTGAAGGGAGGCTGAAATGAAAGCCATGCTGTTTGCCGTGTCGATCGCCTTTGCCGTTCCCGCCGCCGCGCAGTCCATGGAACCCGGCGAATGGGAATTCACCAGCAACCTGTCCTCGTCGGTGATGCCGAAGCCGCAGACCGCGGTCTCCACGCAATGCATCTCCAAGGAAGACGCGCAGGATCCGACGCGCTTCAGCGGCACGGACCAGGCGAAGGATTGCAAGGTCACGCCCGGCGCCCGCACGCCCGAGAGCTACAGCTGGACGGTGTCCTGCCCCGAGCAGGGGCTCAGCGGCGAGGGCAAGCTGCGTTTCGGCCGCGGCACCATCGTCGGCGACGTGCGGATGGTGATGGACATGCAGGGCCAGAAAATGGAAATGCTCAGCCACACTTCCGGGCGGCTGCTGGGGCCCTGCAAGACCAAATAGTCGCTATAATCTTGCCCCTTCGTGGGGGTATAGCTCAGCTGGGAGAGCGCTTGCATGGCATGCAAGAGGTCAGCGGTTCGATCCCGCTTACCTCCACCACAAAGATTAGAGCAGTACCGCAGTCCCTATCGTCTAGAGGCCTAGGACACCACCCTTTCACGGTGAGAACCGGGGTTCGAATCCCCGTGGGGACGCCAACGATACGCAGGCAATGCCCGCAAGGCCCCGGCCGCTGCATCCAGGCCTGAGGTGTGGCCAACGCGGGCGAGTCTTTGAAGCGATGGTTCATCAAAAAAACAAAGCAGGTCGTGCAGCGCCTCATGGCCTTCGCCCGCCGCGGCGCATTCAAGGTGCGCGCGGCTGATCCTGTTCGTGCGTTCCGTTGCCAGCGGCAGCGCCCAGGCGGCGATGCGATCGGCCAGCTGGCCGTTGCCGAACGCGCGCAGCGCGATCATCGCTCCGCCGACGAAGTCGTCGCCGGCCGGCGTCAGGCCCGGCCCCAGGCCAATCAATTCATCCGGCTGCGGGCCTTTGCCACGAAGCCATAGCAGGAACGACTCCGCAGGCTTCCGGATGGATTGCGGAATTTCGATCTCGATTTTTTTCATCCCGGAAGGAGCGGCAGGCTTCCAAGGCCTGGCTTCTCCGATTTCAACGGAAACCGAAGTTCCAACGGGCAAGGATTCAAAACTTTCCACGATCGCGTTCAACGGACCGAGCCCGATATCCGTGCCCAGGCAGGCGATGCCCGCCGGCGTTTCCACGTAGCAGCTGCGCTCGAATGATGCGAATACCTTTGCGGGGCCCGCGCGCAGGGCGGCCAGCGCGGCGCCGCCGGCTTGCCTAACCTGCAACGACATGCGTGCCGGCCTTGCCGGCGAGTGCGTCGGCGGCCTGGTCGAGGTGCGCAATGATCGCGCGCTTTCCGCCGGCGGCGATGAAGTTCAGCGCCGCCTTCACTTTCGGGCCCATGCTGCCGGCGGCAAAGTGGCCTTCGGCGCTGAACGCTTCGAGCTCGCCAGCGGTGACTTTCTCCAGCGCGCGCTGTTTCGGTTTGCCGAAGTGGATGGCGACGCGCTCGACCGCGGTGAGGATCATCAGCGTGCCGGCGCCCAGTTCGGAGGCGAGCAGGGCGGAAGTGAGGTCCTTGTCCACGACCGCCGGGATGCCGGCGTAGGAGCCGTCGGCGCGCTTCACCATCGGGATGCCGCCGCCGCCCGCGGCGATCACCGCGATGCCCTGCGAGGCGAGGCTTGCGATAAGTTCGAGTTCGAGGATGCGCCGCGGCCGCGGCGAGGGCACCACGTAGCGCCAGCCGCGCCCGGCGTCCTCGACCATGTGCCAGCCGAGGGACTTGTGCAGCTCTTCGGCTTCCTGCGCGGAGAAAAACGGCCCGATCGGTTTGGTCGGATGCTGGAACGCCGGATCGTCCTCGTGCACTTCGACGCGCGTGATTATGCAAGCGACGCGGCGGTCGGATTCCGCGCGCACGAGTTCATCTTCCAGCCCCTGCATCAGCAGGTGGCCGATGCCGCCCTGGCTGTGCGCCACGCAGACGTCGAGGCGCATCGGCGGGATGTGCTCGCGCGCGTAGTACTGGCGCAGCAGTATCTTGCCCACCACCGGGCCATTGCCGTGCGTGATGACGATCTCGGGCGAAGCTTCGATCACCGGGCGCAGCGAACGCGCCGCGCGCCCGGCAATTTCCTCCTGCTCGGCGGTGGTGCCGCGGATGTTCTCCGGATGGGTGGCGTTGCCGCCGATCGCAACGACTAGGCGCTCATTCATGCTGCGATAATAGCGCCCTCCATGGCATCGAAAAGTCTTCTCGCGGCGCCTCCACGCGTCCTCAACATCGGCCTGCGCGGCTTCGCCGACGATCTCGCGGCGCGCGGCATGGCGGTGGCGCACGTGGACTGGCGCCCGCCGGCGGCAGGTCGCGAGCGCGCGAACGTGCTCGTTGCCTGGCTGCGCCAACGCGAGGCGCGCATCGCCAGGGCCAACGCCGAAGGCCTGCGCCGCATGCTTGCCGCCGATCCGGTGCTGGTGGACGTGATCCCTGCCGGAAAAGCGATGCCGGAGCTGGGCGAGCATGTGGTTCTGCATGCGGGGCCGCCGATCGAGTGGAAGCGCATGTGCGGCCCGATGCAGGGCGCGGTAGCCGGCGCCATCGTATTCGAGGGCTGGGCGCCGAACCTGAAGGCGGCCGACAAGCTCGTCGCCTCGGGCGCCATCGACTTCCATCCGAACCACGAGTACGGCGCGGTCGGGCCGATGACCGGGATCACCACGCGCTCGATGCCGGTGATGGTGGTCGAGAACCGCGCTTTCGGCAATCGCAGCTACTGCATGATCAACGAAGGCCTCGGCAAGGTGATGCGCTTCGGCGCCAACGACGACGAGGTGCTGGGGCGCATCCGCTGGCTGCGCGACGATTTCGGGCCGCTGCTGGGCGCCGCGCTGCGCGCCGCGGGCGGCCTGGAGCTCGCGCCCCTGATCGCGCGCGGCCTGGCGATGGGCGACGAGATGCACCAGCGCAACGTCGCCTGCTCGGCGCTGACGCTGCGCGCGCTGGCGCCGCACTTCGCGCGCCACGCACCCGGCGCCGAAACCCTGGCGCAGAGCCTGGCCTTCATCGCCGGCAACGAGCAGTTCTTCCTCAATATCGGGATGGCGATGGGCAAGGCGGTGATGGATCCGGTGCGCTCAATCGAAGCCTGCAGCCTGGTCGCCGCCATGTGCCGCAACGGCACCGACTTCGGCATCCGGCTCTCGGGCACGGGTGATGAATGGTTCACCGCGCCGGTGGAACTGCCGAAAGGATTGTATTTCCCGGGCTACAGCGAGGCGGACGCCAACCCGGACATGGGCGACTCCGCGATCATGGAAACCATCGGCCTCGGCGCCTTCGCCATGGCCGCGGCGCCCGCGGTGATGGGCTTCGTCGGCGCGGGCCGCGCCAGCGACGCGCTCGCCTTCACGCGCGCGATGGGCGAGATCACGCTGGCCAGGAATCCGAAGTGGACCATTCCGGCGCTCGACGGGCAAGGCGTGCCGGCGGGCATCGATGTGCGCAAGGTCGCCGCATCCGGCGTGCAGCCGGCGATCAACACCGGCATCGCGCACAGGAAGCCTGGCGTGGGGCAGGTGGGCGCGGGCGTCGCGCGCGCGCCACTCGCGTGCTTCGACCGCGCATTGATTTCTTTTGCTGAATCCTTGGGTTTTAAAAAGTGATCAAGAATCGCGTCCGGCGCGGTTTCTATGCAGACTCGGTGGCGCTGATGCGCATTGCGCGCGAGCTGAACAAGGGCGGCATCACGGCCTCCCTGATGATCGGCACGCCGTCGAACAAGGCCTTGCTGAAGGAATCGGGCCTGCTGGCGAAGGAGGGCGAGGGCGCGCGGCCCGACGACCTCATCATCGCGGTCAAGGGAAAGAATGCCGAAAAAGCGCTGGCCCTCGCGGAAAAGCTGTTGTCTTCGGGTTCGGCGGGACCTTCATCGTTGCCTGCCGAACTCGAGGACGCCAACCTGGCGCTGATCTCCGTGCCCGGCGAATTCGCGGCGGGCGAGGCGCGGCGCGCGCTGGAGCGCGGGCTGCACGTGATGATGTTCTCGGACAACGTGCCGGTGCGGGACGAGGTCGCGCTGAAGGACCTGGCGATCAGGAAAGGGCTGCTGATGATGGGGCCGGACTGCGGCACCGCGCTCATCGCCGGCGTGCCGCTCGCCTTCGCCAACGCAGTGCCGCGCGGCGATATCGGCATTGTGTCCGCCTCGGGCACCGGCCTGCAGGAGGTGTCCTCGCTGCTGGCGCGCATGGGCAAGGGCGTCTCGCACGGCATCGGCGTCGGCGGCCGCGACCTGTCGGAAGAAGTCGGCGGGCGCATGACGCTGGCGGCGATGGATGCGTTGGAAAAGGATCCCGCCACCAGGCGCATCATTGTCATCTCCAAGCCGCCCGCGCCGTCGGTGACGAAGAAGATCATGGCGCGCGCGAAGCGCAGCAAAAAGCCGGTCACCCTTTGCCTGCTGGGTTCCGACAGGAAATTCGGTTTCGTGCGTACCCTGGAAGAGGTCGTTCAAAAGGGGAGAAAAGAAAAGCCCCCGAAGAAAGTCAAAGGCAATATCACCGGCCTGTTCTGCGGCGGCACGCTGTGCGCCGAAGCGCAGATCATCCTCATGGATCATGGCCTGAAGGTTTCCTCCAACGTGCCGGTGCCCGGCGCAACTGAAAGTGGCGCGGCGCATGCGCTGATCGACCTGGGCGACGACGAATTCACGCGCGGGCGGCCGCATCCGATGATCGAGCCGGCGCTGCGCACCGCTTACCTCGTGCGCGCGTTGAAGGACAAGGCGGTGGGTGTTGTATTGCTGGATGTCGTGATCGGCCATGGCGCGCATGCCGATCCCGCGGCGCTGATTGTTGAAGTACTCAAAGGCTCCAGAAAACTTGTCGTGGCGTCGGTGACTGGAACCGAAGACGACCCGCAGGTCTATTCGAAGCAGGTCAGGACGCTGGAGCGCGCGGGGGTTGTCGTCGCTTCATCGAATGCGGCAGCCGCCAGGCTGGCCGCACATGCCGTGGGCGGGCGCAGCATCACTTGATGTTTTTCTCGGCAAGGACGCTCTTGATGAGAGGCAGCATGTTCTTCGCCCACAACTGGCAGCCGGGCCCGGCCATGTGGCCGCCGCCGGCCATGTCGTACTGCCGGTGGGTCCTGTCGAACGGGACGTCCCTGCCCCAATAGCCGTAGTAGTAGGCGCCGTATTTTTGCGCGGCGGCCTGCGCCGCTTCGGCTGTCTGGATCGGCCGGCTAGAAATATAGATGACCGGCATTTTCCGCTCCTGCAATTGCGCCAGTATTTTTTCCGCATGCTCGACGTTGGCCAAAACGTTCTTGTCGTTGGGCCCGGGCTCGAATATCACCAGCCGGGTTTCCGGCGTGATGCCGTTGGCGCCGAACAGCCGGGCGGCCATCCAGACCGGCCTGTCCCCGTCCACGCCGCCATTGATGACCGTGGCGTCGATGCTCTCGGCGCGGAGCAATTCCTGCAAATGGACGGTAAAACTTTCCTTCCTGTCCACGCCCTTGCAGTTGGTGTTGCTGGTGCCCAGGGCGAATATTTCAAATGCCGGCGAGTTCGGCGAAGCCAGGGCAAGGGCCGCGGCAAGCAGCAGGGCTTTCATCCGGCAATACTACTGCGCTCCGAGGTAGGCCTTCTCCAGCGCGCCATCCGCGGCGATCTGCGCCGCGCTGCCGCTCGCGCTGATGCGCCCGGCTTCGATGACGTAGGCGCGGTCGGCGAGCGCCAACGCCAGGCCGGCCATCTGATCCACCAGCAGGATGGTCACCTGCTCGTCGCGCAGCCGGTCGAGCGAGGCGAACAGGTCTTCGATCACCTGCGGCGCGAGGCCGAGCGAGGGCTCATCCAGCAGCAGCAGCTTCGGTTTCGCCATCAGGCCGCGCGCCACGGCCAGCATCTGCTGCTCGCCGCCCGACAGCAGGCCCGCGCGCTGGTGCAGCCGATTCCGCAAGGGAGGGAATCGGTCCAGCATCGCCTCGACTTCGCTCTCGGGCAGGTTCTTGCGCAGATAGGCGCCGAGGCGGATGTTGTCCAGCACCGAGAGCTCGGGAAAAACCTGCCGCCCCTCCGGTACCAGCACCACGCCATGGGCGACGACGCGATGCGCCGGGAGATTTTTTATGTCTTCCTGTTGAAAAATTACTTCCCCGCCCACGGGGCGGTGCAATCCGGAGAGCGCGCGCATCAGCGTGGACTTGCCCGCGCCGTTGGCGCCCAGCACCGCGACCAGCTCGCCCTCATTGACGCGAAGGTCGATGCCTTTCAGGACGGGCTCGGCGCCGTAACCTGCTTCAAGCTTGCCGGCCCGCAGCAGGATTTCATGGGAAGTTGAGGAAATTCTTTCTTTTCGAACTGCGTGCGTGCTGCCGAGATAGGCGGCACGCACCACCGGATCCCGCTGCACCTCTTGCGGCGTGCCCGCCGCGATCGGGATGCCCGCGTCCAGCACCACCACGCGATCCGAGATGCCCATGACGATCGCCATGTCGTGCTCGACCAGCAGCACGGCGATCCCCGCCTGCGCGATGCGCCGCATCAGCGCGCCGAGCTGCTCCTTGTCCTCGCGCGACAGCCCGGCCGCCGGCTCGTCGAGCAGCAGCACCGCCGGTTCGGTCGCCAGCGCGCGGGCGATTTCCACCAGGCGCCGGTCGACGTGCGGCAGGTCGGCGGCGCGCGAATGCGGATCGCCCTTGTAGCCGGCGAAGGAAAGCAGGCCGAGCGCCGCCTTCTCCGATCCCGAACGGGTTGGCGAGGCGATGACCAGGTTCTCCAGCACCGTCAGGCTGCCGAACAGCTGAGTGGTCTGGTAAGTGCGCGCCAGGCCGGCGCGAGCGACACGCCAGGCGGCGAGGCCGGCAACGGGTTGCTTGCCGAGCTTCACTTCGCCGGCGTCCGGGCGATAGAAGCCGCCCAGCATGTTGAGCACCGTGGTCTTGCCCGCGCCGTTCGGCCCGATCAGGCTGGTGACCTCGCCCGCGCGCGCCTCGAACGACACGCCCGTCGCCGCCTTCACGCCGCCGAAAGCAATCGTGAGATTAGAGACTTGCAGGGAAATGTTTTTGCTTTTCAGTTGAACCGCTTCTGAAGCAAAAGCGCTGCCCTTCTTTTTACGCATCCATCTCTGCGCTGCCCCGACAATTCCTTCCGGGGCAAGCCAGAGCACCGCCAGCATCAGCGCGCCGAAGAACAGCAGGCGGTATTCGGCCAGGCCCGCCAGCGCTTCAGGCAGCAGCACCACGATCGCCGCGCCGACCAGCGGGCCACTCACCGTGCCGGCGCCGCCGACGATCACCACCAGCACGAACAGGATCGACTGCAGGAAGGCGAAGGTGGAGGGCGTGACGAAGCCTGAGAGCGGCGCGAACAGGGCGCCGGCGAGCCCCGCGCAGGCAGCCGACAGCGCGAAGGCGAGCGCCTTGATCGCCACCGGGTTGAGGCCGACCGACTCGGCCGCCACCTCGGAATCCTTCACCGCGCGCATCGCGGCGCCCCACTGGGAGCGCGACAGCCGCCAGAAACCGAAGACGAGGAGCGCGCATAGCGCGATGGAGAGGAGCGCGACGCCGCGTTCGCCGAACGTCGCGCCGAAGGCCTTGATGGTGGGAACGCCCATGATGCCGTTCTGCCCGCCGGTCACCGTTTTCCACTCGGAGGCGCCGTTCTCGACCACGAAGCCGAAGGCGATGGTGACCATCGCCAGGTACGGCCCCTTGACGCGCAGCGCGGGCAGCGCGAGCAGCGCGCCCACCAGGCCGGAGAGCGCTACCGCCAGCGGCAGCGCCAGCCAGAAATCTAGCCTGGCCGCGGTGGTGAGGATCGCCACCGCGTAGGCGCCGATGGCATAGAAGCCGACGTGGCCGAAGGAAACCTGGCCCGCGAGCCCGAGCAGGATGTTCAGGCCGATGCCGACGATCGCGGTCAATGCCAGCGTGGCCATTACAAACACGTAATAGCTATTCGCTTTCCATGTGAAAAGAAATGCTGAAATAAAAACCAGAAGGAAAATTACAAATCTCATACTTTCTTCACCCCGGCCGTGCCGAACAATCCATCCGGCTTCAGCGCCAGCGCCACGATCACCAGCGCGAAAGTCAGGATCTGCGTGTAGGTCGAGCCGAGCAGCGCGGTGATCATGCCTTCGGTGACGCCGAACAGCAGGCCGGCCAGCATCACGCCCCAGGCGCTGGAGATGCCGCCGAGGATCGCCACCGCGAAAGCCTTGAGGCCGAACACCGTGCCCATGTCCGCATTGACGTTGAACAGCGGCGCGATCAGCATGCCGGCCACGCCGGCCAGTACGGCCGAGAGCGCGTAGGCGGCGCAGATCGCCACCGGCACGTTGATGCCCATCAGCCGCGCCGCTTCCGGGTTCTGGACGACCGCGAGCATCGCTTTCCCGGTTCTGGTGTTTTTTGTGTAGAAGTTCAAAACACCCGCAAGAAAAAGCCCAGTCACGGGAATCATCGCCTGCAGGTACGACACGTGAATCCCCGCCACGTCGAAGCCGCCCTGGGTCCACTGGAAGCCGCGCGGCTCCTTGCCGAAGGTGAACAGCACCGTGTTGTCGGCGACGATGCCGAGTGCCACGGTGGCCATCAGCCAGGCGTTCGAGCCGCGCCGCGCGAAGGGCCTTACGGCGAGGATCTCAACGAGGGCGCCGTACGCGGCGCACAACGACAACGAAATGAAAGCCGCGACAGAAAACGGCAAACCCAGCCTGATCGCGAAGGTGTAGGCGAATACCGCGCCCAGCATCATCGCGCTGCCCTGCGCGAAGTTCACCGTCGCCGACACCGCGTAGGTGACGTGGAAGCCGAGCGCCAGCAGGCCGTACATGCTGCCGAGGCCGAGGCCGGTGATGAGTGCTGAAGTGACGAGCATATAAAAGAGAACGGCCGCCGGAGCGGCCGTCCTGTACGGATTCTAGGTTGGAATTACTTTTTTATTCCAACCGGAAGAATCTCGTTGTCGATGAACTGCGTCCAGACGTAGTCATTCTCGCCGAGTGCGTCGTGGTTGGTCGCCGAGAACGGCTGCTTGTACGACTTGATCAGGCCGTCGTAGCTGGCGATTTTGTAGAAGCCCTCGCGCACCTTGTCGCCGTCGGTCGAGCCGGCGTTCTTGATCGCCAGCGCGACTAGCATCATCGCGTCGTAGGAATTCGCCACGCCCACTGCCGGCGTCACGTCGCCCGCGCTCTTGATGTCAGGGTATTTGGCCATGAGTGCTTTGAGCACTTTCTGGCCGACCGGCCGCTGGTTGCCGAAGAAGGAATAGGTCTGCACGAAGTGGACGTCCTTCGCGCTCGGGCCCGCGAGCTCGGTGAAGCGGCCGCCGGCCGGGCCCCAGTGCGACACCACCGGCACCTTCCAGCCCATGCGGTCGAGAGACTTCACCACCTGCGATGACGGGCCGACGTTGCCGACCAGGAACAGCGAATCCGCGCCCGCGGCCTTCAGGCGCGTGAGTTGGGGCACCACGTCGATATCATTACCTTCGAACTTCTCGATGCCGGCGGGCGTCACGCCCTTGGCGGCCATCGCCGCCTTGAGGCCCGCTTCGTTCGACTCGCCCCAGGGGTTGTTGACCAGGATCAGGCCCGGCTTCTTGGCATTGAAGGTCTTCTGCGCGTACTGCAGGATCGCCTTGTCGACGATCTCGTCCACCGCCGAGACGCGGAACACGTAGTTCGGGTTAGCGCCGTTCTTGGTGATCGCCGTGCCCGCCGCCCAGGGGCCCATGTACGGCACCTTGGCTTCATTCATGATCGGCACGATGGCCATCGAGACCGGCGTATCGAGGCCGCCAAACAGCACCGTCACCTTTTCCTTGAACACCAGTTCTCGCGCGGCGATCACGCCTTTCGCGGGCGTCGCTTCGTCGTCGCGCCGCAGCAGCTCGAACTTCTTGCCGAGCACGCCGCCGGACGCGTTCAGTTCGTCTATGGCGATCTGCAGGCCGCGGGTGATGGCTTCGCCGGCGCGCGCCGACTGGCCGGAGAGGGCGGTGACGAGGCCGATCTTGATGGTTTCCTGCGCAAATACGGGAAGGGCGGCGAAAATTCCAACGATCAGAAAAATAATTTTCTTGAACATAAAAATCTCCCAGAAGGCGTACCCGAAGCTTAGCAGGACCCGTGCCATGCTAGGCTTTCGCAATGAGCGATCCGGTGAAAATTGTCGAGGAATACCTGCGGCTGCACATGATCCCCGACCCCGATTCGGCGCGGCAATTCTGCGCCCCGGGCTTCGAAATCCGCTTTACCGGCAACCGCTTGATGCACGACCCGGCCGAGGCCACCGCCTTCAACAAGGCGCGCTACAAGTGGGTGAAGAAGAAGTTCGGCCCCACTCACGTGGTGGCCGGCGGCAGCGAAGCGGAAACCACCGTCTACCAGACCGGCACCCTGTACGGCGAATGGCTGGACGGCACGCCCTTCGAGGGCAACCGCTACGTCGACCGCTACGTCGTGCGCCACGGCAAAATCGCGCAGATGGAAGTCTGGAACGACAGCGCGGAGTGGCTCATGGTGCGCGCCGGACTGGCGAAGCCCTGAATAGGTGCAAGCCCGTGGTGCATCGCTCCCTTAAGTCGCACGGCCGCCACGCGTATTCCGCGATCACGCGGCGGCCGGACTATTCCTGGCCGGGCAGGCAGCGCCTCGCGGTCTACCTCGGCTTCAACATCGAGCATTTCGATTTCGGCGCCGGCCTGGGCGCGGCGCTCGGGCCAAAGAGCCCGGAGCCCGACGTGCTCAACTATTCCTGGCGCGACTACGGCAACCGGGTCGGCACCTGGCGCTGCCTGGAACTCTTCGACCAGCTGAAGCTTCCCGCCGCGGCGATCATCAACACCGCGCTCTACGACTACTGCCCGGAAGTCATCGAAGCCTGCGTCAAGCGCGGCGACGAAATCGTCGGGCACGGCCATACGAATTCGGACAGGCAGTCGGACATGAGCGAAGAACAAGAACGTTCCTTGCTCACGGGGTGTAGAGACATTATTCGAAAAAAATCAAAACAAGATCCCGCTGGCTGGCTCAGCCCCTGGATTTCCGAAAGCGCTGTCACTCCGGACCTGCTCGCCGAGACCGGCTACCGCTACACGCTCAACTGGTGCCACGACGACCAGCCGGTCAAATTTTCCACGCGCTCGGGCAAAACGCTGTGGTCGATACCCTATCCGCAGGAACTCAACGACATTCCGATGATCGTCGCGCGGCAGATGGACGCCAGCGACTTCGCCGACATGATCGTGGACAACTTCGACGAGATGCTGCGCCAGAGCGCCGATCAGCCTTTGGTGATGGGCATCGCGCTGCATCCCTACCTGGTGGGCCAGCCTTACCGGCTGCTGCACCTGCGCCGCGCCCTCAAGCACATCGCCGCCAGGCGGAAGAAGATCTGGCTTACGACCCCGGGCGCGATTTGCGCGCACGTCGAAAAGCACTGATCAGCTTCGCGGGCTCGTCCGATTCGTAGGATTTGGCGAAGGCGTCGATGCTGACCTCGATGCTCTCGTAAAGCGGCGCTTCTTCCCACAGCTTGCACAGGCGCTTCTGCGCGCGCATCGCCGCAGGATCGCCGGCGAGGATGGCGTCCAGAGCGCTGTTCACGGTTTGGTCCAGGTCTTTTAAATTAGAAATCTTTTCGACAAGACCCCAGACAAACGCCTCCGCCGCACCGATGGGTTCGCCGGTCATCACCAGCCAGCGCGCGCGGCCGGCGCCGACCAGGCGCGGCAGCACCGCGGCTTCGACCACCGACGGGATGCCGAGCCGCACCTCGGGCATGCCGAAGGCGGCGCTGTCGGCGGCGATGCGCAGGTCGCAGCAGGCGGCGAGCTCCAGGCCCGCGCCCAGGCACCAGCCGTTGATGCGCGCGATCACCGGCACCGGGCAGTCGCGCACCGCGCTGCAGGCGTCGTGGATCAGGGTGATGAATTCGCGCGCGGACTTCGAATTGAGCGAGCCCAGCGTCTCCAGGTCCGCGCCGCCGACGAAGGCTTTTTCGCCAGAGCCCGTCAGCACGATGGCCCTGAGGGCCGGGTTCTTTTCCAGGGAATGAATTTCTTCGGAAAAACGGCGCAGGGCGGCCGGCGTGAAAATGTTCAGCTTTTTCGGATTGTCGAAAGTAACGCGCGCAACCAGGCCGCCGGCGCGGGTTTCGAGTTCGGTTCTGATCAAGCGGCCGCGCGTGCCGAGTTGATGAGCGCGCCCACGGCGGTTGCCAGCTTGCGCGCGTCGGCGTCGAACTTGCGGATGCCGTCGGAGAGTTTCTCCACCGCCATCGCGTCCTCGTTGTGCTGCCAGAGGAAATCGGCCTGGCTGAGGGGTTTTTTCTCGAAGCTGCTTTCAGCCGCCAGTTTCCGCGGCGCATCGCCTTCGGCGGAAGACAATTTCTGCAGCAGGTCCGGCGCGATCGTCAGCAGGTCGCATCCCGCCAGCGCCAGGATTTGTTCGGTTTTCCGGAAACTTGCGCCCATGACCTGCGTCTTATAGCCATGCTTCTTGTAATAGCCGTAGATTTTCGTCACCGAGGCGACGCCGGGATCATCATTGATCGGGATGTCGTCCACTTTGCGCGCGGCCTTGTGCCAGTCGTAGATGCGGCCGACGAAGGGCGAGATCAGCGTCACGCCGGCGTCGGCGCAGGCCACGGCCTGCGCGAACGAAAACAGCAGCGTCATGTTGCAGTGGATGCCCTCGCGCTCCAGCCGCTCGGCGGCGCGAATGCCTTCCCAGGTGCTGGCCAGCTTGATGAGGATGCGGTCGCGCCGCACGCCGCGCGACTCGTAGAGGGCGATGAGGTTTCTCGCCTTTTTTATGGAAAGAACTTCATCAAAAGAAAGCCGGGCATCGACTTCGGTGGAGACGCGGCCGGGAATATGCTTAAGGATTTCGCAGCCGAAGGCCACGAACAGGTTGTCCAGGGTGCTCTCCAAGTCCCCCGCGAACGACCCCTCCACCAGCCCCTTGTAGCGGGGGTCCTGCGCAGCGGAAAGCAGGAGGGAGGGATTAGTCGTAGTGTCCTGCGGGCGCCATTTGGCGACCGCATCGATGTCGCCCGTGTCGGCGACGACAATCGAGATTTTCCTGAGGGAATCGAGGACACTGGGCACACGGAGATTTTACAGAATCTGACACGGTGCCGTGGCTATTCCCTCTGGCTTTCGGGCGCCTTGCACTAGGCTGAAAATCCGATGTCCGCCATAGCGTTAGTCCCGAGGCCGGTGCAGACCATTTACACCGTCCGCACGGTTTCCTTCGTCTGGTGTTTCCTGGTGGTCGCGCTGCACGCCTGGGAGCGCGGCTTCGGCGCGGGGTTGTGGATCGCGGCGGCGCTGCATTTCCTGGTCTATCCGCACCTGATCTGGCAGCGCTCCCGGCGTTCGCTCGATCCGCGCCGCACGGAGCTCCAGCACCTTTACGTCGACGCGTTCCTGCTCGGCATCTGGATCGCGGTGCTGGAATTCCCCGTGTGGATCGCCTATCCGATGGTGTTCGCGCCGGCGCTTAACGCCATCATCAACCGCGGCCTGCCGGGCCTCGCGCTGTCGCTTGCCGCCACCTGCATGGGCGTTCTCGGCGGCATGCTGTTTCACGGCTACAGCTACTGGCCGATGACCAGCACGCTGGTTACCACGCTGTGCTTCCTCGGCGCGCTTGCCTACACCGCGGGCGTGGGCTTCATCGTGTTCCGGCAGACCGCGCGTCTCAGGACCACGCGCGCCGAGATCCGCGACAGCGAGCATCGCTACCGCCTCATCGCCGAGCATGCCGGCGACCTGGTGGCGATGCTCGACCGCAACAGCCGCTGGCTCTACGCCAGCCCCTCGTATGCGCGCATCTTCCGCGCCGAGGACCTGGCGCCCGGCGCCGACGCGCTGCGCAACCTGCACGAAGAAGACCAGTTCCGCGTGCGCGGCGCGCTGCAGGTGGTGATGCGCAGCGGCGAGTCCTGCCGCCTGCGCATGCGCCTGCATGCCCACACTGGCGAGATCCGCCGGATGGAAGCGATGGTGCACCCGGTGCGGGACGAAGCAGGGGGAATCACCGGCGCGGTGATGGCCTCCCGCGACGTCACCGAGCTGCGCGACCGCGAAGAGCAGCTCGAGGTCGCCGCGCTCGCCTTCGAGCGCATGGCCGAGGGCATGATGATCACCAACGCCGCCGGCCGCATCCTCACCGTGAACCAGTCCTACACGCGCATCACCGGCCACGCGCCGGAGGAGGTACTCGGCCGCCAGGAGATCGAATTCCGCGCCGCGATGCAGCCGCAGACCTACTACGACGAACTTTACGCAGAGGTGACCCGCAGCGGCTACTGGGACGGCACCACCTGGTGCCGCCGCCGCGACGGCACCGTGTACCGCGAATGGCGCAGCATCAGCGCGGTGCGCGACCCCGAGGAGCGGGTCACCCATTACGTGTCGCTGTTCCGCGAACTGGACAGCCTCGGGGGGTTGCAGGAGCGTCCTGCGAAACAGGCCTAGAGGGTTGAAATGTAAGACTTTCCTTGCTTCGTGCACCGGAGTAGACTGCAACGCACCACAAAGTTACAAGCCGGAGACACGGAGTTGCAGCCCACCAACGTAAAGAATCCCGACTACTTCCATAAAGTCGTTGATTGCCAGTGGGCCTGCCCGGCCCACACCCCCGTCCCCGAATACATCCGGCTCATCGCCGCAGGCAAGTACGGCGATGCATACATGGTCAACTGGAACAGCAACGTTTTCCCCGGCATCCTCGGGCGCACCTGCGACCGCCCCTGCGAGCCCGCCTGCCGGCGCGGCCGCGTCGAAGACGAGAACCTCGCGAAGCCGGAACCCGTGGCGATTTGCAGGCTGAAGCGGGTTGCCGCGGATTTGAAGGGAGATATCTCTTCGAAACTTCCGGGTAAAGCAAAAAAACTTAACGGTAGAAAGATCGCCTGCGTCGGCGCCGGGCCTGCTTCCCTCACGGTGGCGCGCGACCTCGCGCCGCTGGGCTACGACGTCACCGTGTTCGACCAGGACCCGAAGCCGGGCGGCATGATCTGGTCGCAGATCCCGCGCTTCCGCCTGCCGGAAGAGGTGATCGACGAAGAAGTCGGTTACATCCTGAACCTCGGAGTTACGTTCAAGCAGCGCAAAATAGAATCCATGAAAGCGCTGATGAAGGAGGGCTACGACGCCATCTTCGTCGGCTCGGGCGCGCCGCGCGGCAGGGATCTTGAGATTCCCGGCAGGAAAGAAGGTGCGAAGAACATCCATATCGGCATCGACTGGCTGTCGTCGGTGTCCTTCGGCCACACGACGAAGATCGGCAAGCGGGTGATCGTGCTGGGCGGCGGCAACACCGCCAT
Organism: Betaproteobacteria bacterium; assembly: GCA_025356085.1. Classification (GTDB taxonomy): domain Bacteria; phylum Pseudomonadota; class Gammaproteobacteria; order Burkholderiales; family SG8-39; genus RBG-16-66-20. The sequence goes on from JANXUV010000215.1 coordinate 21,333, forward strand.
GGACTGCTGCCGCACCTCCAAGCGGATTGGCGGCGAGGACGTCAAGGTGATCGTGCGCTCGGGCTTCGACGAGATGAAGGCCAGCCCCTGGGAGAAGGAAGACGCCGGCCACGAGGGCATCCCGATCCTCAACTTCCTCGTGCCGAAGACCTTCGTCACCAAGAACATGAAGCTCACCGGCATGACCTTCGAGAAGGTCAAGGCGGTTTACGACGACAAGGGAAAACGCAGCCTGGTGCCCACCGGAGAGCCGGATCAATTCTTCGAGTGCGACGACGTGCTGGTCGCCGTCGGCCAGGAGAATTCCTTCCCCTGGATCGAGAAGGACGCGGGCATCGAGTTCGACAAGTGGGGCCTGCCGGCGCTGGACAAGGCGAGCTTCCAGTCCTCGGTGAAGAACGTGTTCTTCGGCGGCGACTCGGCTTTCGGCCCGAAGAACATCATCTGGGCGGTGGCGCACGGGCATGAAGCCGCCATCTCGATCGACAAGCTGCTGCAGGATGACGATCTGAAAGCCCGCCCGCCCGCGCACCTGAACCTCTTGTCGCAGAAGATGGGCATCCACGAGTGGAGCTACGACAACGAGATCGCCAACGACCAGCGCTTCCCGGTGCCCTGGGCGGACATCAAGAAGACACTGAAGAACGTGAAGATGGAGGTGGAGCTCGGCTTCGACGCCGCCACCGCCTGGAAGGAGGCG
>JANXUV010000207.1 GCA_025356085.1 Betaproteobacteria bacterium
CCAAGCCCGATCCAGGAACAAGCCATCCCTCTCGTCCTCGCGGGCCGCGATCTCATGGCCGGCGCCCAGACCGGCACCGGCAAGACCGCCGCGTTCGCGCTGCCCACGCTGCAGCGCCTTGCGCCGCATGCGAGCACGTCGATGTCGCCCGCGCGGCATCCGATTCGCGTGCTGGTGCTCGCGCCGACGCGCGAGCTGGCGATCCAGGTCGAGGAAAGTTTTCGCGATTACGCCAAGCACATGCCGATTCGCACCGCCATCGTTTACGGCGGTTCGGACATGAACGCGCAGATCGTGGCGCTGCGCAAAGGCGTCGAAATCCTGGTCGCCACGCCCGGCCGCCTGCTCGATCACGTGCACAATAAGACGGTGATGTTCAATCAGGTGTCGGTGCTGATTCTGGACGAGGCCGACCGGATGCTCGACATGGGCTTCATGCCCGACATCAAGCGCATCATCGCGCTGCTGCCGCCGGTACGGCAGAACCTGCTGTTTTCGGCCACTTTCCCGGACGAGATCCGCAAGCTGGTCAAGACGCTGCTGAAGGATCCGGCCGAGGTGCAGATCGCGGCCCGCAACGCGGTCGCCGAACTGGTGACGCACATCGTCCACCCGGTGGCGCGCGAAAAAAAGCGCGAACTGCTCGCCTATCTGATCCAGACGCGTGGCCTGAAACAGGTGCTGGTTTTCTGCGGCACCCGCATCGGCGCCAATCGCTTGACGCACCAGCTCAGGGCGAACCACATCCAGACCGACGCCATCCACGGCGACAAGACGCAGGCCGAGCGCGAAGCCGCGCTCGAGGCCTTCAAGGCGGGCAAGACCACGGTGCTGGTGGCGACTGACGTCGCCTCCCGCGGCCTCGATATCGAAAGCCTGCCGCAAGTCATCAATTTCGACATCCCGCATGCGCCGGAAGATTACGTGCATCGCATCGGCCGCACCGGTCGCGCCGGCATGACCGGCGAGGCGATTTCTCTGGTGGCGCCGGAGGATTCCGAAGCGCTGGCGGCGATCGAAAAGCTGATCAAGACCAAAGTGGAACGCGTGCTGGTGGCCGGATTCGAACCCAATACCGGCACTGTGGCGGCGATGATGGGCGGGGAGTCGCGCGGAGAAGGGCGGGGCCAGGCGAGAGGGGAATCACGCGGAAGCCGGCGCGACGCGCGGCCCTCGCCAAACGGGCAAACCCGTCACCCCCAGGTACATCCGCTACCGCAGCAGGCCAAGCCGCAGCACAAGCCTCCGCAGCCCAAGCACTCCGACCCGATCTTCTCCAAGCCTTACGAACCCGGTACGGCGCCCGCAGAATCCAAGCCGCAGGAGCCGGTGCCGGCGCCGCTCGCCAAGCGGCGCGAGCGTCCAGTCGCGGCTCTGCTTGGTGGATTAAAAAGGTAATTTCAAATCTGGTTTTAGGGGTTGCAGCGTTTTCCTGAAGTCTTCCTGAATTCGCGCCAGCGCCTGCGGCGTATCCCCCTCGAAACGCAGCACGATCACCGGTGAGGTGTTCGAAGCGCGCGCGAGGCCGAAGCCGTCTTCGAATTCCGCCCGCACCCCGTCGATGGTCAGTACGCGGCGCGCCTTCGGGAACGGCTTCATCGCCAGCAGCTTTCCCATCAGCGCCTGCGGCTCGCCTTCGGCGAGCTTCCAGTTGAGTTCCGGCGTCGAGGGTGCATCCGGCAGGTTCTCCAGCTCCGCGTTCGGGTCCTGCACTTTCGACAGGATTTCCAGCAGACGCGCGCCGCAGTAGAGCGCGTCGTCGAAGCCGTACCAGCGCTCCTTGAAGAAGATGTGTCCGGACATCTCGCCGGCGAGCGGCGCGCCGCTGGCCTTCATTTTCGCCTTCACCAGAGAATGTCCGGTCTTCCATATCGTGGCGCGCCCGCCGTGCTTTTCGATCCAGGGCGCGAGCAGGCGCGTGCACTTGACGTCGTAGATAACTTCGGCGCCCGGGTTGCGCGACAGCACGTCCCTGGCGTAAAGCATCAACTGGCGGTCGGGGAGGATGATCTTGCCGTTCTTGGTGACGACCCCCAGGCGATCGGCGTCGCCATCGAAAGCGAGGCCAAGTTCTGCCGGTCCTGTTTTTAGTTCTTGAATTAAAGACAAAAGATTTTCAAGCTTGGAAGGGTCCGGGTGGTGGTTCGGAAAATGCCCGTCCACTTCCGAGAACAGCTCAGTGACTTCGCAGCCCAGGCGCCTGAACAGGCGCGGCGCGATCACGCCCGCTACGCCGTTGCCGCTGTCTATCGCCACCTTGAAAGGCCGTGCGAGTTTCACGTCGCCCGCAATGCGGTCCACATAGGCATCGAGCACATTTTCCTTCGATCTCCTGCCCGCGCCGGACGCGAAGCTGCCGCTTTCCACGCGGCGGCGCAGGTCGTGGATTTCCTCACCCGACAAGGTATCGCCCGCGACAACCGTCTTCAGCCCGTTGTCCTGCCCGGGATTGTGGCTGCCCGTCACCATCACGGCGCTGCGGCAGCCCAGGTGATATGCGGCGAAATAGGTGACCGGCGTAGGCACCACGCCAATGTCGATCACGTCCGCGCCCGCGGCGTTCAGGCCGTCCATCAGCGCGGCGGAAAGTTCGGGGCTGGAGAGGCGGCCGTCGCGGCCTACAGCGAATACCGGCGCGCCGCGCTCGTGGCCCAGACTGCCGATCGCGCGCCCAATTTCGCGTACCACGGCGGCCGACAGGATTTTGCCGGCGATGCCGCGGATGTCGTAGGCGCGGAAAATTTCTGCGGGAACTTTCACGGGGCGGACGGTGCGGATGGTGCGGATTGTGCGGATGGTGCGGACAGGAAATCCAGGACGCGCCTGGCAAGCCAGCGGTTGCGGCCGGGAAATCCGGCATGGCCGCCGCTGCGAGGAAATTCTAGCACCACGTTTGGCGGCACTACGCCCGATGCCTCTACTGCATCAAGCGCCGCTGCGGGCATGAACGGATCGTTGCGTGCATTGATGACCAGCGTCGGGATGCGGATGTTGCGCAGCCACGGCGCGCTCGAGGAGCGTGCCCAGTAGTCGTCTGCGCCAAGGAAGCCGTGCAGCGGCGCGGTGACCGTGTCGTCGAATTCCCAGAAGGTGCGGGCATTTTTCAGTCGCATGGCATCGACGGGAATTTGTTGCCGTCGGATCTTCTCGAATGTCTTTTTCTTGAGGGTTTTGAGAAAGATCCGCGTGTAAAGTTCCCTGCTCAAGCCCCGGTCAAGCGATCGCCCGGCGGCCGCGAGGTCGAGCGGCGCCGAGATGGCGGCGGCCCGCTGCAGGCCGATGGAGCGCCCCTTTTCTCCCAGCAGCTTCAGCAGCGCGTTGCCGCCCAGGGAAATTCCGACCGCATGGCGCGCTTCCAACCGGTTCAGGATCCAGTCGAGTTCCGCACTGTCGCCCGAGTGATAGGCGCGTGGCAGGCGGTTCAGCTCGCCCGAGCAGCCGCGGAAATGCGGCACCACGCAACGCCAGCCGAGCGCGAGCGCCTGCGCCGCGATCGCACGCGCGTAGGGACTGGATGAATTGCCTTCCAGGCCGTGGAATATGGCGATCAGCGGTCCTTCGGTGCCCGCCCAGTCAAGATCGATGAAGTCGCCGTCGGGCGTTTCCCAGCGCTCGCGGCGCCAGGCGATGCGCGGTGCCGGCGCCAGCGCGGCATAGAGAGTTTGCAGGTGGCCGCCCGGCAACCACCAGGGCGCGCTATAGGAACTCAATGGAAAGTCTTGGACCCGGCGGCGGCTGGTTCCGGCGCCGAGGTGTCCGGCGCGGGCGAAGCATGGTGCACGGCGATGCGCCAGCCCGCCGGCGTGCGCAGGTAGACGTTGGTCGTCAGTATCGGCGGGCGCGGGCGCTGCTCGCCGGCAACCGTGATGTTCTCGTGCAGGCTGTGCACGGCGACCATCATGCCGTTCACCAGGACCTGGTGCGAGATCTGCACGCGCATGCCCGGCCCGCCGGCGAACATCTGGCGCCAGGCTTCGCGCACCTGCTGCTGGCCCGCCAGCCGTTGCCCGGCCGGGTGCACGCAGATGATTTCCTCATCTTCCGACCAGACCGCCATCATGCCTTCGAGGTCGGCTCGCTCGAGCGCTTGATAGAACGCGTTTTCGGCGTCCTGGGCGGTGGGGAAAATCTTGGTGCTCACGGCAGGGCCTGTATTTCCTGCAGTACGCGGTCCACGGCAAGGTCGTTCATGCACTTGAAGTGCCCGAGCGGACAGATGCGCTGGAAACAGGGACTGCATTCGACTTTCAGCCACAGCACGCGCGCCGCGGGAGACAGGGGAGGCGTGTGCTCCGGGCTGGAAGAGCCGAACAACGCCACCTGTGGCGTGCCGGTGGCGGCGGCCACGTGCATCAGGCCGGAGTCGTTGGTGATCACTGCGCGGGCGCCGGCGATGAGGTCGATCGCCTCGTCGAGCGTCGTACAGCCGACAAGATTTTTACCCGGGATTTTCTCTGCCTCTGTTTTATCGGACAAGGATCCCAGAATGACAATCTGCGCATCCAGTCGCGCGGCCAGCTCGCGGAAATACGGCCAGCGCTTGGCGGGGCCGTACTCCGCGCCCGGACAAAACACGGTGTAGGGGCCGGAAATGCCGAAGCGCGCGGCCGTGTCGTTTGCCTTCGAAATCAAGCGCGGAAGAGGCAGCGGGACAGCGGGTTCGACTCCAGGCTGTTCCGACAGGCGGGCGTAGCGCAGAGCCATCGACTCCCGCCGCGCGCTTTGCCGATGACTGCGGTTCAACAGGGCGCCGCGGCCATAGCCCGCGCGCAGCGGAATCGCCGCGAACAGCGGGATCAGCGCGGATTTCCAGGTGTTCGGCAATACGACGGCTTCATCGTAGGCGCGCGCTTTCAAGCTGCGTCCAAGGCGCCAGCGCTCGGCGAGCTGCAGCGCGCCGTGGCCCAGGTCGGCCTCGATTACCTCGTCGACTTCAGCCATGCGGCGCAGGACCGGCGCCACCCAGCGCGGCGCCAGCACCTCGATGCGCGCGCCGGGACGGCGCGCGCGCAGACGGGAAAACAGCGGCTGCGCCATCAGCGCGTCGCCGATCCAGTTCGGTGCGACGACGAGAAGGCGCAGTGCGCTAATGACCTTTTTTACCGCCCTTGTAGGTGTATTTCGTCCCGCAGTAGGGGCACAGCGCTTCGCCGTGCTTCACCACGTCGAGGAACACGCGCGGGTGGCGCGCCCAGAGGGGCGCGCCCGCCATCGGGCAGTGCAGCGGCAGGTCCTTGTCGCTGAGCTCGACCTGGCGCGATGTACCCGACGTATCGGCAGTGTCGTTGCTCATTTCCTGCCCTTATTCATCGGCACTGGCGTCAGCCAGTGCTTATGCTTGCGGTCCTTGCCGGTGACCACGTCGAAGAACGCCTTCTGCAGCGCTTTCGTGATCGGGCCCGCCTTGCCGGCGCCGATCTGGCGCTGGTCGAGTTCCCGGATCGGCGTCACTTCGGCGGCGGTGCCGGTGAAAAAGCACTCGTCCGCGATGTAGATGTCGTCCCGCGTCAGGCGCTTCGCCTTCACCGTGTAGCCGAGGCCTTCGGCCAGTTCGATGACCGAGGAGCGAGTGATGCCGGTCAGCGCCGAAGTGAGTTCGGGCTCGTAAATCACGCCATCCTTGACCATGAAGATGTTCTCGCCGGCGCCCTCGGCGACGAAGCCATCCACGTCAAGCAACAGGCCTTCGTCGTAGCCGTGCTGCGTCGCTTCCAGCGTCGCCAGCACCGAGTTCGGATAGGTACCCGACATCTTGGCGCGCGCCATAGTCACGTTGACGTGGTGGCGCGCGACCGAGGCGGTCTTCACGCGGATACCCTTGTTGAGCGCTTCGGGCCCGAGATAGGCGCCCCAGGGCCAGGCCGCGATCGCGACGTGCACCTTCGCGCCGACCGGCGACACGCCCATCTTCTCCGAGCCGTAGAACGCGATCGGCCGGATGTAGCAGGCCTCGTGGCCGTTGGCGGCGACCACGTCGATCTGCGCCTGCATCAGGCGCTCGACCGTGTAGGGGATCTTCATCATGTAGATGTGCCCCGAATTGATCAGCCGCTGGGTGTGCTCGCGCAGCCGGTAGATCTGCGTGCCGCTGACGGTCTTGTATGCGCGCACGCCCTCGAATACCGCGAGCCCGTAGTGCAGTGAATGCGTCAGGACATGGGTGGTTGCCGAGCGCCAGGGCACCAGCTTGCCGTCGTGCCAGATCCAGCCGTCGCGGTCCGCCATCGAGAGCGCCGCGGCCGCCTTTGCTTTCGCCATGAAACCGATTCTCCTTGAGTGTGATGCGCCATTCTAACCACAGGCGGCGGAAATGCACTAGACTATTAACATGATTGTTAATCCTCTGGACGCCCTGTTCCAGGCGCTGGCCTCGGTGCCGCGGCGGCAGATCCTCGCTTTCCTCGGGCAAACGGCGCTCTCCACTTCCGACCTCGCCGCGCGCTTCGGCATGACGCCGCCCGCGGTGTCGCGCCATCTCTCCGTGCTGCAGCAGGCGGGCCTGGTGTCCGCGGAGCGGCAGGGCCAGCGCGTGCTGTACCGCCTGCACCGCGACGCGCTGCTGGACGGCCTCGCGCGCTTTGCTTCCGAGTTGGACGGCCCCCTGCGGCACGCGCCGCAGAAGCCGCACGCGCCGCGCGAAGCGATCTAGTGCTGCCGCAAACCCGCAGATGGCTCACCTGGGGCGCGAAGGCCGCCGTTTTCGCCGTATTCTTCGCTGCGGGCGTGGCGGGCTTTTTATTGGGCACGCCAGCGCATAAACTCGAGGCCAGCCAGGATGAGGTCTGCCGCGCCAGCTGCGCGGACTTGCGCAAGTTCCACCGGCTGGTGCCGGTGCCGCAGTCGGGGCCGGCCCCGCAGGGAAAGTACGATGGGCCCTGGAATTGCGAGTGCTATTGAGCGCTGTCCGCTGTCAAACACCTGAGGACGCCATGAACAACGAAAAGATCACCGTACGCCACACCGAGACCGGCAAGACCATGGAAGTGGTGGTCTACAGCAAGCGCACCGAAGCGATCGAAGTGGTGATCGGCGAGGGATTGAACAACGTGAAGTGCGTGCTGACGCCGACGCGCAACGGCATGGCCTACGCCGGCAGCATCATGGGCCGCGAGATCGTCTACGAAAGAAGCCGGGACAAGGTAAAGGCCGACCTCGAGATCGCCAACCCGAACCTGCGCGGGCCCCGCGCGCGCTAAGGCGCGCGCCCTGCACGCACGCTAGCGCGGCGATGGATTCAGCGGCTTTCTTCTCCAGCGCCGTCGGACTCGTATTTGGCGTATTTTCCTGGCTTCAGTTCCCGGTGCTCTGCAGCGTCATGTTTTCGTCCACTCGCGCGGGTGCGGACAACTACCGCTATTCGCTGATCCTCGGCGCGTTGCTGGCGGCGGTGGGAATCTTTTCCGCCTTGCATGCATGGACGCGGCGTGCGCGGGGGGCGCTGTTCGCCGGCGCGCTGCTTTTGAATTTCGGCTTCATCGCGGCCACGTTGGCCGCGCCGGGCTGGTTCGACGCCACCTGTCATGCCCTCTACGTGGACGTCACCGATCAGTAGGCGGAAAAGACCGCTTTCCAGAGCTCGCGTACCGCCGCCGATTTGAGCGCCACCTGTTCCGGAGGCACCCGGGCGTATTTCAAGCCGTTAAGGCGTAGCGCATGCTGCAGCCGCCTGAACTTGCGGTAGGCGTTGCGGGATTTCTCGGCGAGCTCGTCGCCCATCAGGCCCAGGTCGGCGGCAACTTTCAGCAATGCGATGTTGCCGAGGTTGCGCGTGAGTTCCGGGTGGCGGTGCGCATGCGAAAGAACGAGGAATTGCACCGTGAACTCGATGTCGATCATGCCGCCGCGGTCGTGCTTGAGGTCGAACAGGCCGGAGCGGTTCGGGTGCGCGGCATGGAGCTTCTCCCGCATCGCCAGAATCTCCCGCGCCAGTGCGGAGGGGTTCCTTTTGCGCTGCAGGATTTTCGTCCTGATTTTTTCAAAAGCCGCGCCGATGTTCTTATCACCGGCGCAGAAGCGCGCGCGGGTGAGCGCCTGGTGTTCCCAGGCCCACGCGGCGCGCTCCTGGTATTCCTCGAACGCGGCCACCGACGACACCAGCAGCCCGCTCGAGCCCGAAGGCCGCAGCTGCAGGTCGGTATCGAACAGCGTGCCGGCCGAGGTGCGCACGGTGAGCCAGTTGTTGTAGCGCTGGGCGAGGCGCGCGTAGTTTTCGGGCGCGCGATCGTCCGGATCGTCGTAGACGAAGATGATGTCCAGGTCGGAAGCGTAGCCGAGCTCCTTGCCGCCGAGCTTGCCGTAGGCGATCACCGCGAACAGCGGCTGCTCGCGGTGGCGCGTAGCGAGCTGCGCCCAGCAGGCTTCCAGCGATAGCTGCAGCACGATGTCGGCAAGCTGGGAAAGGTGGTCGGCGAGCACTTCGACCGTGAGCAGGCCGGCCAGATCCTGCGCCAGCATCCGGAACAACTGCGCCTGGTGCTGCTCTCGCACCGCGTTCATCTGCCGCTCGACGTCGCCGCCGGCGGCGGCGAGGGCGGCGCGCAGGCCTCGCTCGAATTCGTTCCAGTCGGGCGCCGAATAAAGCAGCCGGTCGTCGAGCAGTTCGTCCAGCAGCAGAGGATGGCGCGTTACGTACTCCGCGGCCCAGCTCGAGGCGCCGATCATGCGCGTGACGCGCTCCAGCGCCTCGGGCCGCTCCGCGAGCAGCGCCAGGTAGGCGGCGCGTCCCGCGATCGCTTCCAGCAGGTCGACGCCGCGCGTCAGGGTTGCTTCCGGATCAGCTGTCGTGGCCGCGGCGTGCGCAAGCGCGGGAATCAGGGCGTCGAAGCGGCGTCTCGAGTCGTCCGGCAACTGCGCGTAGCGCTGACTCGCGCGCAACATATCAAGCCTGGGATGCGCCGGCCAGGGTTTCGTCTCTGCTTCGCCGGAGGGGCCGGCGAACACCGACTGGAAATGGCGCGTGACCGCCTGGCGGTGCGCGTTCAGCGCATCGAGGAACGCGTTCCAGCCCGCGTAGCCCGACATCCGGGCCACGGCCGCGCGGTCTTCCTCGCTCACCGGCAGTTCGTGGGTCTGCGCATCGTCCAGGTACTGCAGCCGATGCTCGACATTGCGCAGAAATACATAGGCAGCAGAGAGTTCTTGCACCGCCTCGTCAGGTAAATGCCTTTTCCTGGATAAAAGCTCGAGAACGGAAAGAGTCGGCTGAACCGTGAGCTCGGGATCGCGGCCGCCCCGTATCAGCTGCAGCGCCTGCACGATGAATTCAATCTCGCGGATGCCACCCGGGCCGAGCTTGACATGCTCGGCGAGTTCGCGCCGCGCCACGTCGCGCCGCACTTCGGCATGCAGCCGCCGCATTGCCTCCAGCGTGCCGTAGTCGAGGTACTTGCGATACACGAACGGGCGAATAATTTCCTGAAGGACTTTTTTATCGGCGACAGAAGCTGAAACAAGCCGTGCCTTGATCCATGCATAGCGCTCCCACTCGCGCCCCTGGGTGACGAAGTAGGCTTCCAGCGCCTCGAAGCCGCTGACCAGCGCGCCTGAATCGCCATAGGGGCGCAGCCGCATGTCGACGCGGAACGCGAAGCCGTCTTCGGTGACCTCATTCAGCAGCGCGATCAGCTTGCGGCCGGTGCGTTCGATCCGCTGCGGGTCGACGGGTTTCTCCTTCGTGTCCGGGTGCACGAAGACCAGGTCGATGTCGGACGATACGTTCAGCTCGCGCCCGCCCAGCTTGCCCATCGCCACCACGATCAGTTCCGCTTCGCCCAGCCATTCGAGCGCGGCGCGGATGCTGGCGTCAGCGAGCTCGCTCATCACGGCGCAGACCTCGGCCAGGTCCGCCGCGCCGTCCAAGTCTCTCGCCATGGTCCGCAGCAGCACGCGCTGGCGCAGGCGCCGCAACCGGCGCTTGAAAGCGGCTTCGTCATCGGCGCGGAATCCCGCCAGCGCGTCGCGCATCGCGGCCACGCTGAACGCTGCGCATGCGGCGCGTTCAAAATCCACCTCGGCGGCCCATTCGGGGTGCGCGGCGAGGCGCTCCGCGGCATAGCGTGAAAAGCCTATTTTCCGAATCGGATCCGGCATTTACAGCTAGAATACAGGAGCTTTCCGAAGCGCGATGCGAATCCCGTACCGAAACCAGTTCCGCAACCTTCTTCGTGCGCTGGAGATCCTCGCCTGGTCGGCGTTTTTCGTCTTCGCCATGGTGTTCCTCGCCGTGCGGTATTGGGTGCTGCCGAAGGTGGAGAACCACCGTGCGGAGATCGTTGCGGCGATCTCGCGCTCGGTCGGGCTGCCGGTAAAGATCGGCGCGTTCAGCACCAACTGGCAGGGATTGCGGCCGCGGCTGTCGATCGCCGACGTGCGCGTCTATGACAGCGACGGCCGCGAAGCCCTGGTGTTGCCGGCGGTGGAAAACGTGGTGGCCTGGCGGTCGCTGTTCGTGGGCGAGTTGCGTCTGCACTCCTTCGTCATCGACGGGCCGAAGCTCGCCGTGCGCCGCGACGCCCGCGGCGACATCTACGTCGCGGGGATTCGCATCTCGGGCAAGCAGGGCGATGGCAAGCTGGCCGACTGGATTCTCAGCCAGAGCCAGATCGTGGTGCGCGGCGCGGAGATCGAATGGCTGGATGAGACGCGCAAGGCGCCTCCGCTCAGGCTTTCAGAGCTCAATTTCCGCCTCGACAACGATGGCGACGAGCATCTGGTCGGAATGGTGGCGCGCCCGCCGCTGGCGCTCGGGCCCTGGGTCGAGGTGCGCGCGCGGCTCGAAGGCCAGAGCGTGCGTCAGATTGAAACGTGGAGCGGACGGATTTACGCTGAACTTGGAAACACCAACCTCGCCGGATGGCGCGCCTGGGTCGACTACCCGATCAACTTGCGCAGCGGCGAAGGCGCGCTGCGGGTTTGGGGTGCGCTGGAGGGCGGCAGGCTGGCGCAGGCCACCGCTGACGTGGTGCTGTCGAATGTTTCCGTGCAGCTCGCCCGGGAGCTTCCACAGCTGCAGGTGTCTGCGGTGCGGGGCCGTGTCTACGGCCGCGAAACCGCTCGCGGCTACGATTTCGGCGTGAGCAACCTCTCGCTCGCGAGCCCGGGCGCGCCGCCAATGAACGGCACCAGTTTCCACGCCAGCTGGGAACCGGCCGGCGGCACCTCGCTGGTGCAACGTGGCTCGGTGAACGCCAACCTGGTCGAGCTCGGACCGCTCGCGCACCTGGCGGAATACCTGCCATTCCCCAATGACCTGCGCAGGCTGCTCGGCGAACTGGCGCCGCAAGGCAATCTGCTGGATACGAAATTTGACTGGACCGGCGAGCTTCCCGACCGCGCCAGCTATACCGCCAAGACCCGCTTCGCCGGCCTGACCATGAACGCCTGGCGCAGCATCCCGGGCTTCGCCAATCTGTCGGGCAGGCTGGAGGCGAATGAGAAGAAGGGCACGGTGTACCTTGCGTCACGCAAGAGCGAACTCGACCTGCCGAAGGTTTTCCCGGAGCCGCGCATTGCGCTGGACACGCTGAACGGCGACGTGGGATGGGAGCGCAACGCCGACGCCGGCGTCTCGGTGCGGCTCGCCAACCTCAGTTATGCCAACAAAGACCTCGCCGGCACCGCTAACGGCAGTTACGCCTGGAACGGCGAAGGGCCCGGGCTGATCGACCTGACTGCCCAGCTCTCGCGCGCCGACGGCAATGCGACCGCCCGGTACCTGCCGTTGTCCGCGATTATGGGCGCGCGCACGCGGGAGTGGGTGGCAAGCGGCGTGCTTGCGGGCGAGGCAAGCGACGCTCGCCTGCGCCTGCGGGGCGACCTGCGCGATTTCCCGTTCCTCGATCCGCAGAGGGGCCAGTTCCAGGTCGTCGCGAAAGTGTCGAACGCGGTACTCGACTACGCTGCCGGCTGGCCGCGCATCGAGGCCATCCAAGCCAACCTGATGTTCGACCGCGACAAGATCGAAATCACAGGGCTCAGCGGCAAGATCCTCGGCGTGCCCATCGCCAACGTTCGCGTGACCCTGCCCAGCATGCTCGATCCGGACCCGCGCCTGATCATCGACGGCGGCGCGGAGGGGCCGACCGCGCTGTTCCTCGACTACATCCATGAAAGCCCGGTGCGGCGAATGATCGGCGGCCTCACCGACAGCATTACCTCGCTGGGACACGGGAAGCTGCGCCTGCGCCTGGAATTGATGCTGCATGAAATGGGCAGAAGCAAGATCGCCGGCGAATTCCAGTTCACGGGCAATGCGATCACCGTCGATGCGCGACTGCCACCGATCCAGCGCGCGGGCGGGCGCGTCAGTTTCACCGAATCCACGTTCACGGTCGGCGATGTGCGCGGGCAGTTGCTCGGCGGCGACGTGCGGATCTCCGGCGGTTCCCGGCAAGACGCCGGCGTGGTTGTTACCGCCGACGGCCGCGCGACAGTGGAAGGCCTGCGTGCGGTGTTCGATCATCCATGGCGCCGTCGCCTGTCGGGTTCGATGCGCTATGCCGCGTCGGTGACGGTGAAAGAGGGCCGCTCGCAGCTGACGCTGGATTCGACGCTGGAGGGGCTGTCGACGACTTTGCCGGCCCCTCTGGCGAAGGCCGCGGCCGAAATTCTGCCTCTGCGCGTGGAGGTATTCCCCGGCGAGGGGCGGGACCGGATCTCGATTGCGCTCGGACCGGCGACCGGACGGATTATCTCTGCGGAGTTCCTGCGCGCAGCGCAAGCGGGCGGCCAGGGCAGTACTGCCGCCCCCGGCACCATGCAGCTGCAGCGCACCTTGGTGACGCTCAATCCCGTCACCGGCGAGACGCAGCGCATTCCCGAGCGCCGCGGCCTGACGGTGCGCGGCTCGCTGCCGGCGCTCGACCTGGACCGCTGGCTGCCGCTGTTTACCGAGGGCGGCACGACGGGGGCCAGCATGAGCGAGGGCGCGAGCTACGACGTCAAGGTCGGCGTGCTGGATGCGCTCGGCAAGCGCATGCGCAGCGTCGACCTGCAGGGGGTTGCCGACGGCAGCGGCTGGTCGGCCAGCATGAGCACCGCGGAGTTCGCCGGCGATGTCGTCTACCGCGGCGAGGCCGGCGGGCGCCTGGTGGCGCGCTTCTCGCGCTTCGCGCTGCCCGAGGAATCGCCGGGCGCGAAGCCGAGCGAGGCGATCAAGGAACTGCCGGCGCTGGATATCGTGGCCGACAACTTCACGCATCGCGGCCGCAAACTGGGCCGCGTCGAGGTGCAGGCGCGGCACGAGGGCCGCGCCTGGCGCATCGACAAGTTGGCGATGACCAATCCGGATTCCGCGTTGTCAGGCAACGGCCTGTGGAAGCCGGGCGATGGCTCGCGAACTTCGCTCGCGTTCAAGCTCGACGTGAGCGACGTCGGCCAGTTCCTCGAGCGCATCGGCACCCCCGACCACGTCAAGGGCGGCCGCGCCAAGCTGGAAGGCACGCTCAACTGGAACGGCGACCCGGTGACCACCGATTACGCGACGCTGGGGGGCGCACTGCAGCTGCAGATCGAAGACGGGCAGTTCCTCGAGATCGAGCCCGGCGTCGGCAAGCTGGTGTCGCTGATGAGCCTGCAGATGCTGCCGCGGCGCCTGACGCTGGATTTCCGCGACGTGTTCTCCAAGGGCTTCCAGTTCGACCGCATCACCAGCAACATGGCGATCGAGCGCGGCGTGATGGCGCTGAAGGATTTCCACATGAACGGGCCCGCGGCCGATGTCGCGATGAGCGGGCAGGTGGACCTGTCGCTGGAAACCCAGAACCTGAACGTCAAGGTGATCCCGCAGCTCGGCGACACGGCTTCCACGGTGGTCGGCCTGGTGAACCCGATCGCCGGTGTGGCGACGCTGATCGCCGGGCGCCTGATGAAGAACCCGCTCGGCAAGGCGTTCGCGTTCGATTACCGCATCAGCGGCACCTGGACCGATCCCAAGGTCGAGAAGCTTCAGCCGTCGGTTATCCTGAACGCGCCGCTGGACCCGGGTGCCCCCGGCAACCGGGATGTCTACGAGAGGAAACCGAACTGATGGATGCCGATGTGCTGCTCGCCACCGCGGACGCCTGCCTGCTGGCGCCGTTCGACCTCCAAAGTCGTAAGTTGGATGCGGTCTACGGTGCCCTCGCCGGGCGGCGCCTCGACTATGCCGACCTGTATTTCCAGTACACCCGCGCCGAGAGCTGGAGCCTGGAGGAGGGCATCGTCAAGTCGGGCAGCTTCTCGATCGAGCAGGGCGTCGGCGTGCGCGCGATTTCTGGCGAGAAGACCGCCTTCGCCTACTCCGACGAAATTAGCTTTTCGGCCTTGCAGGATGCCGCTCGCGCGACGCGCGCCATTGGCCATTCGGGAAAATCTCAAACGGGGAAAGTCGCCACGCGCAGCAGGGCGCCGCGGCGCTACGAGCCGCTCGACCCGCTGGCTTCGCTGGATGCGGACCGGAAAATAAAGCTGCTCGAAAAACTCGAGCAGCTTTGCCGCGCCACCGATCCGCGGGTGACGCAGGTGGTAGCGAACCTGGGCGCAGAGTACGAGGTGGTGCTGATCTCGCGCTCCGACGGCGTGCTGGCCGCCGACGTGCGCCCGCTGGTGCGGCTGTCGGTGCAGGTGATCGCCGAGGCCGGCGGCCGGCGTGAAATGGGACATGCGGGCGGCGGCGGGCGCACCGGCTACGAGCATTTCAGCGACGAAGTCCTCAAGGATTACGCCCAGCAGGCGGTGCATCAGGCGCTGGTGAATCTGGAATCGAAACCCGCGCCGGCCGGCACCATGACCGTGGTGCTCGGACCCGGCTGGCCGGGCATCCTGCTGCACGAGGCGATCGGCCACGGCCTGGAAGGCGACTTTAACCGCAAGGGCAGCTCGGCGTTTTCCGGGCGGCTCGGCGAGCGCGTCGCCTCGCGCGGCGTCACGGTGGTGGACGACGGCACGCTGCCCGGCCGGCGCGGCTCGCTCACCGTGGACGATGAAGGCAACCCGACGCAGCGCACCGTGCTGATCGAGGACGGCATCCTGCACGGCTACATGCAGGACAGCCTGAACGCGCGCCTGATGAAAATGCCGGTCACCGGCAACGCCCGGCGCGAATCCTTCGCGCACATGACCATGCCGCGCATGACCAACACCTACATGCTGGCCGGCACGCGCGAACCCGAGGAAATCATCCGCAGCGTGAAGAAGGGCCTGTACGCGGTGAATTTCGGCGGCGGCCAGGTGGACATCACCACCGGCAAGTTCGTCTTCTCGGCGGTGGAGGCCTACATGATCGAGAACGGCAAGGTCACCCATCCCGTGAAAGGAGCCACGCTGATCGGCAATGGTCCGGATGCGCTCACCCGCGTCAGCATGATTGGCAACGACTTGCAGCTGGACAATGGCCAGGGCACCTGCGGCAAGGAAGGCCAGAGCGTGCCGGTCGGCGTCGGCCAGCCGACGCTGAAGATCGACGGGCTGACGGTTGGTGGAACAGCCTGAAGATCTAGCCGCGCGAATTCCGGATGGGGCGTTACTTGCCCTTCCGCCGGACTATTCGCTGGTGGCGATGGAAGTGGTGCGGGCACTGATCCGGAAAAAGGCGCGCAACCTCCGGCTGCTCGGCGTTCCCATCCTCGGCCTGTCGGCCGATTTGCTGATCGGCGCGGGCTGTGTCGCTGAGGTGGAGACGAGCGCGGTATCGCTCGGTGAGGCGGGGTTGGCGCCGCGATTTACCGATGCTGTTGAAAAAAAATCCCTCCTTGTAAAAGACGCAACCTGCCCGGCAATTCATTGCGCGCTGCAGGCGGCGGAAAAGGGCGTGCCCTTCATGCCGCTCGCCGGCATCGGTGCCTCCGACCTCCTGAAGGAAAGAAAGGACTGGAAAGTGCAGGGCGATCTCGTCCTTGTGCCCGCGATCCGGCCGGATATCGCGCTGTTCCACGCGCGCTGGGCGGACGAGGCCGGCAACGTCTGGGTCGGCCGGCGGCGGGAGCTCGCCACAGCCGCGCATGCTTCCCGGCTTGTTTTTGTTTCTTTTGAAGAAAAAAAACCAGGAGACATGCTGGAGGACGAAGTTCTCGCCCCGGGCGTCATCTCGTCCATCTATGTTTCTGGCGTCGCACACACGCCGCGCGGCGCCTGGCCGCTCGGCATGCCTGGGCTTTACGGCGCCGACGACCTGCACGTTTCGCAATACGCCAAGGCGGCGAGGACGCGCGATGGCTTCCAACGTTACCTGGACGAATGGGTCCATACGCCAAGGAAGAACTCCTCGCCTGCGTAATCGCGAGGTTGCTGGACGGCGCGCGCCATGCCGCGGTCGGCGCGTCGTCGCCGATTCCCGCCGCGGGTTGTTTTTTGAGAAAAAATTTTGACCTTGGGTTCCGGGTTTCGTTGCAGCAGCGGCGGGCTTCCAATCCCTTTACCGAAGGCTCGCGCGAACTCTTCGACCTCGCCGGCCAGGGGCGCATCGACGTGTTTTTCCTCGGCGGCGCGCAGATCGACGGAGGTGGCGCGATCAACCTGGTGCGCGCGGAGGGCAAGCGCTTCCCGGGGTCGTTCGGCTCGGCGTACATGTACGGGGTGGTACCCCGGACGATCCTGTTTCGCGAGGAGCACTCGCGCCGCACGCTGGTGCCGAAGGTCGAATTCGTTTCGGCGCGCGGCACGCCGGCGGCACTGCTCACCGGCAAGGCACTGTTCTCGTGGCAGAAGGACAAGCGCCGTTTCCGGCTCGAAAGCGTGCATCCAGGCGTTAGCGCCGAAGAAATCCGAGAAACCACCGGCTTCGATTACGATGCACCGCAGCAAGTACCGGGAACTCCGCCACCGTCCCCAAGCGAATTAAATCTGCTTCGCGGCCCTGTGGCGCGCGAAATCGGAGAAAATTACCCGGAGTTTGCGCGCAGAGTCTGGGGTTCCAGCTAGGCATGTGACTGAATATCTGCGTCGCGGCGCCGGCGGTGCTGAACGCGATTTATCGCGCGACGGGCAAGCGCATCCGCTCGTTCCCGCTGAAGAACCACGGTATCGAAATGGTGTGAGGGGTTTCGCTTTCGCACTTTTGCTGGCTGTTTCAGGAAGCGTCTTCTCGAACGAAGAATTATCGACCCCGATGTCCGGCGCCAAAGGCGATCCGGCGCGGGGCCGGGCGATTGTGGCGAACCGGCAGGCCGGCCTGTGCCTGCTATGTCACAGTGGGCCGTTTCCGGAGGAGCGCTTCCAGGGCAGTATCGCGCCGGACCTGAACGGAATCGGCTCGCGGCTGTCGGAAGGCCAGATACGATTGCGCATCGTGGACCCGGGACGCTTCAATCCTTCGACGATCATGCCTGCCTACTTCCGCACGGAAGGCCTGGCGCGCGTCGCACCTTCCTTCAAGGAAAAGCCGATTCTCAGCGCGCAGCAGATCGAGGACGTCGTCGCTTTCCTCGCGACGCTGAAATGATCGCATGATCACGCGCCGCGAATTCGTCGTGCTGGCCTGCGCCACCGCCTCCTGCGCCGCGCCCGGCGCGCTGCATGCCACGCCCGCCGCGGTGGACGAGGCGATACGCGCCATCACCGGCGGCACCCCGGCCAGGCGTGGCAGGGTGAAGCTGGATGCGCCCGCGCTGATCGAGAACGGCAACTCGGTGGTGCTGGGCGTCTCGGTCGAAAGCCCCATGACGCAGGCGGACCACGTCAAGGCGATCCATGTCTTCGCGCCAATGAATCCGCTGCCCAACATGGTGAGCGTGTACCTCGGGCCGCGCTCCGGGCGCGCGCAGTTCTCGACGCGGGTGCGCGTGGCGGACACCCAGACGCTGGTGGCGCTCGCGCAAATGAGCGACGGCAGCTTCTGGTCGGACCAGGTGAGCGTGGTGGTGACGATCGCCGCCTGCCTGGAGGAGCTGAAGTAGCATGGCGCGCGCCATCATCCAGGTGCCGGCGCGTGCGAAGCGCGGCGACATTCTCGAGCTGCGGGCGCTCATCGGCCACGTCATGGAAACCGGCTTTCGCCGTACCGAATCGGGGGCGCTGGTGCCGCGCGACATCATCCGGCAGCTGGTCTGCACTTACAATGGCATCGAGGTCTTTCGCGCCGACTTCCATCCGGCGATCGCCGCCAATCCGCTGATCAGTTTCACCACCGTCGCCACCGAGAGCGGGAAAATGGAATTCCGCTGGACCGGCGACAACGACTTCTCCGCGACCGAGTCGGCGCCGATCACCGTAGAGTGATAGCGCGTTTTCTTTTCCTGTTTTTGATTCTCGGTTCGCCCGCGGGAGCGCAGACGCCTCCCGCAGATCGTCGTTCCGGCTACGAATTCATGGGTCAGGACACGCGCGCCATGCAGAATGACGACGCAACCAACCCCGCAATGCTCTGGGTGCTGGATGGAGAGGCGCTTTGGGGCCGTAGGACCGGAGCGGCAGACAAGGCCTGCGCCGACTGCCACCAGGGCATGCAGGGTGTTGCCGCGCGCTACCCCGCACTGCATTCTGAAAAACTGGTCAATCTTGACCAGCGCATCAACCTTTGCCGCACCGAACAGCAAAAGGCGCCGGCATTGCAGCTCGAAAGCCGCGAACTGCTCGCGCTAAGCGCGTATATCGGCCGGCAGTCGCGCGGCCTCCCGATCGACATCGCCGAATCTGAGCAGGCAAAGCCTTTCCTGGACTCCGGGCGGGCGGCGTTCAACCGGCGGCAGGGCCAGCTGAATCTTTCCTGCACGCAGTGCCACGTTGGGCTCGCCGGCAACAAGCTCGCCGGCAATCCGATTCCGCAGGCCCATCCGACCGGCTACCCGATCTACCGCCTGGAGTGGCAGGGCCTGGGCTCGCTGCAGCGGCGCCTGCGCAACTGCATGATCGGCGTGCGCGCCGAACCTTATGCCTATGGCTCGCCGGAGTTCGTCGAGCTCGAGTACTACCTGATGTGGCGCGCGCGCGGCATGAAGCTGGAGACTCCCGCGGTCCGGCCGTAGCGCGGCCGCCCTGCTATGCCTTGATTTTCTTTGTCCGTGTTTTCGTGCTTGGTTCGCGCAAGCTCTGCAGCAAGGCTTCGATCTCCGCGGCCGGTTTCGGGCGGCAGAACAGGAAGCCCTGGTAGGAATCGCAGCCCCGGGTGCGCAGGAACGCCAGTTGTTCCTTGGTCTCGACGCCTTCGGCGAGGGACTTCAGCTTCAGCTGCTTGGCCAGCGTGATCACGGTGCTGACGATGGCGGCGTCGTCGCGATCGCTCTTGATGTCGCGCACGAACGACTGGTCCACCTTGAGCGTGTGCACCTGGAAGCGGTGCAGGTAGGCGAGCGAGGAATAGCCGGTACCGAAATCATCGAGCGAAATCTGCACGCCGATGTCGTGCAGCGCGCGCAGGCCTGCGGCGGCTTCCTCGGTGCGGTGCATCATGGTGCTCTCGGTGATTTCCAACTCGAGGAGACCCGGCGGCAGGCCGGTTTCCTCGAGAATCGCGGACACCATCTGCACCAGGTTTTCCTGGCGGAACTGCCGCGCCGAGAGGTTCACCGCCATGGTGATTGGCCCCAGGCCGGCGTCGAGCCAGCGCTTCGCCTGCAGGCAGGCTTCGCGCAGCACCCATGCGCCGATCGGCAGGATCAGCCCGGTTTCCTCGGCGAGCGGGATGAAATGCGCCGGCTCCACCATGCCGTGCTCGCGGTCGTTCCAGCGCAGCAGCGCCTCGACGCCAATGACCGCGCCGCTGCGAACGTCCACCTGCGGCTGGTAGTACAACTGCAGTTCGCCGCGCGCGACCGCGCCGCGCAGCCGCCCCAGCATGTCCACGCGCTTTTCCGTGCGTTCGCTCATGTCGGGGGAGAAGAACTGGACGTTGTTCCGGCCTTCCTGCTTGGCGTGGTACATCGCCAGGTCTGCGTTCCTCAGCAGGGTGTCGGCGTCTTGGTCGTCCAGCGGATACACCGTCACGCCGATGCTGGTCGACAGGTGCAGCTCGTGGCCCGCGACGTCGGCCCGCTCGGAAATCGAGCGCAGCAGCTTGTCCGCAACGCGCGAGATTTCCTCGGCATTGCGCACGTCTTCCAGCAGGATGGTGAATTCATCACCGCCGAGCCGCGCCACGGTGTCCGTGGCGCGCAGGCAGCTTTCCAGCCGCAGCGCAATCTCCTTCAGCACCGCGTCGCCCACCGCGTGTCCCAGGCTGTCGTTGACCTCCTTGAACTGGTCGAGATCGAGGAACATCACCGCCAGCAGCGTCTGGCCGCGGTCGGCGCGCGCCATCGCGCGCTTCAGGCGCCCCTGCAGCAGCGCGCGGTTGGGCAGCCCGGTGAGGGTGTCGTAATGCGCCATGCGCGCGAGCTCCTCCTCGGCGCGCATGCGCGCGGTGATGTCGCGCGCCACGCCGCGGTAACCGCGGAAGCTGCCCTTGTCGTCGAAGATCGGCTTGCCGGTGTGGCTGACATAGGTGACGCGGCCGTCGGCGTTGGAGCGCGCCAGCACGAAATCCCTGAACGGCAGGTGCGCCTCCAGCGTGGCGCGGTGGCGCGCCATTTCCTCGTCGCCGCCATGCCGGTCGTAATCCCAGCGGTGCTTGCCGATCAGCGTTTCCGGGCCGACGCCGCGCACCTTGCGGATGCCCTCGGATACGTAGGTGAAGCGCAGCTCGGCGTCCATCTCCCAGTACCAGTCCGAGGAGAGTTCGGTGAGACTGCGGAAGCGCTCGGCGATCTCGCGCAGGCTGCGCTTGGTGCGCTTGGTCTGCGTGATGTTGCGCCCGACGCCGCGGTATCCGGTGAAGCGTCCCTGTGCGTCGAACACCGGCTTGCCGCTCACCTGGACGATGACGCTGGCCCCTTTTTCGTCGCGCCTGCGCAGTTCGAGTTCATGGAACGGCTCGTGCCGCTCCAGCTGCGCGCGGTGCGCGTTCCAGTCTTCCTCGCGCATGTTGAGCCAAGGATAGTCCCATCGTAGCTTGCCGATGAAGGTCGGCGCCGCCAGCCCCATCGATTGCGTGCCGCGCGAGACGTCGACGAAGCGGAATTCCGCATCCTGCTCCCAGTACCAGTCGGCGGAGAGTTCGGTCAGATCGCGGAAGCGCTGCTCGCTGCGCTCCAGCGCCTGGCGCGCTTCGACTGTCGCCGTCACGTCGACGAAGGAGCCGACCACGCCGCGGCTCCCGTAGGGCGCGGGCAGTTCCACGGCCGTGGTGCTGACCGATATCCAGACGCGCTTGCCATCCGGCCGCAGCACGCCTTTCACCACGTCGCGGTGGGGCTGCCCCGTGGCGAGGGTTTCCAGCGGCGGGTGGCGATCGATTGGCCAGGCGACCGGATCGATCGGCGAGGCCACGCAACCGCGGTCGGTGGGCCGGGTACCGACCAGGTCCTGCAATGACCGGCCGAGAATGGTCTCGGCGGCGGGGTTCGCGGTGATCACCTTGCCGTCGCTGTCGTAGATCAGTACACCCTCGGAGAGGTTGTCGATGACGGCGCGCAGCAGCTCGCGGTTGTCCTTTTCGAGAGGCGTGCGGCTGTTCACGCGGCGCTCCAGTGCAGCGAGCGGCTCACGGCTTCGTGCCAGCGCGCGAGCAGTTCATCGGCGTCGGCGCGCGCCATGTGCGGCTCGAAGCGGCGCTCCATCTGCCATTGGGCGGCAATTTCCTCGCGCGATTTCCAGACGTCGGTATACAGGCCGGCAAGATATGCGGCGCCCAGCGCCGTGGTCTCCAGTACCTTCGGCCGCACTACCGGAACGCCGAGGATGTCGGCCTGGAACTGCATCAGCAGGTCGTTGGCGGCGGCGCCGCCGTCCACGCGCAGCTCGGAGAGTTTCTCGCCCGCATCTTTTTGCATCGCATCAAGGACGTCGGCGCTCTGATAGGCAATGGATTCGAGCGCCGCGCGCGCGATGTGGGCGCGCGATGAGCCGCGCGTCAGGCCGACGATCGCGCCGCGCGCGTGCGGGTCCCAATGCGGCGCGCCCAGGCCGGTAAAGGCTGGCACGATATAGACGCCGCCATTGTCCAGGACGTCCGATGCGAGCCGTTCGATGTCGGCAGAGGACTCGAAAAACTTCATTTCGTCCCGAAGCCATTGCACGACCGCGCCGCCGATGAACACGCTGCCTTCCAGCGCGTACTGGCGGTCCACGTCGCGCGCATCCACCGCGCGCCCGATCTGCGCGGCAGCGGTGGCCAGCAATCCATGCTTGGATGGCACCACTTTGTCGCCAGTGTGCATCAGCATGAAGCAGCCGGTGCCGTAAGTGTTCTTCGCCATGCCTGCCGTATGGCAACCCTGGCCGAACAGGGCCGCCTGCTGGTCGCCGGCGACGCCGGTGATGGGAATGGGGGCGCCGAGAATCGCGGGTGCGACCATGCCGAAAGCGTGGGAGGAGGGAAATACGTCGGGCAGCATCGCCCGCGGCACGCGCAGCAGCGCGAGCAGCTCCGGATCCCAGTCGCCCGAATGGATATTGAAAAGCAGGGTGCGCGACGCATTGGTCGCATCGGTGACATGTACCTTGCTCTGCGACAGGTGCCAGACCAGCCAGGTGTCTACCGTGCCGAAGGCGAGCTCGCCCAGTTCCGCGCGCCGCCGCGCGCCCGGGATCTGGTCGAGGATCCATGCCACCTTGGTGCCGGAGAAGTAGGGATCGAGCACCAGGCCGGTGCGCTCCTTAACCAGGCTTTCGGCGCCCACCTCCTTCAGTTCGGCGCACATCGGCGCGGTGCGCCGGTCCTGCCAGACGATCGCCCTGTGGATCGCCTGTCCGGTCTGGCGGTCCCAGACCACAGTGGTCTCGCGCTGGTTGGCGATGCCGCACGCGACCATATCCTCGGCCTTGAGGCCCGAGCTGCGCAGCGCTTCGCGCGCGACGTCGCGCTGCGTGCGCCAGATTTCATCCGGATCGTGCTCCACCCAGCCGGGCTGCGGGTAGTGTTGCTTGAATTCGCGCTGCGCCGAGGCGACCGGCTTGCCGGTCTCGTCGAAAATGATGGCGCGCGAACTGGTGGTGCCCTGGTCGAGGGCGATGACATATCGCATTTGGTCAATGATTCTAACCGCATTGAAAACTGCGGGGCCGATGCTAAACTGCGCCGCTCCAGGGAGAATATCGCCGCATGAAAATCCACGAGTACCAGGGCAAGGAGCTGTTCCGCAAATTCGGCATGGTCACGCCGCGCGGCTTTCCGTGCTTCAGCGTCGACGAGGCGGTCGAGGCGGCGAAGAAGCTGGGCGGCAGCGTCTGGGTGGTGAAGGCGCAGATCCATGCCGGCGGACGCGGCAAGGGCGGCGGCGTCAAGGTGGCGAAATCGCTGGATGAAGTCCGCGAGAAGGCGAAACAGATCCTCGGCATGCAGCTGGTCACGCACCAGACGGGTCCGGGCGGCCAGAAAGTGCGCCGCCTGCTGGTCGAGGAGGGCGCAGACATCAATAAGGAACTCTACATCGGCATGGTGGTGGACCGCGTCACGCAGCGCGTGGCGCTGATGGCATCCTCCGAAGGCGGCATGGACATCGAGGAAGTCGCGGCGAAGACCCCGGAGAAGATCCACAAGATCTTCATCGATCCTGGCAAGGGCTTGCTTGACAAGGATGCATCTGAAATTGCAGGGGAAATTGGCATACCGGATAAATCAAAACCAGAAGCCGTAAAAATGCTTCAAGGCCTCTACAAGTGCTTCGACGATACCGATGCCTCGCTGGCCGAGATCAACCCGCTGATCCTCACCGGCGACGGCAAGGTCGTCGCGCTCGATTCGAAGCTGAATTTCGACGACAACGCGCTGTTCCGCCACCCCGACATCGTCGCCATGCGCGACCTGGACGAGGAGGACCCGCTCGAGATCGAGGCCTCCAAGTACGACCTCTCGTACATTTCGCTGGACGGCAACATCGGCTGCCTGGTAAATGGCGCGGGACTGGCGATGGCGACCATGGACACCATCAAGCTCTACGGCGCGGAGCCGGCCAACTTCCTCGACGTCGGCGGCGGCGCCACCGCGGAGAAGGTGACCGCGGCATTCAAGATCATGCTCTCCAATCCGAAGGTGAAGTGCATCCTGGTCAACATCTTCGGCGGCATCATGAAGTGCGACACCATTGCCGCCGGCGTGGTGGCCGCGGCGAAGGAAACCAGGCTGTCGGTACCGCTGGTGGTGCGGATGAAGGGCACCAACGAGGATCTCGGCAAGAAAATCCTCAAGGATTCGGGCCTGCCGATCATCTCGGCCGACAACATGGGCGAGGCGGGACAGAAAGCCGTTGCCGCGGTGAAGGGGAAATAGCGATGAGTATCCTGATCGACAAGAACACCCGGGTGATGACGCAGGGCATCACCGGGAAAACCGGCCAGTTCCATACCAAGATGGGCAAGGAGTACGCCAACGGCAAGAACTGCTACGTCGCCGGCGTGAATCCGAAGAAAGCCGGCGAGAGCTATGAAGGGATCCCGATTTTCGGCACGGTTACCGAAGCGAAGAAGCAGACCGGCGCGACAGTGTCCGTCATCTACGTCCCGCCCCCGTTCGCGGCCGCTGCGATCGATGAGGCCATCGAGGCCGACCTGGACCTGGTGATCTGCATCACCGAGGGCATCCCGGTGCGCGACATGATCCGCACCAAGTACAAAATGCAGGGGAAGAGGACGCGACTGGTCGGGCCAAACTGCCCCGGCGTGATCACCCCGGAAGAAATAAAGATCGGCATCATGCCGGGCCACATCCACAAGAAGGGCCCGATCGGCGTGGTGTCGCGCTCGGGCACGCTGACCTACGAAGCGGTCGGCCAGCTGATGGACCTTGGTCTTGGCCAGTCCTCCTGCGTCGGCATCGGCGGCGACCCGGTGAACGGGCTGAAGCATATCGACGTGCTCAAGATGTTCAACGACGACCCACTGACCGAGGCGGTGATCATGGTGGGCGAGATCGGCGGTTCGGACGAGGAGACCGCGGCGCAGTGGGTCAAGGCGAACATGAGGAAACCGGTGGTCGGCTTCATCGCAGGCGTTACCGCGCCGCCGGGCAAGCGCATGGGTCACGCCGGCGCCATCATCTCGGGCGGCAAGGGAACCGCGCAGGAAAAGCTCGCCGTCATGGAAGCTTGCGGCATCAAGGTCACCAAGAACCCGGCCGAAATGGGCAAGCTGCTCAAGTCCGTATTGAAGTGAAGTAGCACCTCTCTGGCGCTCGAAAAGCCGATCCTCACGCTGCCCGGTCCGCGGCAGATCGCCGCGGATTTCGGCGGCGTTTACGCCGCAAACGGGCTGATCGGATTCATTTTCGCTGCCACCGGTCCGGTGGCGATCGTGCTGGCGATCGGCGCGCAGGGCGGACTGACCGAATCGGATCTCGCTTCCTGGATCTTCGGCTCGTTCTTCCTGGGCGGCCTGGCCACGCTGTCGTTTTCCCTGTTATACCGCCAACCGCTGGTGTTCTTCTGGACCATTCCGGGCTCGGTGCTGGTCGGGCCCGCGCTCGGCCACCTCTCGTTCCCGGAAATTATCGGCGCTTTCATCGCCTCTGCCGTGCTGATGCTGGTGTTGGGCCTGTCCGGCTGGGTGCGGCGCTGCACCGAGGCCGCGCCGATGCCGATCGTGATGGCGATGGTAGCGGGCGTGTTCCTGCGCTTCGGTTTGAATCTGGTGTTCTCCATGCGCGACGATTTCTGGGTCGCGGCGCCGATGGTGCTGGCCTTTGTGTTTCTTTCCTATTCAAAAAAGGCGGGACAATTGCTTCCCCCGGTGCTTGGCGCGCTCTTGGCAGGCGCAATCGCGGTCTGGGCGCTCGGCAGGTTCCAGGCGCCCGCGACGCTGTTCGCTTTCGCCGCGCCCAATCTCCATGTGCCGGTGTTTTCCTGGCAGGCGATGATCGAGCTGGTGGTGCCGCTCGCGATCACGGTGCTGGTGGTGCAGAACGGGCAGGGTTTCGCGGTGCTCACCGCCGCGGGCCACAAACCGCCGATGAACGCGATCGCCGCCGCCTGCGGCGGCATCTCCATCATCACTGCCTGCATGGGAGCAGTGTCCACCTGCCTGACCGGGCCGGTAAACGCGATCATCTCCAGCGCCGGCGAAAAACACCGCCACTACACGGGCGCGCTACTGGTCGGGTTGCTGGCGATCGCCTTCGGCTTGATGTCGCCGTTCTTCACGCGCCTGCTGCTGGCGACGCCGCCGGCCTTCATCGCGGCGCTGGGCGGCCTCGCCATGCTGCGAGTGCTACAGACCGCGTTCACGGTGTCCTTCGGCAGCGGCAAGTTCGTGCTCGGCGCGCTGGTGACTTTCCTGGTCACGGTGGCCGACGTGCCGATCTTCAGCATCGGCGCGGCGTTCTGGGGGCTGGTATTCGGTTTCCTGATTTCCTGGCTGCTGGAAAGGAAGGACTTCGCCCGCTAGCCTACTTGCTCGCGGCGACCTGGACGGCAATGCACGCCTGAAGATTCGAATTTGCTAGGCGAGGTCCGGCTCGCCGCAATGCTTCAGTATTTCGGCGCGTACGGCGTCGCGCAGCTTCACCGCTGCGGCCCAGTCGCCGCCTTCCGGGGCAATGGGCGTGCCGACGATCACCGAGACCGCCGCGCGGCGCAGAACCCAGGTCCCGTCGCGCAGCACCGAGCGCACGCCGCGCAGCGCCACCGGCACCACCGGGATGCCGGCCTGCGCCGCGGCCTGGAAGGCGCCAGTGCGAAAGCCCATCAGCCCGGTCGAGCGCTGCAGCTTGCCCTCGGGGAATACGATCAGCGAGACGCCGCGCTTCGAGGCGTCGGCCATGTCGCCCGCGTGTTCGGCGCTTTTCGCGACATCGAAGCGTTCGATGAACTGCGTGCCGAAGCCCGAGAGCAGCGCGCGCATGAGGAAATTTTCCTGGAATTCGCGTTTGGCGACGAAGGCGAAGCCGCGATAATCGAGGATCGCGAGCAGCACCAGCGCGTCGAGATAGCTGGTGTGGTTCACCGCCAGGACCATGGGGGATTTGATCTCCAGGTTTTCCTTGCCCGCCACCGCAACGGGAATACCGGAAAGAACCAGGAACCACTTTGAGACGGATTTCCCGACCGACCAGCACGCTCTGACCGGCAGGAGAAGCGATGCAAGCAATACGAAGGGAATCAGCGCTGCAAAAACCACGTAAGCGCGCAGCGCGAACAGCGCGCCGCCGAGGGTGCGCAGGCCGCGGCGCAGCTGCGGCGCGGCGCCGGCGAGCAGCAGGCGCGCGAACTGAAGCCACACCGCGCCGCCGGTGACCGCGGAGGGCCCGCGCTCGTAGAATTCGCGCGCGGCGACGCGGCGAATCTTTCCGCTGGAGGTCTTCGGCACGGTCGCGGGCGGCGCGAGCACGATGTCGTCGGCGGGGGCGCCGATCAGGCTCACCGCCAGTTCGTTGATCATTCGCCTCAGGTCGTCGTGCCGCGAGGGATCGCGGTCCTTCATCTCCGCCAGCACCACCACGCGCTCGGTGCCGGTGGCGGCGTCCTGGCTGCCGAATACGGCCACGCAGCCGCGCCGCACGCCGGCGAGGTCGCCCACGGCCTGCTCCAGTTCATAGGGACTGATATTGCGGCCGCCGCGGATGATGATGTCCTTCTCCCGCCCGGTCAGGAAAAGCGTGCCCTGCGACAGGTAGGCGCGGTCCCCGGTGTTCAGCCAGTCGCCGCTGCCGAACAATGTCTTCGTCGCCTCCGGATTTCGGTAATAGCCCGAGGTGGAGGAGGGGCCGTGAAACTGCAGCTGGCCTTCCTGCCGGTCCGGCAGTTCCAGTCCCGCGGTGTCCACCACGCGAATGTCATGGCCGGGTATCGGCGTACCGCAGCCGATGACGATCAACGGCGAGGCTTCATTGGCTGCCGCCTCTATTGCTTCGCCCGTTCGCGTGAAGCGCTCGCGGTCGAGGCGGTCGGCGATCCAGGGCGTGCCGGGTACGGTGATCGCCACGCCGACCGAGGATTCCGCGAGGCCGTAGGAGGGCGACAGGCAATTCTTGCGCAGCCCCCATTTCGCGAAGCGCTTCTCGAATTTGACGATGGTGTCCGGGCTGACCGGCTCGGCGGCGTTGAAGGCGAAGCGCCACGTCGAAAGATCGATGCCTTCCATATCCTCGTCCGGGATGCGGCGGAGGCAGAGCTCGAAGGAAAAATTCGGTCCGCCCGACAGCGTGCCGCGATGGCGGTGGATGGCGCGCAGCCAGCTTGAAGGCCGCGACAGGAAGGCAAGCGGCGACATCAGCACCGTCGGGAAGCCGAGCACCAGCGAGGCGAAGTTGGCGCCGATCAGGCCGAGGTCGTGATAGAGCGGCAGCCAGCTCACGAACACGTCCGACGCGCTGGTGTTCACCGCCGCGCCCATCGCGCGCACGTTAGCCATCAGGTTGGCGTGCGAGAGCACCACGCCCTTCGGATTGCCTGTGCTGCCGGAGGTGTACTGCAGGAAGCCCGTCTCGCCGGGATTGCCGTGCACCGGATTGAAGTTCTTCCCGGATGAGGAATTCAAATCGGCGGGAGTCAAAATCAATCCCAATGATTCCACCTGCGCCCGCAGCAGCCAGGCGAGCGGCTTCGCCTCCGGGATGGTGATCATGATGTTCGCGCCTGCGCTCTTGAGTATCCCCACATGGCGCGTCATGTGGTCTTCGATGGTGGTCAGCCGCGCCGGTGGATACAGCGGCACCGGCACGCCGCCCGCGAGCAACACGCCGTAGAACGAATAGAGGTATTCCTTGCAGGTGGGCAGCATGATCGCCACCATCTGCCCGTGCTGCAGGCCCGCCTGCGCGAGGCGGGCGGCGTAGCCCATCGCGCCGTCCCAGAGCGCGCGGTAGCTGAGCGGGGATTCCTGGTGCTCCTCGTACATGAATACCGTCAGCCGGTCCGGCTGACGATCGACGTGGTACTGCAACGCTTCGGTCAGCGTGCGCGCCTGTGATTCCGTTGGCGGACGCATGCCTTCGCCCTGTGCCAGGCTTGAGACCTGGGATGCGCCGCGATCGGCGGCGCGTGGCGCCTGGCCGGTACTGGAGAGCAGGAAACGCAGCAGATCGCGCGGCGTTTCCGCGGTCGCCAGCGCCTGCTCCGGCAGTGCGATGCCGAACTCCTTCTCAAGCCGAAGCACGAGCTCGACGCGCGCCAGGCTGTCGAGGCCCAGTTCCCTTTCGAGCGAGCTGTCGAGCGCCGCATGAGGTTCGACGTGGGGCCGTGCCTCTTTCGCCACCGCAACGACGACGTCGAGCAGACGTTCCGGTCTGATTTCTCGGGTAGATTCCATTATCCTGCCGGTAATCGGTGAGTGTACACGGCTCTCCGGAGGGCATTCGCGATGGCGAACGACAGTCGAATTTCCGTTTTCTCGAGCGAGAACCGCGCGAACGTCGCGATCTATCCGCTCGACGTGTTCGTGCTGACCGACCTCGGCACGGAGCAGATCCGCGGCGGTGCCACCGCGCTGCCGCCCGACGCGCTCGGGCTGCTGGTGCTCATGGACGGCAAGGCCACGATCGGCGATCTGGAACAAAAAGCGCCGCACATCCCCTCGCAGGTGCTGCGCGACCTGGTGCGTGCGCTGCTGGCCGGCGCCATGGTGCGCGCGGCCACCGTCAGCGAAACCGACGGCCTGGATTTCAGCGCCTACTTCAGCGCCCTCGGCGCCAGTCCGGAGCCCTCCGCGGGCGCCAAAGCGAGCGCCGGCCGCGAGGCCGCAAGCGGCACGCCCCAACTCGAGCGTTCCGGCTACTACGTCAGCATCGCGCGCCGCGCGGTCGCGGCGAAGAGCCCGCGCGGCGGCGCGAAGTGGAAGGCGTTCCTGGTGGAGGACGACCCCGATGTCTCCAGGCTGGTCGCGCGCCTGCTCGCCGGCGAAGGCTTCGAGGTGAGCGTGGCCGCAAATCGCCACGAGGTCGTCGCCGGGCTGCGCCAACCGCTGTTGCCCGATGTGGTGATCCTGGACGTCATGCTGCCGGACGTGAACGGCTTCGACATCCTGCAGAAGCTCAAAGCGCACCCCGCACTCAAGGCGGTACCGGTGATCATGCTCACCGCCGACGCGGCGCGCGAAAGCGTGATGCGCGGGCTGGCAGGCGGCGCCGACGGCTACATCACCAAGCCGTTCGAGCGGGAGAAGCTGCTCGGCGGCGTGCGCGCGGTACTGGGCTTGGGCGGCTGACGCGCCGCTAGTCGAAGCCGACGATCTCCACCCAGTTCGAGCCTTTTCCGGTCGGGTACTTCTGCAGCAGCGCCAGCGCGCCGCTGGAGCCGTCAATCGAGAACACCGAGATCGTCTCCGACTTCTCGCCGGACACCACCAGGTACTTTCCCCTGGGCTCGATGGCGAAGCCGCGCGGCTGCTTTTCGACCGGAGTGCTTGCGAGGTAGCTCAGCTTGCCGGTGGCGCCGTCCACGCCAAAGGCGCCCAGAGTGCTGCTGGTGCGCTCCGCGGCATACAGGAATTTGCCGTTCGGTGTGAGGTGCAGGTCCGATGCCCAAATGTCGCTGGCAACATCGCGCGGCGTCTGGCCCGGGGCGATCGGCGCGCGCGGCGCGCCGGGAACGAGCTTGGTGTCGGCGGGCAGCGCCGAGGCGGAGCCGGCTTCCGTCAATAGCCCGGTCTTCGCATCCAGCGCCAGCGTGGTCACCGTGGCGGTCAGTTCGTTCAGCAGGTAGACGAATTTGTTGTCGGCCGAGACGATGATGTGGCGCGGCCCGGTGCCCGCCTTCATCTGCACCACCGCGGGCGTGTTCGACGCCAGCCTGCCGGCCTTAGCGTCCAGCTTGAACTGGAAGATCTGGTCGGTGCCGAGGTGCGGCACGAACACGTAGCGGTTGGTCTGGTCGGTGATGATCGAATGTGCGTTACGTCCGGTGGGAATCACCTGAAGCGGATCGGACACCTTGCCGTCCTTGCCGATCGCGTTCAGGCCGACCTGGTGGCCGCCATAGGAGGCGCCGAGCAGGAAGCGGCCGGACTTGTCCGCCGAGATGTAGGGATAGCTCTCCGCCAGTGCGCCGCCCGAGAGCTGTGTCAGCGCGCCAGTGTTGCGGTCGATGGCGTAGGTGAGGACAGCGTAGGGCTTGGAGCGGACCGCGGCATAGAGAAACCGCTTATCGGGGCTGGCGGCCATCGGCATCACCAGGTTGCCGGCCTTCACGCGGGCGCCCGGCTTTAGTGCGCCGTCCGGCTGCAGCGTGTAGACGCCGATATCGCCGTCTTCGGCGTTCGACACGTAGACGAAGGTCGCCGCTGGTGCGGCGGCGGCCGTGCTCATGAATATGAAAAAAAGGATGGTCTTGCTCAGGCTGGTGAAGTGCATGGTTCCCTCCCAGGAATTGGTGCGGTCAAAGTGTAGACTATTTGCATGCATCATTTGGTCGCCGCGTTGTGCACCGCACTCATGCTCCTGCCGGCTGCCGCGCGCGCGCAGTATCCCGAGCGACCGATCAATGTGATCGTCGCGTACTCGCCCGGTGGCGGCACCGACCTGATTGCGCGCGCAATTGCACCTTTCATCGAGAAGAATCTCGGCGGCGGCGCCCGTCTTGTGGTGGTCAACCGCGCGGGCGCGGGCGGCGAGATCGGCTTCGCTGCGCTCGCAGCCGCGGCGCCGGACGGCTACACCATCGGCTTCGTCAACACGCCGCCGCTGCTGACGATTCCGATCGAGCGCCCGGCGCAGTTCGGCTGGCAGCGCTACGAGTATCTCGGCAACATCATCGACGACCCCTGCAATTTCTCGGTGCACGCGGATACCGACATCAAGGATCTCAAGCAGCTGGCCGCCTACGCGAAGGCGAATCCGGGCGTGGTCACGGTGGGCACCACCGGCATCGGCTCGGACGATCACCTCGCGATGCTGATGTTCGGGCGCGCCGCTGGCGTGCAGCTGCGCCATATCCCGTTCAAGGGCTCGGCCGATGTGCGCGCCGCCATCTCCGGCAAACAGATCACCGTCGCCGCGATCAACATCGGCGAGGCCATGCAGTATCAGAAGGGCGGCACGCCGCTGCGCAATCTTGTGCAGATGAGTCCCGCGCGCACCAACCTCGCGCCGGACCTCGCGACCGCGCGCGAGCAGGGCTACGACATCGAACTCTCGTCGCTGCGCGGCATGGTCGCGCCTAAAGGGCTGCCGCCGGAGATTCGCGACCGGCTCGTCAAGGCGATCGAGCGCTCGGTGGCCGATCCGGAATTTCAGGCGAAGGCGGTGCAGTTCTTCTCGCCCCTTCGCTACCTGCCTCCCGCGCAGTACGAGACGCTGGTGCGCGAGGCCGACACGACCTACCGCCTGCTGTGGAAGGAATTGCCCTGGGCGGACAAGTAGTTCTGCTCAGGACCTGAGAACCGTCCCTGCCGCGGCGCCGGTCAGCGCGCCCTTTTCCCAGGTCACTGCGCCGTTCACGACCGTATATTCGATGCCCTGCGAGCGCATCACCATGCGCTTGGCGCCGCCGGGCAGGTCGTAGAGCCGTTCAGGGCGCCCCATCGAGCCGACGGTAGCGGGATCGAAGATCGCGATATCGGCCGCCCATCCCGGCTGCACGCGGCCGCGGTCCTTGATGCCAAAGAAGTCCGCAGGATCCGAAGTCATGCGCCGCACCGCTTCCTCCAGCGTTAGCACTTTCTTTTCCCGCACCCAAGTACCGAGCATGTAGCTCGGGTAGCCCGAGTCGCAGAGCATGTCCAGGTGCGCGCCGCCATCGCCCAGGCCCAGCAGCATGTCCGGATTGTTGAGGATTTCGGCCATCCGGTCGACGCGATTATTGAACGAGATCATGGTGAACTCGTTGTCAAGGTCGTCGGCGAGAGTGAGATCGAGGAAGGCGTCGACGCCATCCTTTCCCTGCACGGCGGCAACTTCAGCGACGGTTTGGCCTTCCCATTTTTTTAAGTTTGAAGATTTGACTTCATGAACCGTAATGCGCTCCCAGTTTCCAAAAGCTGCGGGACGCTTCAGTTCTTCGCGAAATTGATTCCTGAAATTCTGGTCTCTATACACGGAGGCCTGCGCCTCCT
The DNA here is from genome assembly GCA_025356085.1 of Betaproteobacteria bacterium. Taxonomy (GTDB): domain Bacteria; phylum Pseudomonadota; class Gammaproteobacteria; order Burkholderiales; family SG8-39; genus RBG-16-66-20. The sequence goes on from JANXUV010000207.1 coordinate 32,926, forward strand.
TCGATTTGTCTTCGAACACGCGTTTCCACGACGGGAAGGCGGCAAAGGAGAACGGGTTGCGCATGTTGATTTCGCGCGTGAGCGGCAAGGGCGAGGTCTGCGGCCGCGCGCCGCGCGCGATCATCGGCGCGGCCTTGCGCAGCGAGGTGCGCACCGCCTCCGAGATGTCGTCGCGGTCGAACATGGCGATGAAGGTGATCGGCCGTGCGCTTTCGGTGAGCATGAAATCGAGGAGTTCGAGTTCCGGCTCTTCCATCACCCCGATCTGCTTGGTCATGGCGATCTCGATCGAGCCCTTGCCGCGCTCCCTCAGCGCGTTGCAGTAGCCCTTCAGCTCTTCGCGGCTTGCGTTGCGGCAGGCGAGCGGGCGGCCGGCGTAGCCCATGTGCTGGTTGAGAAGCGTGCTGGAGAAGCCGAAGGCGCCGGCATCGACCGCTTCTCCCAGTAATTTTTTTATTTCGCTCAATTCAACGGCAGAAGCGGCGCGCTCCATCGACGCCTCGCCCATCACGTAATGCCGGAACGGCGTCAGCGGCGCGAGGAATCCAAGGTTGAGGGAAGGCTTGCGCGCCGCGGCGGCATCCATGAACTCAGGAAAGCTCTCCCAGTCCCAGGTGATGCCTTGGTCGAGTACCTCGAAGGGGATCGCCTCCACGTTCACCAGATCCCGCATCGCGATCTCGCGCGTCTCGGGCCGGCAGGGCGCGATGCCGACGCCGCAGTTGCCCATCACCACCGAGGTCACGCCGTGCCAGGAGGAGGGCGTCAGCGCGCCGTCCCAGCAGATCTGCGCGTCGTAGTGGGTGTGCGGGTCGATGAAACCTGGCGCGACTGCCAGGCCATCGGCGTCGATGGTTCTTTTGGCCCCGTCGCTGCATTTGCCGACCTGAACTATCTTCCCGTCCGAAATCGCGATATCGGCGCGGCGCCCCGGCGCGCCGGTGCCGTCGATCACAAGCCCGTTCTTGATGAGGAGGTCGCAAGTCATGGGTGAGCCTGAGTCTAGCGCGGCGCAGCCGAAGGCATGCGTTTTACGCGGCCAAGTGCTGCAGGAAACGCATGAAGAACGCTTCGCGGCGCGTGTAGACTGACCGCACATGGCTTCCATCCACAAGGAAATCCGCCTCGCCGCCAGCGCTGATGACGTCTGGGACGCGGTACGCGACGTCGGCAACATCCATACGCGCCTGTGTCCGGGTTTTCTCACCGATTGCCGAATGGACGGGCCGGATGCGCGCATCGTGACCTTCGGCAACGGCATGGTGGTGAAGGAACTGATCATCGACCTGGACGAAAAGGCCCGGCGCGTCGCCTGGTCCGCCGTCGGCGGACGCATGTCGCATCACAACGCTTCGATGCGGATTTTCGCCGAGGCCGCGGATTGCCGCGCGGTGTGGATCGCCGACCTGCTGCCGAACGATCTGGCCGGCGCGATCGCCGGGATGATCGACCAGGGCCTGGCGGCGATGAAGAAGACGCTGGAGAGGAAAGCGGCCTAGGCTTTCGGTGGCTTGATTTCTTCCAGCCGGTCTGTCGCGGGCGGCGGCGCAATCGACAGCGCGGTGATCTCGGCGCGCAGCGCCGAAGTCATGTCCACCTTGACCGCGTTGAGGGAATCCTTAAGCTGGTCAAGGTTGCGCGCGCCGATGATCGGCGCGGTGATGGCGGGGTGCGCGCCGACCCAGGCGACCGCGGTGCTGACCGGGTGCAGGCCTTTCTGCCTGC
>JANXUV010000240.1 GCA_025356085.1 Betaproteobacteria bacterium
GTGACCGGAAAACCGATCAGCATGAACACCACCAGGCCCCCGAACATCAGGGGCGCCATCCATTCCAAGGGGATCACTGCAATGGCCTCTCGTAGTGCAAGTCGGCCTTCATGCGGCCGGAAATCATGGCGATGCGCTTGATCAGCTCGGAGATGCCCTGCAGGCTGAGCAGGAAGAAGCCCACCGGCAGCAGGAGCTTCACGGGCCAGCGGACCAGGCCGCCGGCGTTCGAAGAGACCTCACCCATGTGCCAGGCATTGTAGAAGATTGGCCAGCACAGGTAAGCCATGATCATGGTCGCCGGCAGCATGAACAGGATGAAGCCGAAGATGTCGATGCCGATCTGGCGGCGCGTCGACACGTTGGCGTAGACGATGTCGACCCGGACGTGCTCGTTTTTCTTCAGCGTGTAGGACGTGCCCAGCATCACCACCGCGCCGAACATGTACCACTGGATTTCCAGCCAGGCGTTCGACGACAGGTTGAAGGCGTAGCGCGAGAAGGCGTTGCCGGCGCTGATCAGGCAGGACAGCAGCACCATCCATTCGGCGACGAAGGCGATGCGCTCGTTCATCGCATCGATCAATCGCGACAGGCCCAGGCACAGCTTCATCATCGCAACCCTCCCTTGTCAGCTCGGAAAGCGCGCGCGAATTTCCGGTCGAATCAGGCGGACTTCAGCGTGCCGCCGCCATCCGGAACGCCCGCTTGCGCGCGCATCACCATGGCGCGCCGCTGCACCGCCTCGTGAAGTTCCGATTTGTAGCCGAGCGCGAAGAATACCTCAGCGGCGAGGAAGATTGGCGCCACGAAAATCTGGAACAGGTTGTCCACCAGCGCCGGCTTGCGGCCTTCGAAGGCGTGCCCCCAGAGCTGCAGCGCCCAGCCGACGATGAACAGCGCGAGGAACCAGGCGAGGCTCGCCAGGAATGCGGCCTGCGACAACGGTTCGGCGCCCCACAGCATCAGCGCGAACACCGCGATCATCGCCAGGCCGAGCGGAACGTCGAGTGCCAGGTAGTAGAGCAGCAGCAGCGAAGAGACGACGAGCGCGGCGCTGATCGTGAAGCCGTCGATGTCGGCGCGCAGCCAGCCGAGCGGGATCATCAGCGAGAAAACGATCATCGGCACGCCGATGAAATGCGTCGCCTTGTTGCGCGCGTCCTGATGGTAGGCCGCGTAGAACGCCATCTGGTCTTCAAGCGTCTTCACAGTTCTCCCTCCGTGAATATGCGCAGCAAGATGCGTGCATGAAAGCCGCTATAATTCAGCATTTTACACGCGCTTATGCAGGTCACGCACGGGACCGTAATGCCGGAGGGCGGACCCGCGGGGTTCACCTGCGGGCTCACCATCGGCAACTTCGACGGCGTGCACCGCGGTCACCGCGCCATGCTCGACCGCCTGGTCGCGAAAACGCGCGAATTGAAGCTAGCTTGCTGCGTCCTGACATTCGAGCCGCATCCGCGCGAGTTTTTTACGCCCGCTGCTGCGCCGGCGCGGCTGTCGCGGCTGCGCGAGAAGCTGGAACTGATCGCAGAGGCGGGCGTGGATCGCACGCACGTGCTTCGTTTTGGTGCGCGGCTGGCCGCAATGGCGGCCGATCGTTTCGTCGAGGACGTGCTGGTGCGCGGATTTGGCGCACGCTGGCTGCTGGTGGGCAGGGATTTTCGCTACGGCGCCAAACGGATGGGCGACTTCGCGGCACTGCAGGCGGCTGCGGAAAAACGGGGCTTCGGGCTGGAAGCGATGAGCGATGTCATGGAAGCGGGTCAGCGCGTATCGAGTTCGCGCGTGCGCACCGCGCTTGCCGCAGGCGATCTGGCGGCGGCGGCGCAACTGCTCGGACGCGGCTACAGCATGAGCGGCCGGGTTGCGCACGGCGAGAAACTGGGCAGAACGCTCGGCTTTCCCACCGCCAACATCGTGCTGCGCCGGCGACCGCCGCTGGCCGGGATTTTCGCAGTCGAAGTGGAACTGGAAGAAACGCAGGCCGTGTTGCGCGGCGTGGCGAGCGTCGGCAGGCGGCCGACGGTGAAGGCGGATGCGGCGCCGCTGCTGGAAGTGCACCTGTTCGACTGGTCCGGCGACCTTTACGGCCGGCACCTTCGGGTGAAATTCCTGCAAAAGCTGCGGGACGAAGAAAAGTACGACGGACTTGACGCCCTGCGTGCCGCAATCCAGCGGGACGCGGAGCAGGCAAAGGACTACTTCAAGCGCAATGGCTGATTACAAGAACACACTGAACCT
>JANXUV010000248.1 GCA_025356085.1 Betaproteobacteria bacterium
AGGATGGCCCCCGGGTTGGTGGAATCGTAACGCGTCTTGAACTCGATCGGTGTAAGGTCTTTCAGACTCGAATGCGGACGGACATGGTTGTAGTGACGACGCCAGACTTCGATCACGACACGGGCTTCTTCGCGGCTTCTGAACCATTCGAGCGAGAGGCACTCGTCGCGGAACTTGCCGTTGAAGCTCTCGTTGTCGCCGTTCTGCCAGGGTTTGCCCGGATCGATGTGCGCGGTGTCGATGCCCGAGTCGGCAAGCCAGGCAAGGATCGCATGGCTGACGAACTCCGGACCGTTGTCGGAGCGCAAGAAACGCGGCGCGCCGTGCGTGCTGATCAGACGGGTGAGGACCTCGATCACGCGGCCGGAACGAATCGATCCAGCCACGTCGATCGCGAGTGCCTCGCGGGTGAACTCATCGATGACGGTGAGGCACTTGATCTGCTGGCCGCTCGCGCTGGCGTCGAACACGAAGTCGTAGGCCCAGACGTGATTGGGGCCGAACGCGGGCAGAGGCCGCGGTCGTGATGCAGCGGCGCGCCGGCGAGGACGTCTGCGGGGCAATTGCAGCCCCTCCAGGCGCCAAAGGCGGTGCGCCCGGTGGCGGCTCATGCCATGACCTTCTCGTCTCAGAAACACGCGAATCCTCCTGTAGCCGTAACGTGGATACTGCGCCGCCAGGCGTTTCATTGCTTCGAGCACCGGACGATCGCGCTCGGCGCGCACCGACACATAACCAAGGCCCGAACGGGCGATTTCGATCAGCTCGCAAGCACGCCGCTTCGACAGGCCGTGCTCGCAGGCGAGCGCAACCTGCTCGCGGCGTGCCTGCGAGCTCACCACTTTCGGCGGTTGATTTCCTTCATGGTGTCGATCTCGAGATCGCGCTCGGCGACGAGCTTCTTGAGCTTGGTGTTCTCGATCTCAAGTTGACGCAGACGCCTGACATCGGCGGGTTGCAATTCGCCGAAACGGCGCCTCCAGGTGTAGATCGCCTGGGCGCTGACCTTGTGCTTCCTGGCGACCTCGGGAACGGGCGCCTTATCGGCCTCCCGCAGGATCGCGACCATCTGCTCTTCGGTAAAACGACTCTTCTTCATGGGCCCCTCGCTGGTGGGCGGGAGCCATTCTCTCAAGTTACGATTGGTCCTAAGAACCTGGGCAGGTCATATCGATGGGACGATATCCGGAGGATCGAGTTGTCACCACGGATTGCAAACGTGCGCGCATCCTGAATCTTCTTTTCGAAGAGTTCGATGGTTTTTAGCCGGGACCTCACCTGCTGGGCAACGTTGGTTATTACGTTTAACGACCATCTCCGCCGCGCCCGACCTTGACTTCCTAGCTACTTATTCACTGTCGCGATCCAGCAACAGACGCACTTCAGCGAGCGTCATTTACCGCGCCCCGTTTGCCTCCACCAGCCGACCGAGTTCTCGGGGCGTCGTCAGCAGGATGCCTCCATACACAACTTTGATGTGCCCCTCGCGCTCCAGGCGCTTCACCTCGCGGCTGACACTTTGCCGCGTCATTCCCAGAAGGTCCGCGAGTTCGTCCCGCGTGAGGCGCAGTTCGGTCGGAGTCTCCGGCAACTCTGTTGTGCCGAACTGGGATGCGTAGTCGATCAAGGCCCGGAGAAGCCGAACGCGCAGGGTCTCAAAGGCGAGGTGGTGCAGCGCCGCGAGCTGGTTCCTGTGGAACACGGCCCATTGATGGACGATTCCCCACCAGAGCCGCGGTTGGCGCTCTAGTGCGGCGAGGATCACGGGCTTGGGAACGAAGACAATCCGAGTGGCAACACGGGTGATGTAAAACTGGGGGCTCGGCTTACCGTCCAGCATACTCAGCAGCCCGTAGACCTGCCCACGCGCCGCATAGCGCCGTACATAGCGCCGGCCACCGCGGTTGTGGACGCCGATGGCGATTTCGCCGGAGGCGATGACATACAATCCTTTGAGCACCTGCCCTTGGCGTACGATTTCCTCGTTGGGTTGCGCCTCCATGACCTTGCTGGCCGCGGCCGCCCCCATCAGCAATTCTTCGGTCCAGTCTCGGAATAGACCCACCTGCCGCAGAGTGCCGCAGAGCTCGGCGGGGCTCGCGCTGTCCCTTGTCTGCGGCTTCACGTGCGGCGCACCTCAGTCGTTGTAACCGACCCCTGTCGGCCACGAACATTGTAGTTCGAACGCAGATTGCCGCCGACCGCAAGCGGCAGCGCAACAGGCGAAGCGCGCGGTCCAGCTACAGATTCATCCCGTCCGGCATGGCTGCATCCGGCGTTACGACATCGATCACGGTCGTCAGCCCGCTTTTGAGCGCCTCGGACAGCGCGGACTCCAGCGCCTGCACCGACTTCACCCGCACTCCGTTGCAGCCGAAGGCGCGCGCGATCTGCGCGAAGTCGGTGTCCAGCATAGTCGTGCTCATCGACCGCCCGCCCTGGGCCTGCTGGATTTGTGTGCAGTACTCTAGGTTGCGGTTGTTCAGCACGCACACCACCACCGGCGCGCCGATGCGCACGGAAGTCTCGAGCTCATGCAGCATCATCATGAAGCCGCCGTCGCCGCAGAGAGCGACATAACGGCGCGTCGGGTCGCCCAGCCGTGCTGCGATCGCAGCAGGGAAGGAATAGCCCATCACTCCCATTCCGCGCGGCCCGATGTAGCGGCGCCCCGGCTCCATCGTTTCGAAGTACTGGCCCCCCCAAATCTGATTGAAGCCGGAGTCGCAGATGATCACGTCGGTCGGCCGCATCGCGCGCTGCAGGGCCGCGATGGCCTGTAGGGGATGCACTGTGTCGCTGTCGGCAATACCGGCCGGCGCGGACTGCGGGCCACGTTCGTTGCGCCAGCGAGTGACTTCGGCCTGGGCTTGGTCGGCCCATGCGCGCCTGCTGAGCGCGAGAGGTGCGCACGCCTGCGTCAACGCGGTGAGGAAGGTCCTCGCATCGCTCCAAATACCGACGTCCACTTCGAAGTGGCGTCCGAGCTCCTCCGGGTCGATGTCCACGTGGACCAGACGGGTGCCCTTAGCGGGGAGGGTC
>JANXUV010000080.1 GCA_025356085.1 Betaproteobacteria bacterium
TAGTTGAACAGCACGGCATCCACCACCGGCTCGATGGGCGCCGTCTCCATCGGCGCCTCGACCAGCGTCACGTTCTCCCGATCCGGCCCTGGCGATCGCCAAGTACCGCGGCCACGCCGCCGGCTACGATCGCAGCGCGCGCCGCACCATGGACCTGCGGCGGCGCGCGGTCGCGCTGCTCCGGCTGCGGCCCGGCGAGTCGGTCCTTGACGTCGCCTGCGGCACGGGTTTGTCCCTGCCCCTGCTGGTGGAAGCGGTGGGCGCATCCGGCCGGGTGGTCGGCGTGGAAGTGAGCCCGGACATGATCTGCCGCGCGCGCCTGCGCGTCGCGGCCGCCGGCTGGGAGAACGTGACGCTGGTCGAGGCGCCGATGGAGACGGCGCCCATCGAGCCGGTGGTGGATGCCGTGCTGTTCAACTACACTCACGACGTGCTGCAATCCCCGGCCGCGCTGGCGAATATTTTCGCGCGCGTGCGCCCGGGCGGGCGCGTGGTGATGGCCGGCATCAAGCACCCTCCGGCGTGGTTGTTTCCGCTGCGGCTCTACCGCCTGCTGAAGGCGGGGCCTTACGTCACCACGCTGGCGGGTCTGGACCGGCCCTGGCGCCTCGCGGAAACCTACCTGACGGGCCTGACAGTAAGGTCCGCGCTGCTCGGCACGAATTACCTGGCGTGCGGCACGGCAAGGGGCTGACGATGGCGAGAAAGAAGCGCGTCCTGGTGGTATTTCCGAAGGAATGGGACAGGGAGGAGTTCGCGCGCGGCGGCTATGCGGACTACGAGTTCGTCTACGAGGGCTTCGACCTGTTCCGCTTCCCCTCCAACGCCCGGCTGATGAGCTTCGACGCGCGCGGCTTCGTCGACCGGCTGGTCGCGCGCTGGCGCGGGCGCGTGGACGGCGTGTTCAGCAACAACGAGTATTTCGGCGCGCTGATCGCCGCCGCCGTCGCCGAGCGCCTCGGCCTGCCGGGCACGCCGCCGGCGGTCGTCACCACGGCGCAGCACAAGTATTATTCCCGCCTCGCCCAGCAGCGCGCCGCGCCAGAGGCCGTGCCCGCGTTTTCGGTGTTTCCGTTCGATGTCTGCCACCCCGCGGGCGTCGGGCTGCCGTTTCCGCTCTACGTGAAGCCGGTGCGCGCGACCTTCTCTGTGCTCGCGCGCCGCGTCGAGGACTTCGCCGCGCTGCAGCGCCATCTGCGTTTTTCCTGGTTCGAGGAGCTGGTGATCCGGCGCCTGGTGAAGCCGTTCAATGACCTGATGCCGCTGTACACCGATTTCCGCATCGACGCGCACCACCTCATCGCCGAGACGCCGCTCGCGGGGCGGCAGGCCAACGTCGACGGCTACGTGCGCGACGGCGAGGTGCGCTTCATCGGCCTGTCGGACGCGCTGATGTTCCCGGGCACCGATCAGTTCGAGCGCTTCGTCTACCCTTCCAGTCTGCCGCCGCCGGTGCAGGAACGCATGCGCGAGCTGGCGGCGCGCGTGCTGGCGGGCATGGGCTACCACCACGGCTTTTTCAACCTGGAGATGTTCTGGGATCCGGCGACCGACCGGCTGACGCTGATCGAACTCAACCCGCGGCTCGCGTCGCAGCTGGCGGGGCTTTACCGCCGCGTCGACGGCATCGACCCGCACCGCATGCTGCTGGAGCTGTGCACGGGCGCCGTGCCCGACGCGCGCCGCGTCGCCACCGGCTGCGGCGTCGCGGCGAGCCTGGTGTCGCGCCGCTTCGACGGCCGGCCGCTGGAGCGCGAGCCGCGGGCCGAAGAACTCGCCAGCGCGCGGCGCCTGCACCCGGACGCGGCCATCATGCTGTATCTCAAGCGCGGCGGGGCGCTCGCGCGCGAGATGAAGTGGCTCGGCAGCTACCGCTACGCGGTCGTCAACCTGGGCGCGGCGAGCGAAGAGAAGCTCGCTTCGCGCTACGCCGAGATCCTGCGCCTGCTGCAATTTTCGCCGGAGCGCGCCCTATGAATCGCCTGCTCGTCACGATCGCCGTGTTGCTGCTCGCGGGCTGCGGCACCGTTCACAACACCGTGCGCGACGGCGCCGACGAACGGCTCGCGCTGCGCGGCAACGACCCCGTGGCTTATTTCACCGAGGGCCGGCCGGTGAAGGGCGATCCGGCGCTCAGGGCCGTGCACGACGGCGACGTCTACCGCTTCGCCAGCGAGGCCAACAAGCGCCTGTTCGAGGCCGAGCCGAAAAAGTACGCGCCGGCGTGGACCGGGTTCTGCGCGAGCGGGGTGCACTACGGCCTCAAGGCGGCGATCGGCGCCGACGTGTTTTCGGTCTACCGGGGGCGGCTGTTTCTTTTCGGCAGCGAGCGCAGCAAGGCCAACTGGTCGATGGACGCCGACGACAACATCCGTCTCGGCGACGAGTACTGGGAGAAAGAATTGAAGGACGTGCCTTACCGCGTGCAGAACGCGAAGCGGCTGATCTTCAAAGTCGCGCACTACAAGACCGACCGCGAGCTGGATGCCGAACACCTGCGCCGCTACGGCAAGCTGCCGCCCGGCGCGCCGCCGCCGCGCTAGCTCAGCGCGGCGCGGCGGCGAGTTCCCGCAAGGCCGCGAACACCGCGCCGCCCGCGCGCGCGATCACCCAGCTGTGCCCGGCGCCTTCCACCACGATCAGGCGCTTCGGGCCGCGCGCGGCATCGTACAGGCGCCGCGCCATCTCCGGCGGCAGCAGGCGGTCGCCCGCGCCGTGCACCACGAGCAAGGGCAGGTCGAGGCGGCGGATCTTCTCCAGCACGTCGAGACGCTGCCCGCCAAGCGTGGCGAGCGCGCTGACGTCGGCAATCGAGGTGAACGCCGATTCGAGCACCAGCGCCGCGGCGCCGCCGCCGCGCAGCGCGACCTCGGCGGCGACCGCGCCGCCCAGCGAATGTCCGTAGAGAATGCGCCGGCCGCGCTCGGGCACGCGAGCGTCCAGCCAGCGCCAGGCCGCGAGCCCGTCCTCGTACACCGATTCCTCGGAGGGCAGCCGCGCGCTGCTGCGGCCGAAGCCGCGGTAGTCGACCGCGAGCACGTTGAAGCCGGCGTCGCGAAAGCCGCGCAGGCGGTACACGCTGCCGGTCAGGTTGACGCGCGCGCCGTGGAAATACACGATGGTGTAATCCGCGCCGGGGGAGGCGAGCCACCAGCCCTGCAAGCGTTCGCCCGCGTTGCCGACCGGGATCGAGACCTCCTCTTCGTCGAGGATGCTGCGCGCATAGCCGCCCCAGTCGGCGGTCACCGGGCGGAACACCAGCTCGCGTTCGACGCGGTCGACCAGCGCGCAGGAACCGAGCAAGATGCCGAGCCCGGCAACCGCCATCCGTCGTAACATTCGCAACGCCATGCCTGCGCTCCCGAAATGCGTCGCCCTGCTTGTTGCCTGCCTGCTGTGCGGCGTCGCGCTGGGGCAGGCGCGCTCCGACGCGGCGCGCGAACAGCGCTGGGCCGACCAGATCGTGCCCGGCCTCGTCGTTGGCGACGCCGTCTATCTGGATGCGCCCGGCGCAGGAAAGTTCCTCGCGATCTACGCGCCGGGCCATCGTACCGCGACCGGCGTGCTGCTGGCGCACGGCCCCGGCCTGCACCCGGACCATGGCATCACGGGCGAGCTGCGCATGGCGCTCGCGGACCGGGGCTTCCCCACGCTCTCGCTGCAGATGCCGGTGCTCGCGGCCGAGGTTGACGACGGCGCGGCCTATCAGGCGCTGTATCCAGAGGCGGCCGCGCGCATCGCGGCGGGCCTGCGCTTCCTGCAGGCGCGGGGCGCGAAGCGCGTCGCGCTGGTGACCCATGCGATGGGTTCGGGCATGGCGTACGCGTATCTTGCGGATCATCGCGACGCACCGGTGTTCGCCTGGGCGGCGCTGTCCTTCTACGGCGTCTACGACCGCCTGGGCGGGCCGGGCTTTCCGATCCTCGATCTCTACGGCGCCGCCGACTACCGCGGCATCCGCGGCCCGGCAGCCGAGCGCCTGCGCATCCTCGCGCAGCGCCCGGGCTCGCGCCAGCTCGCCGTGCCCGAGGGCGGGCGTTTCCTCGCCGGCGGCGAGAAGACGGTGCTGCGCGAAGTAGGGGCGTTCCTCGATGCGGCGGCGCGCTAGGGCCTTCCTCGCGGCGCTGGCGCTGCTCGCGCCGCTGCTGTCCCTCTCGGGCTGCGGCACGCGCTATGCGACGGTACAGAACCGGCACGGCGAGGAGTTGATGCTGCTCGGCCACGACCCGGTCGCCTACTTCACCGCCGGCCGGCCGGTGCGCGGCGATCCGGCGATCAAGGCGGGTTTTCGCGACGCGGTCTATTACTTCGCGAGCGAAGCGCACCGGCGGATGTTTGTCGCCGAGCCGGCGAAATACGAGCCGCAGTACGGCGGCTTCTGCGCCAGCGGCGCGGCCTACGGCATCAAGCTGGGCAGCGATCCGCAGGCCTGGCAGATCCACCAGGGGCGCCTGTTCATCTTCGGCGACGTGGTCGGGCAGGAATTCTGGCGGCTCGATCCCGACTGGAACATTCAGCACGCGGACGCGATGTGGCCGGAGACGGGCGCCTCGGGCCACCGCCTGCAGTCGCTCAAGCGCGCGATCTTCCGCGTGACCTGGCACAAGAAGAACGGCGAGCTGATGGCCGAGTGGGAGGCGAAGCATCCCGGCCTGGCGATCGTCTACGATCCTGGCCGCTGGTGGAACAACTACTTCCTCAAATATCCGGGCTGGCGCGCGCGCGAAGGCTGGGACCAGCCGGCGCTCGGCGTGCCCGGCGAATGGGACGATGATCCCGCCGTCTACCCGCGCCGGCCCGACCGGCGTGCGCCGGTGCCGAAGGCGCGCTAGGGTCCGCCGTCGCGCGCCGGCGCGAGCTCACTGGGCCGCGTCGTTCAACGACCAGTCGTAGTCGAGGAAGGCGAGCGGCGCCTTCTGCTCGGCGACGAGCTTCTGCTGCTCCGCATCGTCGCTGAGCAGCTTCGCGTACTTCGCGAAAAACTGCTCGCGCGAGCGGATGCCCTGGTAGCCGCCGGTCCAGTCTTCCTTGAACCAGTCGAAGATCTTCGACACTTCCAGCCGGCCCTGAGCGCTCACACGGTTGCGCGAGCGGTCGGACAGGAAGCGCGCCGTCTGCTGCTCGAGCTGTGCCTCCAGCCGCTCGGCGACGTAGGCCTCCTCGCGCAGCATCGGGCAGCCGATGGAGGCGCAGTTCACGGCGAAGTGCACGCGCGGCTCGTCGTAGGCGCCGGGCTTGCGCAGCATTTCGTGCTCGATGCGGTCCAGATAGGATTCCTCGCCGAGCAGGCGGAAGAACTTCTTCTTCCAGCGGTTGTTGAACAGATCGCTGCCGATGTCCTTGATCGACTTGACCGGATAGTTGGCGAGGATCAGCTCGACGGTGAACGCGTTGTAGGCGTTGATCAGGAAGGCCATGCGCTGCGCGCGCGTCCAGGCGCGGAAATCCGGTTCCGGCACCGCCGACAGCGCATCCAGGTAGCCTTTCAGCGCGGCGCGATCCCGGGCGAACGCCGCATAGCGGACCTGGGACGCCTCGCCGCCACCCCGCAGCACCACGTGTTTCTTCAAGAGCGCTTCCCAGGCGAGGTGCGCGTGATCGAAACTCTGCGCGCGCAGGGGGAGGGCGAAGAGAATTCCGCCGAGCCAGGCGCTCGCGATCACGATCGCCGCGTTTCGTCGTTTCGCGTTCATCGGGCCATCATTGTAAGGAATAAGCCCCGGTCCGGGTCTATAGTTCAATGACCGCCGCTGAGCGTATGGAACACATGGGCAGGCTCCGTCCACAATTGGTTCGCTTCGCGCGGGCGCGCCTGCGCAACCCGGTTCATGCCGAGGACGCGGTGCAGGAGACGCTGCTGGCGGCGATCGAGAACATCGAATCCTTCTCCGGCGGCTCATCCCTGTCCAGCTGGCTGACCGGGATTCTCAAGCATAAGATCGTGGACTGCGTCAGACGGGCCGCCCGCGATCAATGGCAGGAACTGGACAACGACGGAACGCCGTCGAGCCGGGATGACGGCGAATCCCAGGTGCTGCATGGCGCATCGCTGGGCTGTCCGGAACGGGAGCTGGCGCGCCGACAGTTCTGGAGCGCCTTGCTGCAGTGCATCCAGACCCTGCCGGAACGCACGGCGGAAACGTTCCTGCTGCGGGAGTTTGTCGGCATGAACACCGCCGAAACCTGCCGCGTGCTGGCGGCGTCGGAGTCGAACTGCGCGGTCATGCTGCACCGGGCGAAGGCCCGAATCCGCGCGAGCCTCGCGCCGGAATGGTCCGAACCATGAGCGCCGGCCATGGCGTCGAATCGTTCGAAGCGGCGGCCCGGACGCACGCCGGCGACCTGTTCCGCTACGCCTTCTGGCTGTCGCGCAACCGGCAGCAGGCCGAGGACATCGTGCAGGAAGCCCTGCTGCGGGGCTGGCGGGCGTTTCCCGGCATGCGCGACCGGGCGGCCGTGAAGTCCTGGCTGTTCTCGATCGTGAAGAACGAGTTTCACCGCGCCACCGCGAGGGACGCGCGCCATGCCGGCGTCGACCCGGAGGAGCTCGATCTTGCCGACGAGCGCGCCAGCCCCTTCGCCATGGAGATGCGCGACGCGCTGATGCGCCTGCCGCCGGCCTATGCGGAGCCGCTGGCGTTGCAGGTGCTCGGCGGCTTCAGCTGCGCCGAAATCGCGGCGATGCTGGAGACGACCGAGGGGGCGGTGATGACGCGGCTGACGCGCGCCCGGCAGGCTTTGAAGCGCCTGATCCAGCCCGCCGAGGCGAAAGAACGCAGGGGAGAACGGTGATGAACTGCCTGGATTACCGGCGCGTGCTGCTGACGGGGAGCGGCGAATCCGGGGAGATGCTGCGTCATCGCCCGGGGTGCGTCGCATGCTCGGAACTGCAGCGGGAGCACCTGGCGTTCGAGGCGGACCTGCGTCGCGCGCTCGAAGTGCCGGTTGCCGACGGCCTGAGCGAGCGGCTCGCAGCGGCGGTCCGCGGCCCTGCCACCGCGCGCCCCGACCGGCGGCGTTTTCTGGCCGCGGCGGCCGTGGCGGCGGGCGCCATCGGCATCGGGCTCTACGCCTGGCGCGGCCGGGACGATCCGATGGCCATGGCCTGCATCGATTTCGTCATGAAGGACGAGGCTAAATCCATCATGATGGGCGCGATGCCGCGCGCGGAAGCCGAGCGCATGCTCGCCGACACGCTGCCGCTCGCGCGCATCGAACGCGTCGGCAGGATCATGCACATCGCGCCCTGTCCGCTGGGCGAAGGTACCGCGTACCACGTGATCCTGATGGTTCCGCAGGACAAGGTGACGCTGCTGGTGATGCCGGACACGCCGATGGCGCGTCCCGGGCGCGCGGTGCAGCACGGCATGTACGCGAGCGTGGTTGCGGCGGGACGCGGCAGCGTCGGCGTGGTCGGCGCGAGCGCGGCGGTGGTGGACAGCGTCGCGGGCGCGCTGCGCGCCTGAGGTCCCGGCCATGGCGGCGGTCCTGCTGCGGCGAGGCGCAGGGCTAGCTCATCGGCAAGCCGGTTCCGGCCGGAGAATTCGAGCGCGCCTGGATCGAAGCGCGCACGGCAGCGTGAAAAACGTCAGCGCCCTGATCGTCATGCCTCACCGCGCGCCGGATAGTTCTTGCTCACCGCGAAGTCGATGGCGCCCAGGATGTCGGTGAAGTGCGGACGCGCGAAGGGCATGGTGGACACGGACGCCCAGTACAGCGTGGCATCAGGCTTGACGAGGAAGATCCCCGGCTCGGCGAACAAGGGCGGCTCCTCGATGCCCGCCGAGGTCTTGCCGCGGCTGGTGGAGACGTAGAGCCCCCATTCGCGCGCCTTCTCGATCGAAACCCCGTGGCCGACCGTGAGGTTCGGCAGGTTCCACTTGCGCTTCGCCTCGGCGCCGCGCTCGGCGTCGTCGGTGCTCGCGATCACGGTCGAGATGCCGCGTTTGTCGTACTCGCCGATCATGCCGTTCAGTTCGCTCGTGTAGCGCTGGCAGATCGGGCAGTGCAGCCCCCGGTAGAACACCACCATGGTGAAGTTCTGCGGTTGCTGGCCGGCGAGCGACCATTGACCGCCGCCGACGGTGTCGAAATCGAGCGACGGGACGGGTTTGCGGGGCATCAATGCCATAGGGTTCTCCTGAACGGTTATGTGCGAACCGCGCGCTCCACGCCGTAGCTCGGCCCTCGGGTGATACGGTGCCAGTAGGAGGCGTGTGCATCGCTGCCCTCCGGCCATTGCGCGAGGAACGCTTCGCGCCAGGCCACCGCATCGTAGTCGATCGGGATGGCTTCCACGTGCAGCGGACCGACCCGCGTGCGATAGATCGCCTTGAGGTGCGGTGTGAGGGCGATGCGCGTCGCCAGGCCGTGCGCCGTGCCCGCGAAATTCGGCATGCCGGCCGAGCCGTTGTTGGCGATGACGCCGGCGTCCGGGAACGCCTGCAGCACCGGCAGGCAGCTATGGCTGGAGGCGAACACGCTCACGCGCGCGGCGCCGAACGCGGCGGCGGCGGCGGTTCGCCCCGCCGGCGTCGCCAGCACCTCTTGCGAGAATCCCCAGCCGGCGAGGGAGTCGGCGTCGCCGTGCACGATCGCGACGCGCTGTCCGCCGACCTCGGCGAGGCGGACCATCGGCAGCGCGGCCAGGCGGGCGGCCGCCTCAGGATGGCGTCGCGCGGTCTCGCGCAGGCGCTCGATGATGCGGTTGGAGCGGGCCACGTCCTCGTCCCCCACCCAGTCCGGATAGCCGCAGCCGCAGCCGGCGCCCTCCCGCGATTGCGAAATCTCGGTTTCGACGTTGCCCCGCGTTGCGGCGTGGCGCGATACGCCGCGCTCGATCTCCGCGAAAAGCGCGCCGGCCACGTCGAACCAGTGGAAATCGCCGTTGAACACCAGGGCGGCCGCGCCGGGCTCCGCGCCGAACATCTCTTCCAGCCGTTGCAGCGCGAAGCCGTTGCCGTAGAGCCCTCCGGCGATCCAGAGGCTGTCGGTGCGCAGCGTCGCCGGCGCGGCGAGCGCGGCCGCGCCATAGCGGTAGTCGACGGGACAGGAGCGGCCAGGAACGGGAAACGGGCTTGCGAGCATCAGCTTCGAAATTCTGCTCGATTCCGCACCGCCGGGTGCATCGCAGGAGAATTTTTTTCCCCGCTGTAAGGAATCCGCCGCACAGGAGGTCCTCTCCCCAGGCGCCTGCGAATCCGATGGTGGCCGCGGCTGTAATACCCGCGCCGGTTCAGGCGACTACCCCTGCCCGGGACTTCCGGGCTTCGGCTCAACCTCGAAAGGAGAAGGGTATGAAAATCAAGAAACTCACGGGCATCGCGCTGGCCACGGCGGCGGCGGGAATGTTCGCCATGACCGCGGCAGGGCCGGTCTCCGCACAGGAGGCGAAGGTTAAATGCGAAGGTGTCAACGCCTGCAAGGGCCAGGGCGGCTGCAAGAGCGCCAAAAACGAGTGCAAGGGCAAGAACAGCTGCAAGGGCCATGGCTTCACCGAAATGAGCCAGGCCGACTGCGACAAGGCCAAGGCGGCGATGAAGAAGTAGGAGTTGCAATCTTCTGATGACCCCGGGGCCGCCGGCGCGGTACGCTGGTGGTCCGTTCGCGCCCATGACCCCTCTCAACGGATTCGGCCTCGGCCTGCGCCCCAGACACTACCGGGCGATTCTCGAGACGCGGCCGCGAATCGACTGGTTCGAGGTCCTGTCCGAGAATTACATGGTGCCGGGCGGCCGTCCGCTGCATTTGCTCGACCGTATCCGCGAACGCTACCCGATGGTGCTGCACGGTGTGTCGCTCTCCGTCGGCGGCAGCGATCCCCTCGACCGGGGCTACCTGCGGCAACTGAAGGCGCTCGCCGCGCGGGTGCAACCGGCCTGGATTTCGGATCACCTGTGCTGGACCGGCGTGGCGGGCCGCAACCTGCACGACCTGCTGCCGCTGCCCTACACCGAGGAGGCGCTGCGCCACGTCGCGCGGCGCGTGCGCGCGGTGCAGGACTTCCTTGGCCGGCGCATCCTGCTGGAGAACGTCTCCAGCTACGTCGCCTACCGAGCCTCGGCGATGACCGAATGGGGGTTCCTCGCGGCACTGTGCCGTGAAGCCGATTGTGACCTGCTGCTCGACGTCAACAACATCTACGTGAGCGCGTTCAACCATGGGTTCGACCCGATCGAGTACCTCGACGGCATTCCGCCCGGCCGGGTGCGCCAGATCCACCTCGCAGGCCACGACCACTGCGGCGACCTGATTATCGACACGCACGACGCGAAAGTGATCGAGCCGGTGTGGCGGCTGTATGCCGAGGCGGTGCGGCGCTTCGGCCTGGTGCCGACGATGATCGAGCGCGACGACCGTATTCCTCCGCTCGCGAATCTGGTCCGGGAGTTGGACCGCGCGCGCGAAATCGCGGCCGCCACGCTGCCGAGGAAAGCGGCGTGACCCGCCTCGCGCGACTGCAGCGCGCATTCCAGCATCATATCGACTGGCCGGGCGCGCCCATGCAGGCGGCGGTAGCGCCCGGTCCGCGCGCGGACGCGTCGCGCCGGCTGGGCGTCTACGCGGAGGCGTACCGCCTGCGCCTGGTGGAAGCGCTGGGCAACGACTATCCGGCGCTGCGGTTCACGCTCGGCGAGGCCGGGTTCGCGCGGCGGATGCGCGAGTTCGTCGAGGCGCGTCCCTCGCGCCATGCGAACCTGCGCTGGTATGGCGCTGAGCTTTCCCGGCACCTCGCGCGCGCCGCCGCACGCCGCCCGTTGCTCGCCGAGCTCGCGCGCTTCGAGTGGGCGCTCGGACTCGCTTTCGACGCGGCCGACGCGCCGCCCGCAACCGTCGCCGACGTCGCGCGCATTCCGTCCGCCGGGTGGCCGCGCCTAAGGCTGCGCCTGCATCCCTCGGTGCAGCGGGTCGAACTGTTCACCAACGCGCCGGACGTGTGGCGCGCCGCGGTCCGTCACGAGCGACGCCTTGCCGCGCGCCGCTTGCTCGAGCCGCGCTCCTGGCTCGTGTGGCGCAAGGATCTGGAACCTTTCTACCGGGCTCTTTCCGGGGACGAGGCTAGGGCGCTGGCATTCGCCGCGCGGGGGTGGCGCTTCGGGAGGCTGTGCGGCGGCCTGCGGGACATCGTCGGCACGGACCAGGCGGCGCCGCGCGCGGCGAGCCTGCTCAAGGCTTGGTTGAACGAAGGGCTGATCGGAGCGATCGAATGACGTTTTACTTCACAAAGGGGGGCGTATGAAGAGCGTTCTGATAGCCGGACTGGTTCTTGGCCTGATGGGCTGCGCCACTCACGGGGGTGGGGGCGCCGGTGCGCACGGCATGAAGCTGCTGCGCAGCCCGCACTCCGTGAAGGTCACGATCGACCGCTTCGAGGCCGCGGCGAAGGCGCGCGGCCTGAACGTGTTCGCGCGCATCGACCATGCCGCCGGCGCGCAGAAGATCGGCAAGACGCTGCGGCCGACCGAGCTGCTGGTCTTCGGTAACCCGCAGGGCGGTACGCCGTTGATGGAATGCGCGCAGACGGTCGGCATCGATCTGCCGCTCAAGGTGCTGGCGTGGCAGGACTCGGCAGGCGCGACCTGGCTCGGGTACAACGAGCCGCGCTACCTGCTGCACCGGCATGGCGGCGGCGATTGCCAGCCGGCGGTAGAGAATGTCGCGAAGGCGCTTGACGCCCTGGCGGGCGAAGCCACCAAGCCGTGAGGAGCGATAGCGCCGGAGACGCGCTGCGGCAGGCGCGCCAGCGCATGCAGGACACCGGACAGTGGAGTCCGCGGCAGCACATGGGCCGCCGCTGGCCGATCGGTTGCGTCGCGCTGGAAGTCACCCAGCGCTGCAATCTGGATTGCGCGCTGTGCTACCTGTCGGAGTCGTCGCAGGCGATCGCCGATCCGCCGCTGGCGGAGATCTTCCGCCGCATCGAGAGCATCCTGGCGTGGTACGGGGAGGGCACGGACGTGCAGATCACCGGCGGCGAGCCGACGCTGCGGCCGCGCGCCGAGCTGGCGGCCATCGTGCGCCGCGTGCGCGCGGCCGGGCTGCGGCCGTCCCTATTCACCAACGGCATTCGCGCCCGGCGCGATCTGCTTGCCGAGCTGGCGCAGGCCGGCCTGGAAGACGTGGCGTTTCACGTCGACCTCACGCAGCAGCGCCGCGGTTTTCGCACCGAGCGGGAGCTGGATGCGTTGCGCGCCGAGTATCTCGAGCGCGCCCGCGGCCTGCCGCTCGCGGTCATCTTCAACACCAGCGTCTGCGAAGCGACCCTGGACGAGGTGCCGGATACGGCGCGCTTCTTCCTGCGGCACGCCGCGGCGGTGCGCATGGCCTCGTTCCAGTTGCACGCCGATACCGGGCGAGGCGTGCTGCGCGGCCGCGGGCCGCGGGTATCGGCCGCGGCGGTCGCTGCCCGCATACAGCGGGGAATCGGCGCGGCGCTCAGCTTCGATGCGATGGACATCGGCCATGCGCGCTGCAACCGCTATGCGATGGCGCTGGTGGCGGGCGGACGCGCTTTCGACCTGCTCGACGAACCGGCGTTCGTGCAGCGCATGCTGGACGATACCGCCCTGCTGCGCTTCGAGCGCCGCAAGTCGCGTGCCACGCTGGCCGCGCTCGCGGGCTGGGCGCTGCGCAGCTCGTCGCGGCTGCCGGCCTGCGCCGCCTGGCTCGCGCGCAAGGCCTGGCGGATGCGCGGCGCGCTCGCGGCCTCGCGCGGGCGCGTGCACAAGCTCTCTTTCTTCGTGCACGACTTCATGCATGCCTGCGAACTGGACCCGGAACGCATCGCCGCCTGCAGCTTCATGGTCGCGACGCGCGATGGGCCGGTGTCGATGTGCCTGCACAACGCGGCGCGCGACGCCTATCTGCTGCCGCCCGGAACGGCGCCGGTGACGCTGACGCGCAAAACCGCGCGCGGCACGGCGCGCGAACGGCTGGCGGCGGCGCGATGAAGCGCCTTGTCTGGATCGCGCTTGCGCTGCTCGCGGGCTGCGCGCAACTTGTTCCCGCGCCGCAGCGTGAGCCGGAAACCGACCGCGCGCAGGCCGAAGCCGCCTGGGAGCGGGTGCTGGCGCGATTCGTGGACGAGCGCGGCCGCGTGGCCTTCGCGGCGCTGGAGCGCGAGCGGGCCGATCTCGACCGTTTCGTGTCCTGGGTCTACGCCACCGGCCCTAACAACCGCCCTGAGCTGTTCCCGGCGCGCGCGGAGGTACTCGCCTACCACCTCAACGCCTACAACGCGCTGGCGATGTACGGCGTGCTCGCCGCCGGCGGGCCGCGCTCGCTGTCGGAGTACGGCCTGTTTCGCTTCTTCGTCCTGCGGCGCGTCGCGGTGGGCGGCGAGGCGATGTCGCTGTATCGCTACGAGAACGCGGTGATCCGCCCGCTCGGCGAGGAGCGCGTGCACTTCGCCCTCAACTGCATGGCCGTGAGTTGCCCGCGCCTGCCGCGCACGCCGTTCCGCGCCGAGTCGCTGGAAGTGTCGCTGGCCGGGGAAGCGCGGCGCTTCTTCGCCGAGCCGCGCAACGTCGAGGTGGACCCGGCCCGGCGCGCGGTGCGGCTGTCGGCGATCCTCGATTTCTATCCCGAGGATTTCCTCGCCAAGGCGCCGAGCCTGGCCGCCTACGCGAACCGGCACCGCGCGAGCCCTCTGCCGGCGGACTACCGGGTCGAATTCATCCCCTACGACTGGACCGTGGCCGACGCCGAGGCGCCATGAGCGCGGGACGCTGCGCCTGGATCATGGGCGCGGACGGGGTTTGTGCTCGATCTCCTTCAGTCCGGGATGGTATGCACCGTGGTCGGCGCGCTGCGTCCGCGCACCGCGATCTCGTCCACGCGCCGGAAGTTGAATCCGGCGCCGGCGGCCTGCACGGTGTTTTCCGTCGCCAGGATGTAGGTGCCGTAGCGCTTGTTCAGCTGCTCCAGGCGCGCTGCGACGTTCACCTCGTCGCCGTGCACGGTGTAGATGAGGCGGCTGCGCGCACCCACGGCGCCGGCGACGATGCGGCCGGTGTTGACGCCGCAACGCGTGCGCAGCAGCGTGTCGCCGCCGAAACGGCGCTCGCGCGTCGCCGCGCGGATGGCGAGCGCGGTGCGCACGGCGTTCGCGGCGTGCCCAGGGTCCGTCTTGACGGTGTTGAAGGTGACCAGCATGGCGTCGCCCTGAAACTGGGTGATGACGCCGCCGTGCGCGTCCACCGCGGCCGAAACTGCCTCGAAATACTCGTTGAGCAACGCCACCAGGCGCTCCGGCACAACCTTCTCGGACACCGTCGAAAAACCCTCGATGTCGGTGAACAGCACGCTCGCCTCGCGTACTTCGCCGTCGCCGGGCTGCAGCGCGCGGTCGGCCGAGGAGATCCGCTCGGCGACCTCGGGCGCGACGAACCGCGACAGGTCCTTGGCAAGCACGCTGTCCAGCACCGCGCGGTACAGGATTCGGCGGGCGCGCACCAACGCGAGCGCCAGCACCGCGGTCACCGCGAGGATCGAGATCACCTTGTCGATCTCCGCGCCGACCAGCACGCTGTTCGAGGTCATGTAGTGCACGTAGTCGCGCGTCACCACCATCTCGCCCGAGCCGGCCGCGTAGCCGAGCAGCGCCAGCCAGCCCGCCGCCGCCGCCAGGCCCGCGCTGACCACGTACAGCGGCTCGAAGCGCAGCATGCGCAGCGCGATGAACAGGAACACGTACAGCAGCGTCGGCGCCTTGAGGTAAAACGGCGCCGGCTGTTGGTACTGCAGGTGAAAGCTCCAGATGAGGCCCATCAGCAGCGCCATATCGACGACCACGCCCAGCACCAGCAGCGGCGGCGCCAGCCAGCGCCGGTGGGCGGCCGCGAGGCGCAACAGCGTGAAGCCGAAGAACGCCCCCAGCACCCAGGGCACGGGCAGAAAGCGCGTGCCCTCGGAAGTCTTCGGCGAGACCGTGTACAGGGCGAAGAAAAACAGGATCAGGACGAACTGCGTCCAGCCGATCAGGATCTCGCTCTTGACCTGCTGCTCGACGATCAGCCAGCGCACGCGTTCCGGCGGCGTGCCCTTCGGCCCTTCGCCGAGCACGAGGTGGACCAGTGCGCGCCAGCGGCGCCGTGCCTCGCTCATCTCACCAGCCGGGTGTCCGGATAGGCCGCGTACCAGCCGAACCAGAACGCGCGGTGCGCGGGCAGCCGCGCGAGCGTGGCGCCGCCCGGGCCGCTCAGCCTGTCCTCGCCGACCTGCCACGGCCCGCCGGCGCTGTCGCGTGCGGCGGCGGCGCCGTCCCAGCTCGCGAAGCGCAGTCCTTTGCTTTCGTAGACGCGATTCGCGCCGGAGGCGTCGGTGAGGACGACGAACGCCCGGCCGGCGAGGCGGTCGTGGTAGACGGGGTTGGCGGCGAGAAAATCGGCGGCGATCGCCAGCCGATCGGGTTTTGTCCCGCGCGAGCGCAGCGCGAGCACCTCGGCCTTGTTCGGCAGCCGGGCATCCAGCTTCGGCACGCCGAACATGAGGCGGTCGGTGGCGAAGTACTCCCGGTAAGCGGCGCCCTCGGCATAGTCGCGCTGGTGTCCCGTCTCCAGCGCGAGGACCGTGGTGCCGGGGTGGCGTTTTTTCCACGCGCCCCAGGTCGTGGTGACCACGCGCAGGGTTTCGAGTTCTATCCCCTGGCCGGCGAGTGGCCCGACCACGGGTTCGCCCGAGAGCGTCGACCAGAGCGACTTGGTCGCATGGTCGTACATGAGCTTGTTTGAGCGGTACAGGAAGCCGCTCGTGCCCAGCTCGTGGTGCACGCCGGCGACGGTCGCGTCGTACAGGATCATCGAGCCGCACAAGGTGCAGTACACGCCGTTGAGTTCCCTGCCGGCGATGCGGTCCTTCACCATCTCGTGCCAGGCGAGGATGCGCTTCGGATAGGCGCGCACGTCGCCGTCGATGGCGACGCCGAAAACGACGTCGCCGTCGGCGAGGTAGCCTGCGGCGCCCGCCGCGATCATTTTCGGGTTCTTGAGCGGCGGGATGCCGTCGCGCCAGACGCCGCCCCAGCGGATTTCGTCCAGGCGGATCAGGCTCCTGCGCCCCTTGCCGAAATACTCGCGGAATCGGGGATCGATCTGCTCGTACAGGCCGGCCTTGAACTCGGCGTAGTCCGGGTGTTCGCCGGGATCGCGCGCCCAGAGCCACTCGTAGTGCGCATTGAGGTCATGGGGGCGCCGGCCGGTGACTCGCGCGATCTGCGACAGGACCTCGATCTGCACCGACAGAACCGGCACCAAGCCGATCGACTCCAGCAGCGGCGCGGTGTAGGCGTCGCGCCAGCCGGCGCGGATTTTCTCCAGCGACGCGCGCGCCGCCGGCGCGTTGGTGTTCAGGACGCCGTAGAACGCGTCCAGCGGGACCTGCGGCTGGGCCGCGGCCGGCGGCGTCAGCGAAAGTGCGGCGGCGGCAAAGAGCGCTCGTCCGGCCCGGTTCATGCGCTTCTCCAGAGATCGGGACAGTGATTTGTCGCGCCGCGGGCCGTATTATTACGGCGGTCCTGTCTCCCGCTATCACGTCAGCGACAGCGACGCGTGTAGACTTGCCGAAGCCCGCGTTTCAGGAGAGCTCCCATGATCGACACCCGTTCCTGCCGCACCCGCCGCTGCCTGCTCGGCTTCAATTTTCAGTACCACGCCCGACACCTGACCTATTCCGACAAGGAGTAACACCATGCTGCGCACGTTTTTCAAGTCTGTCGTCCTTTTCGCCTTTCTCGCCTCCCCCGCCGCCGCGCAACAACTCCTCAAGGTGACCACCATCCCCGAGGAGGCCGCCACCGAGCAGGTCCGCAAGTTCGGCCCGCTGACCAAATATCTCGAGCGCAGCCTTGGCGCCAAGGTCGAGTTCACGCCCGTCAACGACTATCCCGCGGCGGTCGAGGCGCTGGTCAACAAGCAGGTGGACGTGGTCTGGTTCGGCGGCTTTACCCACGTGCAAGCGCAACTGCGTTCGGGCGGCAAGATCATCCCCATCGCGCAGCGCGAGGAAGACGCCCAGTTCCGCTCGGTGTTCATCGCGCTCACCGACTCGGGCATCAAGTCGCTCGCGGACCTGAAGGGCAAGCAGTTCAGCTTCGGTTCCCAGTCGAGCACCTCGGGCAGCCTGATGCCGCGCAGCTTCCTGCTGCAGGCAGGCATCGACCCGGAAAAGGATTTCAAG
Source organism: Betaproteobacteria bacterium (assembly GCA_025356085.1). Classification (GTDB taxonomy): domain Bacteria; phylum Pseudomonadota; class Gammaproteobacteria; order Burkholderiales; family SG8-39; genus RBG-16-66-20. The sequence continues at coordinate 17,176 of JANXUV010000080.1, forward strand.
CGCGTGGCCTATTCCGGCGCCCACGACGCCACCATCGCTTCGGTGGTTGGCGGCCGCGTCGACGCCGCGGCGCTCGATATCACCGTCTGGCGCAAGTTCGTCGAGGAGAAGAAGGTGGACACCGCGAAGGTGAACGTGTTCTTCACCACGCCCCCGTACTACAACTACAACTGGTCGGTGCACGCCGACATGCCGGCGGCGCTGCGCGAGCGGCTCACCAAGGCGCTGCTCGACCTGTCGATGGCCACGCCGGAGGGCAAGGAAATCCTGACGCTGAACCGCGCGACGAAGTACATCCCGACACGGGCCGAGAACTACAAGGATCTGGAGGCCGCCGGCCGCAGCGCCGGGCTGATCAAGTAGCCCGGCCGGCACCCGCTTGCAGGCGAACCTCCAGGGGCTCGCGGCCCGGCATCCCGCCGCGACGCCCGACAGCGCTCCCGCGCTGCGTCCGGCGCGAATCGCCTTCGCCGCCGGCGAGCAGGTGGCCGTGGTCGGCCCCTCCGGCGCGGGCAAGACCACGCTTTTGCATGCGCTCGCCTGCGCGCTGAAGCCGTCGGCCGGCCGGCTCGAATTGGATGGAGTGGATCCCTGGTCGCTGCCGGTTGCGAAGTTGCAGCGGCTGCGGGGGAGCGTGTTCCTCGCGCCCCAGGCGCCGCCCCTGCCGCCGCGCCAGCGCGTGATCACCGCCGTGCTCGCCGCGCGCCTGCCGCGCCAGTCGCTGCTCGCCAGCCTGCGCTCCCTCGTCTACCCCTCGGATATCGAGGTCGCGCTGGCGGCGCTGCGACAGTTCGACCTCGCCGACAAGCTCTGGGAGCGCGTGGACCGGCTTTCGGGCGGCGAGCGCCAGCGCGTGGGCCTCGCGCGCGCGCTGCTGTCGCCGGCCTCCCTCTGGCTGGTGGACGAGCCGCTGTCCTCGCTCGACCCGTCGCGCGCCGCGCTCGCCATCGAGACCCTCACGCGCGAGGCGCGCGCGCGCGGGGTTACCCTGATCACGACCTTGCACCAGGTGGATGTCGCGACGCGCTTTCCGCGCGTCGTCGGCATGCGCGACGGCGAGATTCGCTTCGACCTGCCCGCGTCCCAGGTGACGCGCGAGCGCCTCGCCGAGCTGTACGCACAGCGCGAGCACGAGCTGGTCGGGCCGGCGCCGGTCGTGGCGCCCGCGCCCGCCGCGGCGAGAGGATTCGCGTGACCGCCGGCGCCGTCCCCGTTTCCCCGCGGTTGCGCGATCCGGCCTGGGCCGGGCGCGTGTTCTGGACGCTGGCGGCGCTGGTATTGGTCGCGCCGGTGCTGGTGGCGACCGAGTTCAAGCCCTGGACGCTATTCGTCCCGGCGACGCTGAAGGTCACCGCGCGCTTTGTCGGGGATTTCCTCCCGCCAAAGATCGAGGCGGAGTTCCTCTGGCTGGTGGCGCGGGAGTGCTGGCGCACGGTCGCCATCGCCACCGCCGGCATGGCGCTCGCGCTGCTGATCGCGGTCCCGCTCACGCTCGCCTCGACCAGTGTCCTCTCGATCTCCGCGCTGCCGGGCCGGATGGGCGCCGTTCCCTTCGCGGTGCGGCAGGGCGTGCGCGCGCTGCTGGTGATACTGCGCAGCATCCCCGAGCTGGTGTGGGCGCTGGTGTTCGTGCGCGTCGTCGGCCTGGGCCCGACCGCCGGTGTGCTCGCCATCGCGCTCACCTACGGCGGCATGCTCGGCAAGGTTTACGGGGAGATCCTGGAGAGCGACGAGCGCCATCCTTCCCAGGCGCTGCTGCGCAACGGCGCCGGCCGGCTGCAGGCCTTCCTCTACGGCGTGTTGCCGCAGAGCGCCTCCGAGCTCACCAGCTACACCGTCTACCGCTGGGAGTGCGCGATCCGCTCCTCGGCGGTGCTCGGCTTCGTCGGCGCGGGGGGGCTCGGCCAACAGATGGACAACTCGATGAAAATGTTCCAGGGCGCCGAGGTGGCGACCATGCTGCTCGTGTTCATGCTGCTGGTCGGCCTGGCGGACGCGGCCAGCGCCTGGCTGCGGCGGCGGATCGCTTGAACGGCGCCGCGCACAACGCGGTGCCGCAGCGGCCCTCGCGCTCGGCGGCCGTCTGGTTCCTCGCCGCTCTGGCGGTGCTGATCGTCGCCAGCTTCTGGTCGCTCGACCTGCAATGGGCGAAGTTCCTGTCGGCGGACGCCGCGCGCAGGATGGGCCGGTTCCTCGCCGAACTGCTTTCGCCGACCGCGGACCCCGCGTTCCTCGGCAAGCTTGCCGTGGCGAGCCTGGAAACCATCGCCATGTCCGCGCTGGGCACGCTGCTCGCCGTGGCCGGCGGGCTCGCGCTCGCGCTGCCGGCGAGCCGTACTCTCGCCGGCGACCGCGCGCTCTGGCGCGCGCCAACCCGGCTCGCGCTCAACGCGCTGCGCTCGATCCCGGAGCTGGTCTGGGCTGCGCTGCTGATCATCGCCGCGGGCCTCGGCCCCTTCGCCGGCACGCTCGCGCTCGGCCTGCACACCACCGGAGTGCTGGGGCGCCTGTTCGCCGAGGCGATCGAGAATTCGCCGCCCGGCCCGGCGTTCGCGCTGCGCGCCCAGGGCGTGGGCGCGGGCCGCGTCTTTCTTTATGCCACGCTGCCGCAGATTCTGCCGCAGCTGCTGTCCTACACGCTCTACCGCTGGGAGAACAACATCCGCGCCGCCGCGGTGCTGGGCGTGGTGGGCGCCGGCGGCCTGGGACAGATGCTCGCTTTCCATATGGGCCTGTTCCACATGCGCGAGACGAGTTCGATCCTGATCGCGATGATCCTGCTGGTCGCGCTGGTGGACCTCGCCTCCTACCTGGCGCGCCGGGTCTTGCAGCGTTAGGCCCTGCGGACCTGCGCCGAGCTCAGTACCGCGTCGTCAGGTCCGTCAACCACTGCGGCGAGACCCGCACCGCCCAGGCCTCGAAGGACTTGTCCAGGCCGGTAAGGATCGCCAGCCCGACGAGCAGGAGGAGCGCGCCGAGCAGCGACTTGCCGAGCTTGCCCGCCTGCATCATGCGACCGCGCACTCGCATCACGGTGGCGCGCGACAGGGAGCCGAGCGCGACCAGCGGCGTGCCGGCGCCGAGCGCGAAGATCATCATCAGCAGCGCGATCTGCGCCAGGCTCTGCCCCTGCGAGGCGAGCGTGGTCGCCGCGCCCAGCGTCGGCCCGACGCAGGGGCTCCAGATGACGCCGAGCAGCAGGCCGACGACAAACTGGCCGCCCAACCCCTCGAGCCGGAGCTTCGACAGCAGGCCGTCGCCCGCCGCGCTCAGGCCGGAGGTCGCCGTGGCAAAGCGCTCCTGCAGTTTCACCGACAGCAGCACGATGCCGAAGACGATCAGGATCACCGCCGCTACGTTGCGGAAGGTATCCGAGTCGAGTCCGAGCGAGGCGCCCAGCGTCGCGAGGAAGATACCGACCAGCGAGAACGACAGCATCAGCCCGAGGGCGAGCGCGTAGGGTCCCAGCGCGTGCGCCGCGGCCGCGGTGCCGATCAGGATCGGCACCAGCGGCAGCACGCAGGGCGACAGCGTCGAGAGCAGCCCGGCGAGGTAGCCGAGGCCGTAGGTGCCGGCGCTGAAGGTCATGCGCGGCGCGGCGCGCGAACGCTACAGCGCCTTGGCGAACAGGGCCGCCAGGTCTTCTTTTTTCGTCTGCCCGGTCGAGCGGCCGACTTCCTTGCCGCCCTTGAACACGACGAAGGTGGATTGCTGCGTCACGCGCAGCGCCTTCTTGAGGTCCTTTTCCTTGTCATAATCGGCGATGAAGAGAGTGACCTCCTTCATCTTCGGCTCGCCCAGCAGGCTCTGCACGTGCGGCTTCTGCGCCTTGCAGGTCGGGCACCAGTCGGCGAAGAAATCGACGATCACCGGCTTGCCTTCGGCGACCGCCTTGTCGAAGGCCGCCTTGTCGTAGGGCTGCTCGCCGGCCCAGACGGTGGCGAAAAACAGGGAAAGCACCAAGGCGAAGAGGGTTTTCAAGCGCTGCTCCTGTGGGTCGATGGACGGTTGGTCGCCGCAAACCCCGCAATCTTACAGGGCGGCGCGCGTATTAGAATACCTTCGACCATGAATGCCCCGGAAAAGATCCGCCTCACCGACTTCAGCCACGGCGGCGGCTGCGGCTGCAAGATCGCGCCCGCCATCCTCACCGAGCTGCTCGCCGCCACGCCCATCCGCGGCCTGCCGAAGGAACTGCTGGTCGGCACCGAGACTTCGGACGACGCGGCGGTCTACAAGCTGAACGACAAGCAGGCGCTCGTCGCCACCACCGATTTCTTCACGCCGATCGTCGACGATCCCTACGACTTCGGGCGCATCGCCGCGACCAACGCCATCTCCGACATCTACGCCATGGGCGCGAAGCCCATCTTCGCGCTGGCGCTGGTCGGCATGCCGCTCGACAAGCTGCCGCTGCCGGTGATCGGCAGGATCCTCGCGGGCGGCGAATCCATCTGCGCCGAGGCGGGCATCCCGATCGCGGGCGGCCATTCCATCGATGTTCTTGAACCGATATATGGACTTGTCGCTCTTGGATTGGTTGACCCCAAAAATATAAAACGCAATTCAACTGCAAAACCTGGAGATATTCTTGTTTTGGGGAAGCCGTTGGGCGTGGGTATCCTTTCGGCCGCGCTGAAGAAGGGCAAGCTCTCGGACGCCGGCTACCAGGCGATGATCGAGTCGACGACGAAGCTAAACACGCCCGGCGAAGCGCTCGGCGCCATGCCCGATGTGCACGCGGTCACCGACGTCACCGGCTTCGGCCTCGCCGGCCACCTGCTGGAGATCTGCCGGGGTTCGAAACTTTCAGCTTCTGTATCCATGGCTGATTTGCCTGTCTTGGAAGAAGCGCTTCAGTGGGTGAAGGAGGGTGTCGCCACCGGCGCCTCCGACCGCAACTGGAAAGGCTATGG